>JAVBPL010000067.1:0-97833 GCA_031549645.1 Ruminiclostridium sp. | reverse complement strand
TTATGTCATGTCCGTTTATATCGAGAGATTTTAATGAAAAGCATTCGTCCTTTCGCTTTATTTCTTCAATTACCCGTATAACCTCGTCGTATGCCTGTATCCGAGACTTTACGAAATCAGCTTTGGCACTGTCGTCAGCCTTATGCACATCTACGAGCATTTTTAACATCTCGGTGCCAAAGCGTCCCAATAATCTCTTTACACTTTTTTCGTCGCTTTTTAATAAGCAGTCGTGATATTTTACGAGCAGTAAAACCTTTTCAATTGTAGCATTGTCATATTTAAGCCGTTTTAACACATTTTCAGCAATTTGGGCACTCCTTGCAGCATGACCGTAAAAATGCCCTGCACCGTTATTGTCGAGCAGATAGCATATAGGCTTTCCCATATCGTGAAACAGCATTGCCAGTCTAATTATCTTGTTTTTCGGCGCACTTTCCACGGCACAAGCGATATGTGTAAGCACATCGTAAATATGATACTTGCTGTTCTGAATAAAATGTCGACATTTTATTATTTCAGGAATAAACACCGCTAAAATTTCAGAATATTCTATAATTATATCCTTCACGTTTTCCCCGAGTATAAGCTTATCAAGCTCAGCAGCAACACGTTCTGCTGCAATGTTTTCGAGCAGCCGTGATTTACGGAAAAGTGCGTTTTTAGTATTTTCGTCGGGTGTAAAGCCATACTCGGAAATAAACCTTAACGCTCTCATTATCCGAAGTCCGTCCTCAGAAAACCTTTCCTCAGGCACACCGACAGTTCGGATTATTTTGTTTTTTATGTCCTCTGTCCCACCGAAAAGGTCAATTACACCGCCCTTCTCCGAATACGCAAGCGCATTACAGGTGAAATCTCTGCGGCTTAAATCATCTTCCAATTTTCTCGTAAAAACCACACTGCTTGGATGTCGGTTATCGTCATATTCACCGTCAACTCTAAAAGTGGTGATTTCAACATTTCCGATTTCTGTAACCACCGTTATGGTTCCATGCTTAATGCCGATATCCAGTAGCTTATAGCCTTGGAGTGCGGATTTTATTTCCTCAGGAAAAGCAGAGGTCGCAAGGTCATAATCATTGGGTTCGGCACCCATCAAAAACGACCGCACCGCACCTCCGACTATATAAGCCTCGTGCCCCTGCTCCCCCAGTATATTCATTATTTTTTTTATTTCTTCGGGTATTTGCATATTATAATTTCTTTATTTTTTCTAAACGCTCATTTGCCTCGGAATAAACGTCTTCTATATTTTCACCTGTGAAAAATTCGCCGTTTTCGTAGAGAATTTTTCCATTAATCATAGTTAACTTAACATTGCTGTCGCTTCCGCTGTAAACAAGGTTTTTTGCTACTGCATTTATCGGCTGCATATTCGGCTTTTTCATATCTATCATGATTATATCGGCATTCTTTCCTTCAAGCAGAACATCGGAGTCGGAAAGCCCCATAGCCCCTGCACCGCCTGTTGTTGCCATTTCTAGGACTTTTTCAGCCGCACACGCTGTTGCATCACCAGTCACAAGCTTCTGAAGTGCCGTAACAAGATACATTTCTTTCCACATATTAAGGCTATTGTTGCTTGCAGGTCCGTCGGTACCGATTGCAAGCTTTATGCCATTATCAAGGTATTTTTGAATAGGCGCAGCACCGCTCGCAAGCTTTAAATTCGAAGCAGGATTTGTCACCGCACAAATTCCACGCTTTTTATATATTTCTATATCATTGTCGCTAAGAACTACCGAGTGGAAACCACCACCGCCGTAGTTAAACATACCGATACTATCCATAAGCTCGGTTGGAGTCATATTGTAACGTTCCAAACAGCCGTTAACCTCATTTTGCGTCTCAGAATTATGAACGAAAACAGGTGCTTTTTTGCTGTTTGCAAGTTCTGAAATTTCATTCATTAAGTCGAGCGATGTTGTATATTCAGCATGGAAGCCCAGCCTATAACTTATCAGGGGGTTAATTTCATTAAATCTGTCATAATATTCTTCTAGCTTCACTGTCGATTCCTTAAAGTTATTCACGGCACCGCAGAACACCATTCTGAAGCCATATTCGACACACGCCTTCGCAATCGCATCTGGTTCGTAATACATATCAAAAGCCGCCGTAACACCGCCCGATAAATATTCAAGTATGGCAAGCTTAGTAAAAACATAAACATCATCAGCTGTAAGCTTTGCCTCCATAGGGAAAACCCTGTTAAAAAGCCATTCTTCCAGAGGTAAATCATCTGCATACGAACGCAAAAAGGTCATCGGCGAATGTGTATGTGCATTCTTAAAGCCTGGCATTAAAAGATTTCCTTCTGCATCAATAACACGGTTAAAGCTCACAGCCTCGATCTGCTCAGCAGTAGGTGTTCCTATGAAAGATATCTTCCCCTCGTCAGTCCAAAGCTCGCCTTTAATAATTTCGGTGCTGTTATTCATTGAAAGAATATTTGCATTTTTAAAACGTATTTTCATAATCATTGTTCTCCCTTTAATATTTTAAGGCTCTCGGTATAAGGCGCCTTGCATATGCCCTTTTCGGTTATTATCGCTGTAATTAACGAGCTGTCGGTTACATCAAAGGACGGATTGAAGCATTTTACGCCCTCTGGTGCTATCGGCTGCTCAAAAAACATTGTGCTGATCTCCTCTGGTTTTCTAAGCTCAATCTCAATATCATCGCCTGACTTACAGTTAAAATCCACCGTAGACGACGGGCAGAAAACATAAAACGGAATATCGTAATGCTTAGCCAGAATTGCGACACCGCTTGTCCCGATTTTGTTCGCTGTATCACCGTTTGCGGCAACTCTATCACAGCCCACAAAGCAGGCGTTAATCCTACCCTCCTTCATTACAAGGCTTGCCATATTATCACAGATTAAAGTCGTATCAATCCCGGCATTCATCAACTCGTACGCCGTCAGCCTTGCGCCTTGAAGAAGCGGTCTCGTTTCATCACAATATGCGTGAAGCTTGTAGCCTTTTTCCGCTCCTAAAATCAAAGCCCCAAGCCCAGTGCCATATTCGGAGGTGGCAAGCGGTCCTGCATTACAATGCGTTAAAATCCCGTCACCGTCTTCTATAAGCGTCAACCCATACTCCGAAATTTTTCTGCACATAATCGCATCTTCATCTCGGATTGCATTACATTCACGTTCGAGAATTACTAGAGCCTCTGCCTTTGTCATTCCCTTAATAGCCGATAACATTCTTTTAGCCGCCCAGCTTAGATTTACCGCTGTCGGTCTCGAGGATACCAGATAATTCGATATTGTGATAAAATTATCGTAAAATTTATCATTATCAGAAATATTTTTTGCCAGTATAAATAGCGAAAAGCCTGCGAATATTCCTATTGCAGGCGCACCTCTCACTTTTAATTTATATATTGCATCAAACATTTCTTCCTTTTTTGAAAGGCTTAAATATATTACCTCATTAGGGAGCCTTGTCTGGTCGAGGATTATGACGCTTTCTTTATCCTCTGACAGCTTGATATTTTCCAGTATCATTAAATCAGTTCCTTTGCCATAATAACAACCGATGCTTTTATCAGCTTTTTAAACAGTGGGGCACCTTTATCCGCTGCTTCCATAACCTCAGCGTGGGTTAGGGGTGTCTCGGTCATACCGCAGCCAAGATTTGCAATGCACGAAATTCCGCAGATTTTCATACCGCTATGATTGGCCACAATGGCTTCGCAAGCTGTGCTCATTCCCACAGCATCGGCACCAAGCTCTCGCAGCATTCTAATTTCAGCAGGTGACTCAAAGCTAGGTCCAGTAAGCTGAACATAAATGCCCGACTTTATCTCTATGTCAAGACTCTTTGCTGTGGCTTCAATTATTTCTGAAAGCCTATCATTATAAACCCTACTCATATCAGGAAAACGGGTACCTAATTCTTCAAAGTTTTCACCTATTAGAGGGTTCGGAATAAAGCTGGAAATATGATCTTTTATTATCATAAAGTCGCCAGCCTTAAAGCTATGATTTATCCCACCCGAGGCATTAGTGAGAAACAAAATTTCTGCCCCCATGAGTGCCATTAATCTCGTCGGCAAAACCACATCCTGCATACGATAACCCTCATAATAATGCACACGTCCCTGCATAATAACCACAGGAACCTCATAGATGTATCCGAACACAAAGTGTCCCTTATGCCCCATAACGGTCGATATCGGGAAACCCTCGATGTCCTTATAATCAATCGTACATTTTACATCGATTTCATCAGCGAGTGCACCTAACCCTGATCCTAATACAATCGCAATTTTGGGCTTAAAATCAATTTTGTCCTTTATGCTCTGATAACATTTTGCAAGCTTTTCACGATCTGTCATTTTTAATAAACAACCTTTCTTAATCCAATATTTTTATATAAAATCTGCGGCTCCTAGGTCCATCAAACTCGGTAAAATAAATTCCCTGCCATGTACCTAAAAGTAGCTTTCCGTCATTAATAATCACACTTACACCGCTGCCCATCGTCGATGCCTTTAGATGTGCGGCTGAATTACCCTCACTGTGTCTAAATTCATCACGGTCTGGGTACGCAAGCGATAAGCCTAACAGAATATCCCTAACAACATCGGGGTCGGCATTTTCGTTTATAGTTATACCAGCGGTGGTATGAGGGCAGTAAACCATACATATTCCGTTTTGAACCCCGCTTTTCGTTACTGCCTGAACAGCGCAGTTCGTTATGTTATAAAAATTTTCTCTCTCCGTTTCGAGCTTGTATTCATACAAAAAATCATTCATAATATTAAAAGTCCCTCATCACAAATATAATAAGATAAGTATACAGCAATACGGCTCCATTGTCAATTATGCTAACATTAAATTTAGAATTAGTGCAAATAACTGCCACCATAAAATAATATGGCAGCAGCTATCCTTATTCATTATTGAGAGCCTTTATCTGCGAAATCATCTGTTCGGGAATGCCGTAAAAATCACGCTCAGGACGACCTAAATAGAAGCCCTGGTGATAGTCAATACCCATCTGGGTAAGGATTTTTAACTCCTCATATGTCTCTATGCCTTCACCTATGGTCTTAATATTTCTTTGCTTACAATAATCGATGATATTTTTAACAAGTGTCTGCTTGTTTTCGTCTAGATGTATATCCCTCACAAGCGAAATATCAATTTTCACAAAGTCAGGTGAAGTCTTTACCAAAACGACTTCCCCATTGTAACCCGAACCAAAATCATCAATAGCAAGCCCACTGCCAAGGCTCTTAAAGCGTCCCAGCTTGTCGCTGTGAACGAAGTTTACATAATCCTCAGTTTCGGTAATTTCGGTAATCACCATTTTGAATAAATCCTTGTAATTTTCAACGAAGAAATTCCAGTCCTCATCCTTAAAATAAACAGATGAAATTGTATTGAAGAATATTTTCTTATGTTCAAAAATATCGGGGTTTGCAAGCATTATTTCAAACATTTTCTTAAGCCCGATAAACTCTATATAATAAAGCTTCGATTGCTGCTTTGCTATTGCAAGAATTTCATAAGGTGTTCTCAAGCCATCGATATTTGAACGCATAAGTATTTCATAGGCATAAATACTGCCGTCTCTTGCGTTTACCACTGGCTGGAACACATAGAACAGCTCTTCGTTCTCGACAAGTCTGTCAAATGACTCAAGCTGAGATGTGAGTATGGCCTTCTGTTCATATACATTAAGCTTAAATTCACCAACTGTACCCTTTATGTTATGCTTGGTTTCGTACATAGCAAAATCGGCATACTTAACTAGAACATCTAGATCACTGCTGTCCTCAGGATACCACGAAATTCCCGCCGAAAAACGCAGTCTCTGAAATGAACCGTCAGGCATTGTAACGCCCTCTCGTTTACACTGGTCTAGTGTTAAAATTATATAATCCTTGAAGCCGATTTCCTCTGGCTCACATGGTAAGAAAATCGTAAATTCATCACCCGCCATACGGGAAATCATGCCGTTCATTCCCTCAAAGGCCTTGAGAGACTCAGCAAGCTTCACAAGATACATATCCCCGATATCGTGACCATAGCTGTCGTTGATAAACTTTAGGTTGTCAAGATCAAGTAAAATCATTGCACCGCTTCTGTACACCTTGTTATCGATTTTTTCTCTTAGCAGCTCCATAAATGCATGACGGTTAAGTATTTTCGTCATGCTGTCAAAATCACGCTCGTACTGCGCACGCCTTAATTCTGTAATCTCTGCTGTAACGTCCATAATTACGCCGCTGATATTTATTCCACTTTCGCCTGTGCGTAGTCTTAGCCATTTTTCCTCGGCAGTTTTTTCGTCAACCAGTCTGCAAATATCGCCGCTTTTCTCGAATTCAAGCTTTTGCAGAATATCCGTCCACTCGGTAAAGCCTAAGGATTTTGTACCCTCGGGGAGAGATAAAATTCTTGCCATTGAGTTTGTTAAAAGCACCTTATTTTCTATAAAACGCTCCTCAAAGCCGCCGATAGCTACATCAACCATATCAATAATATTATTAAGCCTTGATGCCGACTCCGATACCGCAACACTCATTTTTTCAACCGCACCAGAAAGCTCATCGATTTCCTTGATATGGGTACGGGGCAGATTAACAGGCTCCTCAGGGTCAAGCTTAATAACAAGCTCCGATAAATTCTTAATAGGATAAGTAAGCCTAAAGGAAGCATAAACTATATAAAGGAGGCTAACTATCAGAATAACAATTTCAGCCAAAATTAACAAATTAAAAATTGAGGTAGGATATTCTACAACCGCATCTAACTCAACAAGCCCATTAAGCACCCACTGCTCGTCGGAATACACAGAGGTTTTGTTATAAACCTCAATAGGCGTTTCAACAGAAATGAAATCCTGTAGGTTAGTGTTTAAGAATTCAAGTCTGCTCATGTTGAAGGAGGTTGACAGCGGGTTTACCTTAATGGTATTCTCGATAAAAAGCTGGTCCCCTAGAGCACCGCTTGTAAAGAAGTTTTTATTGATATTCTTGACAGGACCGTCCCCCAGTGCATAAACACTAAGCTTATTTGAAAGCTCAGTATAAGGCAGTAGCCTTTTTAACAAATCTGACGACAGCTCAAAACCGCACACACCGATAGGTCTCCCATTCTTGTCAATGAGCGGCATGGATAACGTAATCATAAGGGGGTCATTGGTGGATATTCTGTAAGGATAGCTCCAATAATACGAATTGCTGTATGCAGTATTAGTCTCCGTCATTGCGTAAATCGGTTTTGTGTAAAAATCGAGACTATTGTTTTTTTCGAAAAAATCAAAATTCTGCTTTTGCTGCCATAAATAATAAAGCTGAAGGTTATACTGCTTTGCTATCGAGGACGGACCTCTTATATAGGTTTTGCTATCCTCTCCTCTGATGTTTCCGCCGTAGTTGTTGTCTCTGATGTAAAGGCAGTCATGCTCACCGTTGCCGTCAAAGTCATCAAGATAAATATATAGTCCCGAGGATTCTTTAGTGCTATTTAAGAAGTCAATAAGCGGACCTGCCGCTATACCCAAAAGCTCATTATCGGTTTCACTCGCACCAAAGGAATATGGTGTATTCGAAAGGTACTCGTTAATTTTGGTGTTTATCTGGGTTGCGACGGGAACAAATCCGCTCCTAGCACTATTTAATGTCTCAGCAAGAGTTTTCCCCCTGTTTATTACCATATAGTTAAAAGAGCTGTAGGACTGCTCATAAACAGCCTTAGTGATGCCCGATGCTTCTATCAAAACAAAGAAGGCGAGTAATTGAATTAATGCGAAAACTACGAAAACTATGATTATTTTCGTTCGTATACTTGAAGGGTTAAGTCTATTCAATTTTTCACCCCCAAAATTTCATTTTAAGCTTATATTTTTCCTATCTCGTTTACCCAAGTTTTAAAAGCATCATCAGTTATAAGCTTTTGAAGCTCTGCGCCGTAATCAGCACCGCTGTTTACAGCCTCAAGAAGTGCTGCTCTGTCAGCTGCAGCCGCAGATTTAAGCGTGTCAAGATTGCTTCTGAACTTCGAGGTTCCGACGAAAACGGAAGCCGAATAATAATCATATATATCCTGCTGCTTTATAGTCGTTTCAAGCACCTTATGCAGAATACGTTCAGCTCCTGAATCGCTGTTTTCTAGTGCTGAATACTCCTCATTTTCATTCATCTTGTTCATAGCCTCAGTTGTTACTGGGAGATAACCCGCTGAGTTTATCGCAAAGACGATATTCTGTTCAGGTGCTGTGAACCATTTTAAAAATTCTGCCGCTGCATATTCGTGCTTTTCATCGGATTTTGAGATACACATTCCGGCACCCTGCTGTATGACATAAGCCTTACTTTTTTCAAATACAGGATAACTGCTGACATATGATTCAATGCTATATTCACTGATGTCCTCAGGTGTAACCGCAAGTGGGAAATACGCCGCGCTTGCCGACGAACCTACGAAGCAGAGCATATCGCCAGTCTTTACGTCATCAGAGCGGAACCTTCCATACGAACCAAAATATCCCTTTACCGCTGATACATAATATGTATCCCACAACTTACGAAGCACCGTTTCATCAAGATTAAGCATCTCCGTTTTCGCATCTACAAGCTCTATACCAAGCTGCTTTGCTGCTGTATGAATGTAATTTGCGGCAGAGTCTATCCCGAAAAAGGCTTTTCCGTCATTTGGCTCATCGGTTTGGGCATCTGTCCAGTTGTAATATAGCTCAGAAATTTTAACAAGTCCTTCCCACGTCTGTAGCATTTCAAGAGAAATCTTATCTATATCGGCGAGCACCTTATTTATATCTTTTTCAAATATATCCCAGTCAGTTTTATTGAGCATGAAAATTTCGGTCGATTTTGCAACTGGCAGGACTCTAAGAGCTCCATCGGCAAAACGTCCGTCGTCAAGGAAGCCGCTAATATACTTGTCTTGCTCCTCTGGGGTAAAATATTTGTCGAGGTCTACCAATATATCCATCTTCGATAGCTCATAAGCCGAATCGCTGTAAGAGCTGAATAAATCGGGCATCGGTAGTGTACCTGCTTCACCGTTTGCCGAAGCAAAAACGTTTTCGGAAAGCTCGTTTACTCCACCGTAGCTGAACGACTCGACAAGCACACCTTTTTTAAGACCTACTGTTGTGTTAAATTCCTTTATCATCTCGTCAAGCGCAGTCTGCTGAACTCCGTGATAATAATGCCACAGGGTTACTGTTACGGGATTTTTGGGGTCAAGCGGCGAATTGGAGCAACCCGTTAAGCCAACCACAATGAATGCCGTTATTAAAATTGAAATTAATTTTTTCATTTCAAATTTACCTCTCATATCCTTTTATAAAATGCACGAAAATCATATCGATATATTATGTATTATAGCATATAAAACGGCACCTTGTAAACGCAAAGCGAATATTTTACAATTTGTTCATAATAGAACATTTTTAGTCAAACGGATATCGTACACCCCACTTTTTTCTCAGCTTATCCATAAACTCCATTACCAGAAGTATTTCAGAGTGCGGCATATCGACGCACTCGCCTTTTCCCTCCGAAATGGCTTTACGGCAAGCCTCCACCTGATACTCAAAGCCAGTTATGAGCGGTGGTGTTTCTATTTTGGTAACCTTACCATCGTTTGTATATATTTCGATTTTCGTACCGCAGTTAACATTATCGAACAAAACATAACCATTTTCGCCGTAAATTTTACCTGTATTCTCCCCCTGCTCGGTCATTTTATTCTGAAGAAGCGCATAGTGTCCGTCTTTAAACGTAATCCTAAAATCCTCAGCTTCATCAACACCCGTGTCAGTAAGCGTTGCCGTGCCGTCAATACTCTCTATTTCGTTTCCAAAAGCCATCATCGCAAAATTAATGGTGTACACGCCTAAATCCAGTAATGTCCCTCCCGCAAGCGCAGGGTTCCACATTCTTTCAACGTCGCCGATTGCATAGCTTAAGCTCGCTTCAAGATGAGTAATTTTTCCTATAGCATTACTAGCTATAAGCTCTGCAAGCTTTTTATGAAGCGGCATGTAGCGTGTCCAAATAGCCTCAGCGATGAGTAAATTCTTACTCCTTGCAAGGTTAATCATCTCCTCAGCCTGCCTTTTATTTCCAGCGAAGGCTTTTTCAACCAGAACATTTCGGCCCGCCTCAAGACAAAGCAAGGTATGTTCATGATGATGTGAATGGGGTGTTGCGATATAAATTAAGTCAATACTGCTGTCGTTAGCTAAATCCTCGTATGAACTGTATGCCTTCGGAATTCCGAATTTATCGGCAAACTGCCTCGCTTTGTCTATCGAACGTGAAGCAATCGCAGCACATTCGGCAGTCTCCATTTTACCCAGTGTGTATGCCATCTTTTCGGCAATTCCACCTGCTCCTAAAATACCAACTTTCATAAAAATATTCCCTTCAAAATAAAACTTGCATTTTCCGCTCACAAGTATACCACCAGTGAATAAAAAATGCAAGTTAATTTAAGATATTCCCTAAACGTTACTTACAGGCGCAAAATACTTCCTGACATACGGCGCTTTTAATAGCAAGGTCGCAACCGCAGCAGTTATAACAAGCTCAGGCAGCATATATGTACCGTTGTACAGCAGTGAATGGAGTAAAACTGCACCAGTACCGTCCTCCCATACACCGAAAATAATGGTTCCCGACAGATAATGACAAACAAACCGCAAGGTAAGTGCAATCATTATGCCGATAAGCTGTCCCGCAATTCCCTTCTTTGAAAAGATACCGCCGAAGCCTAACACTGCGTAGGCGATAAGATAATCGAGCAGCAAGCAGCCGATTGTTTCTGGTACGGGCATTCCCCAGCCTATGACCTTTACAAAGCTTAACGACAGTTGGACAACACCGTAAAGCAGGGAAGTAAATAGCCCCCATTTTAAATCATACTTAATGGCTATCATTACGATTGGCAGCATTGATGCGAGTGTTACCGTTCCTCCGAGCGGCATTTGAATTATTTTGATATTGCTAAGCACAAATGCAAGCGCCATCATAATTGCGGTTTCTACAAGTCTCCTTGTGTCAATTGGTTTTTTTGTTTTCTCGTTCATTTTAATACACCTTTCTTATTCCTCTTTTGTTAATTCTGGAAACAAAAATCCCTCTCTAAAAGAGAGGGAAGGAATTTTGAGAGTATCCAATTTCCGAATGCATAAAAAAGTCGTATCCCTACGGCAGCATTATCTGCATCAGGTCATAGGTCGAAGCGTACTAGCTCCCTCTCAGCCGAATTCCATCAGCTCCCTGTCAAGAGAATATCATATTTTTCCATATTTGTCAACATAAAAATTTACTATTTTTCATCAGATGTTTTAATCTTAGCTTTACGTTTTGCCTGTTTCTGACAATAAGTCATATTGGCTCCGTGAAAAGCAGAGCATTCATCGCACTTACCATTGCGTTTACAGTCTTTATGGGGACAGCTGCATTTATCTTTACCGTTTCTGAACATTTTACCTCTCAATCATTCTTCTTAATCGGCACCCAGATCTCATATCTGCTGCCGTCGGGTGTATCCGCATTTTTTAAGCTATATAATTACTTAGTCGGTCATTTTTTATTTAATCATTTTAACTATTCATATATTCGCTTTTCAATATTGAAAATATTTCTGTATCACAGACCCCAACACCTCTCCAGTATTTATACTGGCGCAGAGTACCCTCATGTGTAAATTTATTTCGCATTAAAACATTAATTGATTTTTTATTTTGCGGCAGTACAGTCGCTTGAATTCTATTGACATCAATAATATCAAATAAATATTCCAACATTATCGCCGTAGCTTTTGTAGCAATACCTTTGCCCCAAAAGCTTTCGTTTAATGTATACCCAACCTCAATACAGTCTGTTTTATTATCAGCATCAAATATTTCAGCAATTCCGACAAGCTTGTTATTTGCTTCTTTATAATAAATCCCTAGATATATAGCTTTATGTTTCCCAAAGTCTCTTTCATAATGGCCGATAACATTTTTAACCGCTTCAATGGTTTTTAAAGTACCGCCTATGTTGGGATTTGCTTTTATTTCAAATAAATCGTTGCAATCTCCAATTTCAACTTTTTTTAATACAATTTCATTTGATTCCAGATATGGAAATTCGTTAAATAGCAATTCCTTATTCATTTTAATCCGTTGCCTTTCTAGTCGTTACGCATTAATATTCACGTTTGAGCCGTTTATCTTACAATCTATCTTCTTAATCGGCACCCAGACCTCATATCTGCACAGTTTTAACATATCTGTTGCAACGCACAATAATCTCTGCGCAAACCAACTTTGATATATGTTCTGCATTTTCTTTTTTCAAAAGAAAGAACATTCCATCATTACGACATTTTTTATATATATTACCATTTAATTTATAAACAAATCCTTTAGCACAGGTATCACTACAAGAGTTATTATCAATCAATCTCTTGCAATCGCGAGAAGAAGTCATTTCCTTTTGCATTTCAATAGGCAGAGAAGAAATTATAGCCTCATACTCACCAGCATTGTCACCATAAATTCGTGCTAAAATACCTGACTTACGAAATACCCAATTCATTACTGTTTTTTTCTCTAGTTGATATGAAACAACATAACCGCTTTTTGCTTCCTTTATTACAAGGTCACAGCCCTGTTCGATAAGTTTTCTATTAAGCTCCTCGACAAATGCTTGATGCTCTGTTGCAACTAACGATAAAAATTCCTCGAACAAAATCTTTTTTGACATACTTTATACCCCCAACAGCATAATTTACTTCATTATATCGCACATCATTATTTATGTCAATATGAACAAAAAATCAACTGCATAAGCAATTGATTTTTGTTTTGTATTTTATTCGAAGCTGTCCTCTTCGTCCTTTTCATTGTACAGCTTTACGAGCATCTCCATATCCTCCTCGGTTAATGTTATGCCCTTGCCCATTCTGCCGTGGTCGGGCGACCAGTTGCGAATATCGTATTTCGGAGGATTGTCGTTCCAGCTAACCATATTTAGTTCAATGCGCCAGCCCTTTGCGTTTTCGGATATTACTCCGAGCTCTTTTGTAATCTCGTATTTGATTTCTGCCATTTTATTTACCTTCCTGTTATTTTTATTTTTTTGGAGCAAGTCCTTGTTCTGCTTCTGCAATTTTGTTATAAACTGCCATGTATTTTGCGGTTATTATCTTGTCTATATGATGCTGTCCGAAATACCATTTTGAAAAGGTACAAGCCTCACTTATACGGTCAAAGAACGCATTAAGATTTTGTTCCTCAGATTTTGACAGCTCTATAAATCCCGCAATCTGCCCTGGCGCCTCATAGCTTGCGATATAATCAACTGTATTTCCGTTGTTTTCGAGATTTTTAAGTGCATACTCAAATTCTTCAGCGGTAGGCACCTCTGGCGACGAGGAATTTTCGTACTTCTCCTTCGACAAGAACGTTTCATCAAGCATACCTCCGCCGAAAGCAAAAAGCT
The DNA here is from genome assembly GCA_031549645.1 of Ruminiclostridium sp. Classification (GTDB taxonomy): domain Bacteria; phylum Bacillota; class Clostridia; order Oscillospirales; family Ruminococcaceae; genus Ruminiclostridium_E. Next base: position 84,342 of record JAVBPL010000067.1, on the reverse strand, counting down.
TTTTACCGTCCAGCGTGAAGATTTCACCACGCATAAGCTGGCGAAGTCTGCCGCTTATGTGCCTTGTCTTTCCGCCGTTCCATTCTTCAATAGGATAGGAATTTAGCTCTTTAAAATTTTCATGCGCACCATCAACAAATAAAATCGTATAACGCCGTTTTCCAAGCCACTTAAGCATACGTTTTTCTTTTTTTGTCCCATCCCATATAAAACCGAAATCGCCGCAAATTACAAGATAATCGTTCTTTTTTAATTTACATTTCTTAATTTTCGTGGGGTCTCCGTGTGTATCGCCTGTAAATTATATCATTTTTTATCCTTTTAATATGCGTTATTTCGATAAAGCTTGCTCAATATCACCGATTAAGTCTGCAATCGACTCAATTCCTACCGAAATACGTATCGTTCCCTCGCTAATACCCGCTGCAATTAACTGCTCGGTACTTAACTGACTGTGAGTAGTCGTTGCGGGGTGCACTACCTGTGTTCTGATGTCTCCTACGTTCGCAACGTTTTGAATTAAGGTTAATGCGTCCATAAATCTTGCCGCACGGTCTCGCTGTCCTTTTATTCTAAACGTGAATACTGCCCCTGCCCCCTTTGGCAGATACTTGTCAGCGAGCTTCTTATATTTACTGCTGTCAAGTGTTGGATAATTCACCACTTCAATCTCTGGGTGGTTAGAAAGATATACTGCGATTTTAAGTGCATTTTCACATGCACGTTCCATTCTGAGCGATAAGGTTTCAACACCTTGGAGTGCAGAGAACGCATTGAACGGCGCAAGGCAGGAGCCTAAATCTCTCATTATGAGAGCACGGAGCCTTGTGATAAATGCAGCTTCGCCTAAATCGGCGAAAACCACGCCATGATAGGAAACATCGGGCTCGTTATATAACGGGAACCGTTTGTTATCCTTAAAAATAAACTTTCCGCTGTCAACCACAATTCCCGCCATAACCTGTCCATGTCCTGAAAGGAACTTCGTAGCGCTATGAATTACAAAATCTGCGCCAAACTCAAACGGGCGGCATAAATAAGGTGTACAGAACGTGCCGTCAACCATAAAAGGCACATCATATTTATGGGCAATCTCAGCTATTTTTTCGATATCGGAAATATTAGCATTGGGGTTTCCTATGAGCTCGGTAAAAAGTAGCCTTGTCTTATCGGTAATGGCATTTTCCCATGCATTTATATCATCGGGGTCAACGAAGATGACGTTAATCCCGAGCCGTCTTAAGGTAACGCCAAGAAGATTAATGGCACCGCCGTAAATATTAATGCTCGAAATAACCTCGTCACCCGTCTGGCAGAGTGCCACGATAACGTTAAAAATAGCTGCATGTCCCGAAGAAAAAGCGAGAGACGCAAAGCCACCCTCAAGAGCCGTAATTCTATCCTCGAAATAACACGAGGTCGGATTCATCAGTCTCGAATAAATATTTCCGGGTTTTGACAGCTCGAAAAGCTCCTTTGCATAATTGGTATCATCAAAGTAATAAGCATTTGTCTGATACAAGGGCACTGTAACCGAATGCGTCGCTGCATCTCCGTTATAACCTGCATGAACCATTTTTGTCTCAAAACCGTAATTGTCCATTTAATATACCCCCGATTTTATTAGAAAATTAAAAATTTATTACAAATTTAATAAAAGGCTTTTATTTTTGGTAAATTTTTGTTATAATAACATTATATAAAAATTGGGGGGCTTTGTCTATATGATAAATGTAAAAAATTTAAGAAATATTTTTCTTTTTATATTAACTTTCTCTATTCTTTCGACGTTTTGTTTCAATATAACTTCTTTTGCTGCATTTACACCTACTGGAACAATTTACAGCGAAGGTGTCTATATGGTGAACCTTGATACAGATATTTGTGTTTATAAAAAGAATGAGACTGCGAAGATTTCACCCGCTTCGACCACTAAGATTATGACCTGTCTGCTGGTGCTCGAGAATAAAACCCAAGAAGAGCTTAACGAAACGATTGAAATCAATTACAATGCAACAAATGAATTTAACACAAATCCAAACAATACGGGAGTAACTGACTCGGCATTCGAATTTTTCCAGCCTGGAATTACCTATCTCGACTGTCTTTATTCGATGATGATAGCCTCTGCCTGCGATGCGGCAAACATCCTCGCTTACAGTGTAGCAGGAGACATCTCGACCTTCGTCAGCATGATGAATAAAAAAGCTGAGGAGCTAGGCTGTGTCAATACGCATTTCGGGAATACGCACGGCTTATATCAGCCCGACAATTATTCTTGTGCTTATGACATGTATCTTATTACGAAATACGCATATGACAAATATCCATTGTTTATGGAAATATGCAACACCTATCAGTACAGCTTCCCCGCAAACACCTATAATCCCGACGGTTATATAAAAACCTCGACTAATAAGCTTATCCAAAACAGCTCTGAAAACCCCTATTTCTACGAATATGCACGAGGCATAAAAACTGGCAGTATCGATTATTTCTACAATATCGAAACTGGCGAATATACAGAGGGTAACTCAAACCTCGTTTCCACCGCTCAAAAGGACGGCTTCTCGTATATGCTGGTTACCTTAGGCGCACCTTATCATGATGTAAACAACCCCACGGTTAAAAAAATATATTCCTTTGACGACCATCTAACACTTTACAAATGGGCTTTTTCCACCTTTTCATATCAAATGGTGCTGTCAAAAGCAGATATTGTGGCACGGGTTGACGTGCTTCAGGGTGATGGCGCCGATTATGTCCAGCTTAAGCCCATGAACGATTACGCTACGCTACTGCCGAAAAATCTTGACAGAAGTGCTATTCAGTCAATAGTGACGGTTTTTGACGAGGAAATAACAGCTCCCGTAGAGAAGGGTGAGGTTTTAGGCACAATAGAGCTCAAGCTTACCGACGAAACTCTTACGATAATGAATCTAATCGCAGCGGACGGCATTGACCGCTCACAAACAGCATATTTTCTCGAGCAGGCACAAAAGCTGCTGGACCAGACATGGTTTAAAGCATCAGTTGCAATATTAGTCTCACTGGTTATTTTTCTCGTGATATTAAATGCGGTTAACAAAGCAAAAAGAAGCAAGAAAAAAGCTAAAAATAGTGGTAACAGAAGATAATATGCAATACAGTATTATCTGCCTCGGTAAATTAAAAGAGGATTATCTTCAAAAAGCCTCTGCCGAATACGAGAAGCGTATTTCGGGCTTTTGTAAAATAAATATTATAGAGCTCACTCCGATAAAAATAAACGAAAACCCCTCGGAAAACGAAATAAACCAAGCATTAAAAAAGGAAGCCCAACTGATAAGAGACAAGTTGCCGAAAAACTCTTATATAATTTCACTTTGCATTGAGGGAAAATGCTTTGACAGCAATTCCTTGTCAGACAAGCTTCTTGATGCAGCGAGCAGCGGTAAATCTGATATATGCTTCATTATTGGAAGCTCACACGGCTTATCGGAGGATATTAAGCATATCTCAGACCTTAAGCTTTCGATGTCTGCTATGACCTTTCCGCATCAGCTTGCGAGGGTTATGCTGCTTGAACAGATTTACAGAAGCTTTGCCATTCAGAATAATAAAAAATATCATAAATAAACAAGTCAGGAGCATATTGACTTAAATGAAAAGTAAACTTGTGTACAAGGCAGGGCTGCTTGCATTTGGGCTTGGAATGATTACAGTCGGTGTTGTCATTCTAGCACAAGGGCGATTTGTTCTGGATGCGGCATGTATTATAGGCGGACTGGTTTTTATAGTCCATGGCATACACTTAATATTCAACTTTTTCTTTAAGAAAACTGTGAAAAGCAAAAAGCGTTTAATACCTGAGGCTGTTATGGGACTCATTAATATTGCGGGCGGCATGCTTCTAATATTTTTCAGAGGTATCACTAAGGAAGCACTTATTATTCTCTTTATTGTCTATGTTTTTCTTAATGCGGTGGTTAAGCTTATAGACTTCATTACCGCTCGTATAAATCAAGTAAGTGGCAGACTTTATGACCTTATTGCATTTATCTTTTTCTTCACGTTTGGGATTATTACCTGCTTTATCCCTGATATGGGTTATCGTTCGCTTTTAATAGTTGCGGGAAATTACTGTATTTTATACGGTGTCTGTCAGGTAAACGACTTTGTTGTGCAGATTATACCTGTCAAAACCAAAACTAAGCTTAAGCGAAATATCAGAATTTCAACTCCTGTTTTTATAGCAACCTTTATGCCGTTGTGGTTTCTCCGTTCTATTAACCGCATGGTTTCTGACAATGAAATGCAAGCTTCACACGAAAACTCGGGAAACGGTGAAAATCAGACACCTAATTTTGAGGTGCTTATTCATATTTCAGAGCACGGCTCTGGAAAAGTAGGACACTGCGATTTAGTCATTGACGGCAGGGTTATGTCTTATGGAAATTATGACCTTGAAACGTCAAAATTTATGCGAATATACGGCGAGGGCATACTATTTACGACAGAATTTAAACCATACATACGTTATGCCGTTACCCATGATAAAAAGACAATTATATCCTACGGCTTTTTACTCAGCGAGGAACAGCTGGCGCTTGTCAAGGCTGAAATCGATGAGCTTTTCAGCTTAACTTATTTATGGAAGCCACCCTTACAGGTAGAAAGGGAAAAGGAACAGAGCACAGCCGAAAGTGAAAAAAGCGACTTCTGCTCAATGATGTGGTTATATGCAGACGGAAAGTTTTATAAATTTAACAGCGGCAGATATAAAAGCTATTTCGTGTTAAGTACAAACTGCGTACTGCTTGCAGACAGCATCTTAGGTAAAGCTGGAACTGATATAGTTAAAATAAACGGTATTATTACACCTGGCTCATATTTTGATTATTTACAAGGTGAATTTTTACGTCCGAACACTATGGTCATTTCAAGAACTATTTATACAAAAGAAAATACAGATGAATTTAAGATAAGCGAGGGTATTTCATGGGAAGATTGATATCTAACAGAGACAGATTTGAAGGGGCGTTTTTAGGCTTCGCAATAGGCGATGCATTTGGTTATCCGGCACGAGGTATGAGCTTTATGCATTTATGTGAACGATTTGAGAAGCATGGCTGTCTTGACCTTGCGGTAAGCAAACGGTCAGGCTATGCACTTTTTACCGACGCTACGCAGATGATGCTTTTCACAGCAGACGGGATTATTTGGGCGGATCGAGAGTCAAAGGGTCGCGAAATCAATTATACCTCGTATGTTTTTAACGCTTATCAGCTCTGGCTCTATACCCAGACTAAAACCGTTGCAGGTAAGGAATACGCATGGCTGTTCGATGAGAGCAAAAATCCTTATCGTTCGCGCGTATTAATGGCAAAGGGAATGTACAAAAACCGATTTGTAGAACGCACCAACATTGATGCCCTACTTGCCGCAAGAGACATGAATTACGGCAAGCTTTTTTCGAAAATTAATGATAATACGGACAGCTACGGCTTAAAAAGAGTTCTCCCAGCTGGACTTTATTTTAACTTCGATACAAAAATCGCTTTCAGAGCAGGGCTTGATTTTGCCGCTATAACCCATACAACCCCTACTGCTTTTCTTTCTGCGGGAGTATATTGTGCGATTATTGCCGAGCTTATAAACGGTGAAGCACTTGATAATTCTGTTAAAAAGGCCATGAGTATTCTAAAACAGTACGACGACCACGAGGCTGTCCTTATGGCACTTGACCTCGCTCTTTCTTGTTACTATGACGAAAGCCTTACTCCTAGTGAAGCAATAGCAAAAATAGGACTCGGGCATGAAGCCTCAGAGGCTCTTGCTATCGCAGTTCTTTGCGCCTTGATGCATCAAGATAGCTTTGTACATGCCATACAGCTTGCGGTAAATCATGATGGTGCGAGTGATGTTTGTGCGGCACTTTGCGGAGGAATTTTAGGAACCATGTACGGGATAAGCTTTATTCCGAAACGCTGGATTAAGAAAATCCAATACTATAACCTTATTATTGACATGGAGGAAAGCCTCTTTGATATAACAGTATTTAATGAATATAGTCCAAGACAAAGCGGCTACCCCGAAGCCTCAGAGGACGATGACGACGGAGTAGATGACGATTTCGAAAAATTCGGTAACAAAGCCGTTGACATCTCGGGTAAATATAGAAGCAAATCCAAAAACTCCCCCGACGAGTTTTAATACAATACAGTGTTGACCGCAATTCTTGTCTGATACAAGCATTGCGGTGATTTTATTTGTAAATAAATTGTAAATTATATAGCAACTTTCTGTTTAAAATATTATCAAATTATGAATAAATGATTAAGTGGCTAAAACTTTAGTGCAAAACTCACATTTTCGCACTTTGTAAGAGCTTACCTATAAGCAATAATAGATAAAAGCTGCTCTTTTGGCTATGTTTGACAAAAGTAATTTTACTTGCTAAAATACAAATATAGAATATATGGAGGATGTATTTATGGGTATTAAAAAAATGAGTGTGAAAATCTGCTTATTATTACTTGCAGTTTTAATCTCGACAGTCACTGTAATACTGCTGGTTGTTAATAATAATGTAACCACTATCATAGAAAAACAAACTTTACAGAGCTTAAATGTTGCGAATAATGTCTTTATGTCTCTCGTGGAGGACTGCAAAGATGTCGCAATAACTGCCGCCGAGCAAATTTCAAAAAGCGACATCATAATAGAAGGCACGTTGAATAGAGATGCTGCGAAACTTGAAGCTGAATGTCTCGAGCAAGGCTCTGATGTTGATACAATAGCGGTATGCGACACTGACGGTAATGTAATTTACAGCAGCGACACCGCATTATATCAGACGAACTTGAAATCTGTTGACACAGTAAGCAAGGTGTTATCAAGCGGTGTTGACTCAGGGGATTTTGTAAACCAAAACGGAACAGCAATGCTTGCGAATGGTGCATCGCTTATTCACAATTATTCGGGTGAACCAATCGGCTTATTATTCTGCATAAACGACCTTTCCTTAAATAAATATGTTGACAAGCTAAAGAGCCAGACATATTACGAGCATACAATATTTTCAAACGACACCCGTATCAACACAACTGTTGTAAACGACAGCGGTAATCGTGTAATCGGTACCCAGGCAAGTGATGTAATCAAGAAGGAGGTTCTCCAAGGAAACAAGCAGTATGTAGGCGAAGCTGACATATTAGGGAGCATCTATGAATGTCATTATGCTCCTATTAAAAATAACAATAACGAGGCTATCGGTATTATGTTCTCTGGCATAAATATGACCGATGTAAATAAACTCAAAATCGATACAATGAACGCAATAGTGCTGGCGGCAATAATAATTGCAGGAATTTCAATGGTAATATTCATTTTCTTCTGTATTATGTCAATTTCAAGACCGCTCAAGAAGATTGAGATCTTTTCGAACCGTCTCCGTGAGGGTAAAATTAGAGTTCCTCACGAGCTTTCAGGAATACCTGTTGTGAAGTCACGCGACGAAATCGGAAATCTTGCGATGACTCTTGAAGCCACCAGACACGCGCTAAGCGGCTATATCAATGAAATCGGTTCTAAAATGAATCATCTCGCAGACGGAGACCTAAGAGACAAATGCACTTATGAATTCAGCGGTGATTTTGTTGAGATAAAGAACGCTATAAACACGATTTACGATAGGCTTAACCATACAATGAAGAAGATAACCGAAACGGGTGAGGTTCTCGAGCAAAGCTCCGAGGAGGTTGCAAACAGCTCTGAAATGGTGGCTCAGACCTCGCAGGAGCAGTCAGCCCGTCTCCAAGAGGTGGCTATGTCCTTAAGCGATTTTTCAAATCAAATCGACCAGAGTGCAACCGCCGCGAGAGATGCCGCAGAAATATCACGCGATATTAAGGTCCATGCAGAGCAAGGCTCTGAGCAGATGAAAAAAATGGTTACCTCGGTAAGAGAAATTACTGAAGCGAGCGAAGCCATAAATGAAGTAATGAAGGCGATAGACGACATAGCTTCACAAACAAATATTCTCGCAATTAATGCATCGATAGAAGCCTCAAGGGCAGGTGAAGCCGGAAAGGGCTTTGCGGTTGTGGCAGGTGAAGTAAGGGTTCTCGCCGAAAAAAGCCGTGCAGCTGCACAGGAAACAGGCGTTTTGGTACAGAACTCCATCAGCAAGGCACGAACAGGTGCAGATATAGCACAGCTTACTGAAACTTCACTTTTTGAAATTGTAAGCGGCATAAACAAGACCTACGAGGTCGTAAGCGCAATCGACAAGCTCACCGACGAACAAGCGGCAGCGATAAATATGCTTAATAATAATATAGCTGATATTTCGGCAGGCATCGAGGAATCGAGTGCTGCCGCCGAGGAAAGTGCGGCATCAAGTGAGGTGCTGCTACAGCAAGCTGAAAACCTTCATGAGCTTCTGGAGCAATTTAAGTTATAATAAAAACACAATGCCGCTTTCCTTTCGGAAAGCGGCATAATAAATTTATTTCAATTTGTTAAGTCCGTAGGATTTGAGTATTTTCGGGAAGTTGCGGTATGAGATGTTCAAGTCCACGTCTCCACCTATGCCGTTTACCTTACCCTTATTAGAATACTGCCAAATATAGAAGCCGCTGTTAAAGCTCGGGGCTGCCGCCCACTGTGCCAGCCATACCGCATATTTATCAAGAACAGTCATGTCAAGATAGGACTCAAACCATGATTTATAAGAATAAATCATCGGATAATAGCCTTCCTCCATCAAAACCTCAATAAAAGCTTCTACCATTTTTGTGAGTGTTTTTTTATCTATTCCGAGCTGGCTATTATCTTCGATATCAAGAATAATCGGATATGTAATCTTGTATGGCGCAATCGTTTTTATGAGGAACTCGGCTTCCTTCTGTATTTCTTTTACCGTCTTTGCGTAGCTATAAAAATATACGCCGACATCTATTTTGTTTTTTACAGCTTCCTTGATGTTTTCCTCAAAACGGGTATCAACCGAAATCGGCGTGCTTCCATATGCCCCATGTCCAGCACGAATTAGTGCAAAATCTATTCCGTCAGCTTTAACCTTCGCCCAATCAATTTTACCCTGCCACTTCGAAACATCAATTCCTTTATATGCGGTTTCTGGCTCATCAACAAGGATAGAAGCAGTCATCTGCTCAAACTCAAACTCATCACGAAAATCGGCGAAGCTTCCCGATTTAGTCTCAGTAATAGTCGCAAGTCTTGTGAATGACGAGCCTTGTTCAACGATAAACTGTCCGCTATTTCTTACATTACTGTTTTTACCGAGTGCAAGATGTCCGTAGCTTATCAGAAGTCCCGCTTTCGTGATTGAAAACTTACCCTGTATGTAAAGCTCAGCTCCAGATTTATTCGTAATATATGCTGAATGTGTCACATCGCTGCTTTTCGTTAAAACAATCTGCCCTTTGTTATTTATAACAGTATCGACGTAAAAATTAACTTTACCCGAGGACGTAAATCCACCGTTCTCATAAATATTCATGGTGGGAGCCTGTAAATCAAGCAAGGTCTTTGTATACTGTAAATATGTACCGTATATTTCAAGACTGCTCGTGGTTTTCATTAAAAGAGATCCATATTTTTGCTTAACCACGCCGCCCTCTTCAATCCTTAGGTTCCCGTAAATCGAAGCCTCAACATCTTTTCCAAACGTCAATTCACCGCCCGATTTGATAATCAGCGTCGCATTTTTTGGCAGCTTAAAATTTTCTTTTACCTTAACACTTTTACTAATAATGTATGTATTGCCGCTTTTCATCGTGGTTTTACCGTTCCAGCTTGTTTCAGAAGCTGCACCCACTGGTATAATAAAAAATGTGAATACTATCGATAAAACCAAAAGAATTGATAAGTGCTTTTTCATTTTCAACATAATAAACCCCTAAATATATGTACTATATTGTATATTAAACCATATATTTCGTGTTTTGTCAAAGGTTTTTGACATTTTCCATAAATTTACCGATTTTATTATACAAATGCAATATTTAATAATAAATCATGCAAAATTTTAACAAAAATGTATATTACCCGTTGACATTGTTATAAGATTAACGTATAATAAAAAGGTATTATATTAATAAATTACGGAGGCGACTATGAGAGTTTACAATTTTAGTGCAGGACCTGCTATCCTGCCAGAAGAGGTACTAAAAAAGGCAGCAGACGAAATGTTGGAATACGGCGAAACAGGCCAGTCGGTAATGGAAATGTCGCATCGTTCTAAGGAATACGAAGCGATTATCAACGCTTGCGAAGTACAGCTTCGTGAAGTAATGTCTATCCCCGACAATTACAAGGTTCTCTTTTTACAGGGCGGTGCTTCAACCCAGTTTGCAATGATTCCTATGAATTTAATGAAAAATGGCAAGGCTGATTTCGTTGTAACAGGTCAGTGGGCTACCAAAGCCTATAAGGAAGCACAGCGTTTCGGCGAAGCGGTTATGCTTGCCTCCTCAAAGGATAAGACCTTCTCCTACATACCTGAGCTGAATTCTGCTGATTTCAGCAAGGATGCAGATTATTTTCACATCTGCCAGAACAATACAATTTATGGAACAAAGTTTTCACAACTCCCCGATACAGGAAATGTTCCACTAGTGGCTGATATGTCCTCATGCATTCTTTCAGAGCCTGTTGATGTGTCAAAATACGGCTTAATTTACGCAGGTGCACAAAAGAACATGGGTCCCGCAGGTCTTACAGTTGTGATTATCCGTGAGGATTTAATCCCCGAATTTCCTGCTGACTCTAAAGTTCCCACAATGATGCAGTACAAAACGCATGCTGACGAGGGCTCGATGTTCAACACCCCTCCCACCTACGGAATTTATATCTTAAAGCTTGTTCTCGAATGGATTAAGTCTAAAGGCGGACTTACCGCAATGAAGGACTACAACGAGAAGAAGGCAGGTTTGCTTTACGATTACCTCGACAGCTCGAAGATGTTCAAGGCTACTGTTTTCGGCGAGAACCGTTCACTCATGAACATTCCTTTCGTTACAGGTAACGACGACCTCGACGCAAAGTTTGTAAAGGCTGCTAAGGAAGCAGGCTTCATCAATCTTAAGGGACACCGCTCAGTGGGTGGTATGAGAGCGTCTATTTACAATGCAATGCCTATAGAGGGTGTTGAAAAGCTGGTTAAATTCATGAAGGACTTTGAAGCAAATAATTAATTTTAGGGAGAAAATCTATAATGTACAATATACTTACTTTAAATAAAATTGCTGCCTGCGGCACAGACCTCTTTGACAAGAGCAAGTACAGCTTCTCAGAGGATATGGCGAGTCCCGATGCAGTTCTTGTTCGTTCGGCTTCGATGCACGAGTTTGAAATGAATGATAATCTGCTCGCAATTGCAAGAGCAGGTGCTGGCACCAATAATATCCCGATTGACAAGTGCTCTGAAAAGGGTATCGTAGTATTTAACACCCCTGGTGCAAACGCTAACGCTGTTAAGGAACTTGTAATCGCAGGACTGTTTTTATCAAGCCGCCGTATTCCTGCCGCTATCGAGTGGGCTAAAACCCTCAAGGGCAAGGGCGATGAGGTTGGAAAGCTTGTTGAAAAAGGCAAGAGTGACTTCGCTGGTCCCGAAATAAAGGGCAAGAAGCTTGGTGTTATCGGACTTGGCGCAATCGGCGCAATGGTGGCTAATGCCGCTGCTCATCTCGGCATGGAGGTTTATGGTGTAGACCCGTTCCTAACCGTTGATAATGCTGTTATGCTCACAACAAAGATGAATTACGTTAAATCATATAAGGAAATATTTGAAAACTGCGACTACATCACAATCCACGCACCTCTTACACCAGACACAAAGGAAATGATTAACGCCGAGACTATCGCTACAATGAAGAAAAATGTTCGTATTCTTAACTTCGCAAGAGGCGAGCTTGTTGACGACAAGGCAATAATTGATGCCCTCGCAAACGGCGGCATGGCAGCGTATGTAACCGACTTCCCTACTGATGCTCTTATCGGAGTTGAGGGAGTTATTGCAATCCCCCATCTCGGTGCATCTTCACCCGAGAGCGAGGATAACTGTGCGGTTATGGCTGTTAAGGAAATCGCAGATTATCTTGAGAACGGCAATATCTTAAATTCAGTAAATCTCCCTAATCTCTCTATGGTTAAAACTGGCGACGCTAAGGTTTGTGTAATCCACAAGAACGTTGACGGCATAATCACTCAGATTACCAAGGTGATAGCTGACAACAAGGCAAACATCGAAAACATGGAGAGCAAATCAAAGAAGGATTATGCGTACACTGTGCTTGATATCAAGGGGAACGCTGACGGAGTAGCTGAAAAAATTAAGACTATTGATAACGTGCTTTCTGTTAGAGTTATCAGATAATATCAGATAACAGTCGGATAAAAAAATTAATCAATATAAAAAAACCGACAGAATTTTAGATTTTGTCGGTTTTTCATATTAGTAAATTTTCTAATCTTTATCTGGTTTTCTACCTGTTAGAAAAGTAATGCTGCGAACTACTGAGGTTCTGACATGCTCCATTTCGGGGGTGTGCAGCTTACCCGCATTCCTATAATCAAAGCTGTTGCAAAAATCGTTTACGTCTATATTAAGCTGCTTCAGATACGACGAAACCAACTCATCTAGTGATTTCATGAAAGCCGCTTGTTCATTCTTGGGGAGTGAGGTTTGTGCATTCTCGGCGAGATAGTTATAATGCGGCAGGCAGATATATTCCTGCTCACTGAAAAGCTGTCTGAAATTTTTGTCCTTACCGAACATTACGAAAAGGGTTTTCATCATGTGATTTACACCCCAGTTGACCTTCGAGCAGACGAAACAGGTCTCGGCAAGCTCATTCGATTTTTTCGCTTTTGAGCCTTTCGAGAAGAAGATGTTCTTGTTTTCGAATATTTTTTTACGCTTTTCGGCAAGATGGGAATTAAGCATTAAGCCTAGCGAAAGCCGATTGTTCTGCTTTAATAATAAACCAAAATGTGTACCGCAGAAGCCGAGTTCATTAGTCTCCTCACGGACATCTGGCTCCATCATTGCCGCTCCCATTATGTATTCAGCGATGTGCTCCTCGACGGTGTTCCTCATTCGGCATATAGGACAGCCCTCTTTCGGCTCAAAAACTTCGTTTATTGGAATTGTTAAAATACTTTCTCTCATATCATACTTCCTTTCTGTTACATCAATTGTATATTAATCGGCAAAAATAATCAAGGGGTTTCTAAAATAATATGGATTTTCATTTAAAAGTACAAGGCTTAAATCTCGAACGCACGCTTTTTTGCGGGCAGGCTTTCCGCTGGAAAAAGGTGTCTGACTGCGAATTTTTCGGCATGGCAGACAGCAAATCGGTGCTTGTAAGGGAAAACAGCGATGGCATATCATTTTTAAATATTTCAGAAAACGACTTTATTTTTTGGAAAGAATACTTCGACCTTGATACCGATTATGTAAAAATCGTCGAGCAATTCTCGTCTGATGCGATATTAAAAAAAGCCTGTGAATTTTCACACGGCATAAGAATTTTAAAGCAGGAGCCTTTTGAAACACTGATAAGCTTTATAATCTCACAGAACAACAATATCCCCCGCATAACAGGCATAATCGAGCGTTTATGCGAGAGCTTCGGCGAAAGGCTTAATACAGGCTACGCTTTTCCTACTGCTGAAGCTTTGGCAAAACTCACCCAAGAGGAGCTATCCCCGATACGGGCGGGCTTTAGGGCGAGATATATAATTGATGCGGCTCAAAAAGTAAAGAACGGAACAGTTGACTTAAACGCTTTATATAATATGACAGCTGAGGACGCCAAAACCGAGCTGCTCAAAATTAAGGGTGTAGGCGACAAGGTAGCCGACTGCATCTTGCTTTTTTCATATCGCAAAACCACTCAGGTACCGCACGATGTCTGGATAAAACGTGTAATGACCGAATTCTACCCAAATGGCTTACCTGAATGTGTAGGTGAATATTCGGGGATAGCCCAGCAATTTTTATTTGATTATATAAGGCATAACTGGAAAAAAGAATAAATAATTATAAATGTTCATATTGACAAATTTTGTAAACTGTGTTAACATAGTTTTATCAAATTAATAAAAGGTGGTGTACATAATGTTAAAGCGTAATAAGCATACAGTTATTTTTAATATTTTTAAATATCAGAGCATTATGTATACACTGTGATATAGCTGCGGCTATTTTTGTTATACGTTAATTAACTCCTGATATTCTCAGGGGTTTTTTATTTTCATGCAAAAATTAAAATTATGGAGGTATTTATGTCTGTAAGAGGTATAATCGAATGTAAACCCGAGGAAGTAGGCTATGACAGCAGTCGGATTGATGTTCTTGAGGAGCATTTCGAACGCAGAATAGCCATGGGTGAGATTATTTGTGCGACCTATTGTGCCGCACGAAAAGGTAAGGTATTCATGCATGGAGCAGTCGGCAAGCATAGCTTCGAGGCGAACGACGATACACCTGCACAGCCTACCGATATTCAGTATATAGCATCGGCTACGAAAACCTTTACTGGAGTTGCGATTGCACAGCTAGTTGAAAATGGGCTGACAAGGTTTGATGTTCCCGTCGGCGAAATTTTACCGCAATTTAACACTCCTCCCTTTAACGGAATTTCTCTTTATCATCTTTTAACGCACACTTCGGGTATGCACGCTGACGGCGGCTGCTTCGAAAATAAGTATCAGGTTGATTATTGGGATATGGTTTCTGAAGGCTTAAAAAATCATCTTGACAAGGGGGGCAAAGTCGAGGATTACGACTGGATTGCATCGGCACTTTCTTTAGGCGTGCGTACGCCATCTGATATGGAATGGGCATATTGCAGCTTCGGCTTTGTTATTCTTGGAGCCGTTATTGAAAAGCTTACTGGTATTCACGCAAATAAATACATAATGGACTATATCGTAAAGCCGCTCGGTATGACGGACACTTATTTTTACAACGATATCCCAGAGGAAAAATTAAAAAGGTATATTGTTCAAGATGAGCATAGGGCAAAGAGACTGAAAGAGGGGCATATTCCAGCTACCGACCCTATGGATATTTTCTGGGGTAAAATTATGCCTAGCACAGCGGGCGGACTTAACTCAACCGTCTTTGATATGGTGCGTTACGGTAACTGTATGTTGAATAATGGCACCTTTAACGGAACTCGTATTCTCGGCAGAAAGGTACTGGAAAAAATGACATCTCATCAGCTTACTAATATGCCGAATCATTGTTGGGGCGGCAACGAGAAAGCGAGGGGATATGGTCTTGGCTTCGATATGAGAAACGGACCGCAGTTTACCTTTACCGCAAACACTTATATGCATGAGGGTGCTGGTGCCTGTGCCTTATATGTAGACCCTGCGGAGGAGCTTGTTGCCGCTTGGATTGTGCCGTATAAGAACAGAAACGGAGACTGGTGTCCGCATAGTGTATACAATCCTCAGAATATTATCTGGTCGGGACTTATTTAATGAATAGACTTAAGAACAAATTTCAGGTGCTTAAGGCCGTCGCATTCGTAACATACAAGGAATGGGCGGCATACCGCACCCACTCAATGGTATCGATTTTCGTCGGTCCAGTATATTTTATCGTACAGTATTTTATATGGACTGCCGTTTATGGAGGAAATGCCTCGATAAATAATATGGAGCTTGGCGAGATGATACGCTATTTCGGCGCGGCGGCTTTAATCGGATATCTGACAATGGATTTTGCCGACTGGAATTTATCGATGCTGATAAGAACGGGGAAATTTCTGACCTTCACCCTTCGCCCGATTAATCATAGGTTTTTCGCCCTGTCTCAAAAATTTGGGCATAGGTTTTTGGGCTTTATCGTTGAATTTATTCCCTGTACGATAATCTTCACGCTTATTTTCCGCATTGACATGATGCCGGCAAGTATTATATGGACAATTATATCGGTGTCGCTTGCTTTTCTTATGAATTTTTATGTTAACTATTCACTTGGTATGATTTCATTCTGGCTGGTGCAGTCAAGCGGAATAAGAGCCGTCTGGAACCTTATAGGTAGCTTCTTTTCGGGAGGACTAATACCGCTTGTTTTCTTCCCCGACTGGCTTCAAAAAATACAGTTCTTTCTGCCCTTCCAGTACACACTTTATGTACCAGCAATGGTTTTCACAGGGAAATACATGCTAGGAGATATATCGCTCGACATACCAATAATTGTCGGTATTCAGGCGGTCGCAGTTATCGTGGTGTTCTTAATATCCGAGCTGCTTTACAGAGCGTCAATCAAACGTTTTACGGGGGTGGGGGCATGAGAAGATTTTTCAGAATTTACTTTTCCTGCGTTAAGACCTCGCTTTCGAGAATTACCACCTATCGTGCTAATTTCCTTTTAAGCGTGTTTATAACACTTGCAGGGAATTTAGCTTTTCCGCTTGTGACTATTTTGATTTATAACGCAGGTGCAGAGTTTCCCGGGTGGAGCTTTTACGAGGTTTTGTTAATCCAGTCGATTTTCACCGTTTCTAGCGGAATAGCCAGTATTTTGTTTAATGGCGTACTTTGGGAAACGATGGGGCATATTAGGGAAGGTACCTTCGAAATAGTACTACTAAAGCCGCTTAACCCGCTTTTTTATCTCATAAGCTCAAATTTTGAGCCTGAGTGTATCGGTGTAATTTTAGGCGGAGGTACATTATTTGTACTTGCAATTATGAATGTAGAGATAACATCTATTTATTATGTTTTTGCTTTTATAATCATGTTTATCAGCGGTGTTTTTGTTATGACGGGCTTCTCACTTCTAATGGCGGCGACATCGTTTAAATGGGTTGCAAACTCACGAATACCCGAAATTTTCGACAGTATAAAAACCTTCGGAAAGTACCCAATGGGAATATTTCCGACAGCAATAAGAAGCATAATCACGTTCATAATTCCTGTCGGAATGATAGGCTATTATCCAGCAGAAGCCATTCTCGGCAGAGCGGATATATACACGTTTTGGGCAATTATCCCATGCGTTATTTTCATGGTAATCGGGGTGGTTACTTATCAGCTTATGATAAAGCTTTATGAAGGAGTCGGTGGTTAATGGAAGATATAATCAGAGTAAACAATTTAGTTAAGACATATACAACCTACAAGCGTGGAAGCGGTGCGGGCGAGACCTTTAAGAGCTTTTTCAAACGGAAAAAAATCAATATAAATGCAGTAGACGATATATCCTTCACGATACCCGAGGGCGAAATCTGCGGAATTTTAGGTCCGAATGGTGCAGGTAAATCTACGACGATTAAAATGCTCTGCGGAGCGTTATTTCCTACAAGCGGCGACATAAATGTAATGGGTTTCACCCCCTCTAGAGATAGAAAAAAATATGTTCACGAAATCGGTGCAGTTTTTGGGCAAAAGTCGCAGCTTATCTGGGATATACCGCCTATTGACAGCTTCTCGATGAACAAAGCAATTTATGGAATTGACGAGGCTGATTATAAACAAAGGCTTTACGAATTTACAAAGCTCTTCGATATTGGACAGGTTATTCAAAAGCCTACTAGAGTGCTGTCACTCGGCGAAAGAATGAAATGCGAATTCGTCATGGCAATGCTGCATAATCCTAAAATAGTTTTTCTCGATGAGCCTACGATAGGACTAGATGTAATCGCAAAGGCAAAAATTCGTGACTTCATCGACAGAATGAACAAAAAGGGTGTAACCTTTATCTTAACCACTCACGATCTTGAGGACGTAAAGCAGCTTGCCGACAGGGTTATAGTCATTAATCACGGAAAAAAGGTTTTCGACGACACGCTCCAAAGATTGCAGTACAGCCTTGGCGATAAGAAGATAATTGAGCTGGTTTTAAGCACTCCCTACGACGGCAGAGAATTTCAAAACGCAAAGCTTGTTAATCGTCAATCCGACCTTGAAATTACACTTGAAGTCGATATGGCTGGTGTCTCAATCGACAGCTTTATTGAAACACTTTCCCGCAGCGTAAGGTTCACGGATATATCGATAAAGGAACTGCCGATGGACGAAATAATTACGCAGATATATAACAATTAGAAGGAAATTAATAATATGCTTAATAAAAATATCACAATAGGGACAGTACCCTTTTCTCCTGAGGAGGCAGGTTACGAAGCGTTATATCTTGACCGATTTAATGCTTTTCTAATACGCTTAATCGAAAAGGATATTATTCAAGGCGGTTCTTATCATCTTATTAGACACGGTAAGCTTTTCGCAAATAATGCTATAGGCTCGCTCGACTATCGCACCCCTGGAAAGAATTTGCTTCCCGACTCGATAATGCGCATTGCATCGATAACTAAGGATTTTACAGCCGTGGCAATATTTCAGCTTGCCGAGCAGGGTTATCTCGACATTACAGATACTGTCGCAGAGCACATTGAGGAGTTTAGAACACCACTTCATAACAAGATAACGATATATAATCTTCTTACTCACACCTCGGGGCTTCTTCCCGACTGGGGAGCATTTGAGACACCATACGAGAATGACTGGGTTCATCATATTGATGCTTTTGAGGGCAACTGGATAAAAGCGATGCTTACACGTCCCTTCCACTGTCCGCCGAACACCGAATGGGTATATTCATCGAGCTGCTTCAATATTCTGGGCGAGATAATAAAACGCATTTCCGGTAAGGAAGCAGAGGATTATATCATGGAGAATATCGTAAATCCGCTAGGTATGACCGACACATATTTTGAAGTGCCTAAAGAAAAATTCGACTGCATGATAGTAAATACCGAGTGGAGTGTACCGATAGAAAAAAAGGATAAAAAAGAACCCGACTGGCTGAAAGACGTAAAGCACAAGAACTTCCACCTTCCGAAAACAGGCGGCGGTATTTATTCGACCCTCGCGGATATAAACACCTTCAATCAAATGCTCCATAACGGTGGTAAATGGAACAATGTACGAATAATCAGCAGAAAATCAATCGAAAATATGACACATCCCCACCTTAACGGGCAGAATATGTATAATCACTGTTGGGGTGCAAATGAGCTCCACGACTGCGGTTTAGGCTTTGAAGTTATGAATTATAAGCCCTTTCACCAAATGACAATAGGCACCTACGGGCATGAGGGTGCAGGAGTTTCATGGAGCTATGTTGATCCTAAGGAGGATTTTATAGCAAGTGTGTTTTTGCCTTTCAAAAACGGCGAATTTAATATGACTCCAATACATAGAAGTAAATATATTCTTTGGGGTGGGATAGTTTAGGAGAAAAGCAATGAAAAAAATATTTAGGCTAATGTCTATATTTTTAATTGTTTCATTAGTTTTGGGAGGTTTTACTATTTCCGCCGCAGGAGCAGGTAAAAAAGCAAATCTAATCGTAACAAGAACGGGCGAGAAGATTGTCGTAGCTTTTGAAAAGGAATTACGACGAAATGACGATCCTGTACGAGTTATGTTAATTGATAATAAAGGTTATATATGGGTACATCATTATGATAATAAGAATAAGAAGGAAATTGAGTATAAGATTCTTAATTTTAGCAATTATTATAAGGACTACGGTGATTGGTATCTAGATTTTAATAAAGAAGATAGAATTGCTCGTGTCGATATAGGCGAACTAAATAAATATATAAAGCTTGCCGATAACATTAATAAATTTAGTGCTTATGGAGATTATCGTATTAGTGAGGACGGATGGTTTTCTGAAACAGATGGTACCTATTATTATAACGCCATCGAGAGAATAATATTACTAAGCAACCATTATCCGTACTATGTTGTAAGTTATGATGATAATTCATTAAAAATACGGGATTGGGTTGACGATATTGAAGAGCAAATAATTGACGGGAAAACTGGTCTATTATCAGCTAATGTCGATTATTACAGAACTAATATTTATGGTAACAGATTTTCCAATTTGCAAAATGGGGGATATTTTACTTCACAATTAGGTACCATGTATTATACTAATAAATTTGATACATCTCTTGAAGAGGGGATTTATAAACGCAATACCGATGGTTCGGTTATAAAGCTGTGCAGCGACGATGCAAGGCAACTTAATGTGTGCGGAGATACTTTATATTATATATACGGCAAAAGTATTTATAGTATAAATACAAACGGAAAAAACAGAAAGCGTATTTTTAAGCTTTCCGATTGTGATGTCTATGCCGGTAAAGAGTCTACTTTGGGTGAAACGATGATAGTAAAAAGAGGTATTATCAATTTTACCATAAAAAACTGTTATTATAAAATGAGTACCTATTCATCAAAAGACAAAGACACTGGCGAAGGTTTTTATGATTATTACATAAGGGCTTATCCAGATAATTATTTAGAATGGGAAAGGCTTTCCGATGAAGGCAAAAGTAAACCGTTATCGAACATAATTCATAAATATGTAAATACTTCAACTTCTGTTGTCACTGTCGATAATGAACTTTATTTTCATTCTGATAATTACGGTGATGATTATAAAATCAAAAATCTCGTATGGTGTGATAATTTCATACCCTTATATTTGACAGAAAATCAATTAACCGGAAGCGGATATTTTGATAACTCCTTTATAAATACATTTTACTTTATTGATGAAAAGGGTATATTAAGCCATATATCATATTTCGAGGATGAAGATTGGTCCGATGAGCTTTATTATATTAATAATGACGATTATGAAGATTATGAAGATGAAGGAAATGATGACAGCTTGAAAAAGCATACCGAACTTGCAAAAACAAAGATAAAATGTTCGCTTGCAAAAGCATATAAGAACAAGATAATTTATATTGAAAAAGGTGAAAAATCTCGCCTTTACTGTGCTTATCTTGATATAGACGGCGTATTTAAAAATAAGCTAATCGTAAATAAAAGTGTATCAGATTTTTATATAGGAGAAACCTATATTAGTTATATTGATACCGTTAGCGGTGAATTAATGAAAAAAACCTTTAAATTTTAATCATGTATTCATTATTTCATTAAGCAGAATTATATAATAAGAGGCAGGCAGTCAATTCACACAAATCGACTGCCTGTTTTTATTTCCGATATACAGTTATCCCGAAATGAAGCTCGGTTTCAAGTGAATTAATCAAGCTAAGCTTCTCTTGGTCGGCTCGGCTGGTTTTATAATAATACGGTGTCATCGCAAATAAATTAATTATATCTGCGCTGTTATCTATGCAGATTGTTGAGCTTATTTCATGACTTCTTTCTATATGTAAACCCGATATTTCGAGATTTAACGGACCGTTGTAATACGGTCGGTCATAAATGGCACATTTAAGTGAATATAAATGATTTTTTAAGGGGTAAACCCTGATAAAGTAACCGCCTTTTTTAAGCACTCGAAACACCTCTGCTCCGCTAAAGGGTGCAAATATCGATAATGCCGTCTGGCAAAAGCTGTCACTAACGGGCAGCGAAAATGCACTGGCTACCGCAAGCTCTGCTTCCTTACAAGCACTTGCACCTATCTCTAGTGCCGCTTTAGATATATCAATCGCGAGCATATTCGACGGTTTACCCGAAAAGCCCATACAACGAAGAATATTTGAGGTGTACCAGCAGTCGCCGCAACCGATGTCGAGTATATATTCAAACGGCTTAAAGCACGAACAAACTATCTCTACTAGAGTATCAAGCAGGCAGTTATAATAGCCTCTGCTCAAAAAGTCGTGTCTTGCCCTTATCATCAGCTTATCATCGCCGTGCCTTTTATCCTTCGAGGTGTTACCCATCAGCAGATTGACATAACCTTTTCTGGCAATATCAAAGCAGTGGTTATTCTCACAGGAATAACAGCATTCCCGTATATAGAGTGCTTTTTTGCATACGGGACAAATAAATCCGCTCATTTTGTAATTATCCATAACGCACTACAATCTGCACCTTGCCGTCTCTGACAGCTACTCTTGGTACACGATGTCCGACACTGCAAGTCAGCTCATACGGAATAGTATCGAGAAGATTTGCTATATAAGGGATACTTGTCTCCAGACTATTTGCAGAATACAGCTCAGCTACATCTCCTACCTTAACCTCTCCAACCTCAGAAACATCAACGACAATCTGATCCATGCAAACTCTGCCCACAATAGGACAGGCTTTTCCTCTAATAAGCACCTTGCCTTTGTTCGAAAGTGCTCTGGAATAACCGTCGGCGTAACCCACTGGAACCACTGCGGTTATAATATCGGCCTTAGCTGTGTAGGTTCGCCCATAGCTTATATCGGTGCCCGCTTTTATAGTTTTTAACTGGCTTACGGCAGATTTCAAAGTCATAACAGGCTTTAAATCTACTGATGAGCTTAAAATATCGCTCGGATAATACCCGTACATAAGAAGCCCTGCTCTCACCATATCACCCGCAAATTCGGTGTGGTAAAGCGTGCCGCCGCTGTTCTGGGAATGTATAGGCAAATTTACCCCTTTAGTAATTTCAGTAAATTTGTTCTGCTGTGTTATGGTGTAATTCATATCGCCGTCTGTGTCGCCGTCTGATACAGAAAAGTGCGTCAGCATAGCCTCACATTCGAGGTTTTCCATGGCGAGAATTTCATTCAGTTCCTCTGGAGTATCAATTCCTACCCTTGACATTCCTGTATCGATTTTAATGTGAATTTTTATCCTGGTGTTTCTGCTTCTGGCATAGGAATTGAGCCTGTTCGCAAAATCCACGCTCCCCACCGTATGGATAAAATTGTTATCAATTATGCTGTCAAAATATGCTTCCTCGGTATAACCGAAGATTAGAATATTCGCTGATGGTACAATTTTTCTCAAATCCTGAGCTTCCCATAAATTTGACACGGCAAAGGTGCTAATACCCAGCTTAAAAAGCTCAGTACAGATTATATCGTCGTCATGACCGTATGCATTTGCCTTAACGACGGCGATTATTTCTTTTTTTCCGAGAAGCTTTTTTATTTCATTAATATTGTGGTCAAGTGCGTTCAGATTGATTTCAGCCCAGGTTCTTCTTAAATAATCCATAATCTCCCTCAAAAGACGTATTGTATTTTAAAATAATATATGGTAATATATATAATAGACGTTTATGTTATTATACACTTTATTATAAATATTTTCAAGTAGAACAGGAAGGAACAAATAAAATATGGCAGTTAGAAAATCCGTAAAACGCCGCAGTAACTGGTATATATATCTTATAACTTTTTTAATCAGCGCTGCTCTCTTAGGCGTATTTGTGTGGAGAATTTGGGGTATGCTGTTCCCTATCAAGGATATGCCCGTTGTTTCAAGCTCAGGTGTTGCTGAATATAAGCCAGACGAGTCGCACAATATGACTGTGCTTTTCATGCTTTCCGAGGATAAAGGGCAGGTTCCCGATTATTTTATGCTGATTAATTATCGTCCACGAGCCGAAAAGGTAGTCATAGTCCCTATTAAGAAAAATCTAAGCTCGTTTGTCGGTAACACAAAAGGCACTCTTTCCGAGCTTTATAAAGAGGGCGGTGCTTCAAGCATACTTTTCGCCATAAAGAATTCACTTGGTATTGACATAGACCATTATGTCAAGTTTGATAAAAGCTCGTTCGTTGATTTTTTTGACTTTGTGGACACCACGCCGATGAATATTCCCGAAAACATGAATATAGGCGACTTGGTTTTAAATAAAGGTATGCATTATTTTAACGGCGAGGACTTATACAACTACATAACCTATGACAGCTTTCTGCAGGGCGAGGATTACACCTACGTTCTCCACGGCTCGGCGATAACTAACTTCATAAATTCCAACGGACGTAATTTAAGCACCGTTCATCTGCAAAACATATTCAATAAAATACTTAACAGCACTGATACCGACCTTGAGTTCACGTTTTTCACCAATCACCAGTCAGCATTTGTTTATTCGACCCAGAACAGCATAAATATTGCAGAATATTACATACCCTACGGTGATAATAAGGATAATGGCACCTTCGAAATATCGGAAAATTCGATAGTTTCAATACATCAGCGTTTCGGCACCGCAGATTAGCTTAATTTCAGACGGCAATTCAGTTTGCCGTCTTTTTTTATTTGAAAATATTAACAATTGTTTAACTTATTGTAAAGAATTTGGTATTCGCTTGCCTTTTCTCATAATTGGCACTATAATTTAATATAGGATATATAAACACAGATGTACAGAAAGGTTGTAAGAGATAATGACAAGTGAAAAAAACATACTCAATATTGAAGCGGGCAGAGAAGGTGTGGCAGACGATAGGTTCTGGCAAACCTTACTCCAGTCCTGCCCTGTATGCTTATTAATACGAGAAGCAAACAGCGATTTTGTTATATATGCGACCTCCTATGTTGAGGAATTTCTCGGTATAACTGCGGGCATGAATATACAGCCGTTCTTTAATGTGAACATTTTAGAATTTGAGCCAGCGGAAAACGCAGCCGATTACCAAAAATGGCATCATGTATGCGTAAAAACCTCAAACGGTGAGGTTAAAAATATGCACATCACCCAATATGACTCTGAATATGAGGGTGCTCCCTGCGTAATCGTATGGCTTCAAGATTACACCAAGATGAACTTAGCTTCCGACACCCTCAGAATAGCATCAGAGCAAGCACAGGAGCTTGTCCAGGCGGACCGCGAGCTTTTATCGAAGCTTGGTTATGAGGTGCGGCAGTCTATGACCTCGATTAGCGGACTTGCGGGCATTTTGCTTGATACCCAGGGCGACGACGAGAAAAGAATAAATTACACAAATGATATAATAAATACCTCAAAGGTGCTGCTCCAAAAGCTGGATAGTCTAGTTAGCGTCAAAAAAGAAAAGCCTGCAACTGTTTTTTCACTCGACCAGGTATTAAGCTCGGTAACCCGTACCACGATAAAGCGGATTGAGAACAGGAACCTTGATTTTGAAATCGTAAAGCAGGAGGATATTTGCGACCGCTTAGTCGGTAATGGTGCCTATCTCGGACAGGTGCTCGTGAATATAATCAAAAACAGCATAGGCTTCACAATAGACGGCGGAATTACCCTTACTGTGACTGAGTATGACAGATTTGACGAGGATATAACCCTACTATTCTCCGTGGCTGATACGGGTGTCGGAATTGACCCCGAAAAGCTGGGCATCTTGTTCCCTCAGTTTGCAGACGAGAATAACGAAGTCACAAATGAAAAAGGTCTCGGTATCGCAACCTGCCGTACACTCGTAAACCTCATGAACGGGCGCATGTGGTGCGAAAGTGAGGTTGACAAGGGCACAACAGTATATTTTACTATGGTATGCAAGCTTGCCGACGAGGAGGTAAGCGAAATTGATGACTCTGGTGAAAACACACCAGACTCCGAGCACCCAAGTAACTTAAAAATTCTCGTGGTAGACGACGACCGTGTGAACAGAACAGTAGCCTATGAAATTCTGCGCCGCAACAACCTCACGGCTACCATAGCCGAGGGTGGTGTTGAGGCTGTTGATTTAATCAAGACGGGTGCGGTATTTGATATAATCCTAATGGATATTTATATGCCTGATATGGACGGCATTACCACCACAAAAATAATCCGTGAGTTCAAAAACTACAAAACTACACCTATTATTGCTCTCACCGCAAATGCGCAGCGTGGCGACAAGGAGCTATGCATCTCAATGGGTATGAACGATTACATAACAAAACCGTTTAGAACAGACGAATTCATAAAAACGATTTTGTATTGGGCAAATAAGTAACCATGAACGTTTACGAAATGAGGTGTCGGCTTGGAACGAATTAACCGTCTTGAATTTCAAAGACTGGTGACATATATGCAAAAAAATTACGGAATCAACCTTGAACAGCAGCTTCAGCTAGTCGAAACAAGGCTTGACCCCGTAATGAGAACGAGAGGCTTTAAGAATTACAGCGATTTTCTCGATTATCTTGATAAGGATAAATCGGGCGACGAGGCACGTTTTTTAGTAACCCGACTTACCACAAATTATACCTACTTTATGCGTGAGGTTGAGCATTACAATTTTCTGACGAAAACCGTGCTCCCCGAAGTAACCGCAAGGGCAGCTTTTAAAAAGGATTTGCGTATTTGGAGTGCAGGCTGTTCCTCTGGAGAGGAGGCTTATACCACTGCAATGGTGCTTGACGATTATTTGGGTGTACACAAAAAAGAGTGGGATGCCCGTATTCTTGCAACGGATATCTCACCCCAGGTGCTTCAAACAGCCAGTACGGGAGTTTATGGTCCCGAAAAGCTCGCAAAACTGAACCCTGCATGGCGCACAAGGTATTTTTCTCCAAGCGACAGAGGACGTTTTCAGATAAAACAGAACATAAAGGACGAGGTTATACTAAAGACCTTCAACCTTATGGATAAGTTCTGCTTTCCGAATAAATTTCATGTAATTTTCTGTCGAAACGTGATGATTTATTTTAACACCAAAACCTGTAACGACCTTATAAATCGGTTCTATGATTATCTTGAACCAGGTGGTTATTTGTTCGTGGGGTTATCTGAAAGCGTTGACATCAATACCTGTAAATTCAAATATGTCCAGCCCTCAATTTACCGTAAATAATAGGCTAAATATTATCAAAATTTCCCCATACGGCATTATTGCATATCTGCCACAAAACCGCATGACAACCGAGTTCAGTCAGTATATGCTCATCACTTTTGAAATAATCGGGCTTTAGCTCTGTATCGAGGTAGCAAATATTATAATCTCTCAGCTCATTTACCGCCTTTCTTAAGGCGGTATTATTTTCTTTATTGCCTTCATCAGAAGAAAAAATCGATAATACTATAACCTTAGCGTCCGAGCTGTATGTGCTGATAATCGGAATAAGCTCTAGTACAGCCTCTACGTCATCAACAGATACCACTACTACTGAGGGATTAGTGTTCGCAAGCACTGTTATAAGCTCAATTTCCGAATTCTCGTACTGATATGTGTCATTGTCTTTCATGATAATTCGTTCCGAGGAGATTATGCCGTAGCTTGATAAAGCCTTACATAACCCTTCGCCTAAAAACACGGTTCTGCTTAAGAATTTTTCGTCCTTTTCGGTAAAGGGATAATCTATCGGAGCAGAAGAAACAGACGCTTCGGCAGTCGCCGTGTCATTAATATCGGTAAAAAGTCTCGTCGGCTCATCTAAATCCTTGTCTCCCGTAAGTGTGCGGTTCGAAATGTCATTACAGCCAGAAAGAACAAATATTAAAGCTATCAGAATAAAAAAAATAAATCTAGTTTTCATTTTATTGTACCATCTTTAAATTGACATATCATGTCGTTTGTAAGGCTGAAGTCGTCATATGTCACATCAATTTCGTTCCGTTTTACCCAGACTGCTTCCTCCAGCTCGTTTTTATCGAGAGTAATTTCAGCCGAGCCGTCAAGCTCCGCAAAATAACCCAGCAAAAGGCTCCTCGAAAAGCCCCACGGCTGACTTTTATAATATTTGATGTTCTTGATTTTTAAGCCGACCTCTTCCATAACCTCACGCCTAACAGCATCCTCGGCGGTTTCGCCGACCTCGATATATCCCGCCACAAGAGCATATTTTTTATATGCACGACCACTATAACGTGTCAGCAGAAAGTTTTCACCATCAATTATGCCGACAATTACACAGGGAGAAATATTCGGGTAATTAAAGCAGGCGCAGGTATCACAAAATAACATTCGTTCCTTTTTATCATGTACAAGCTTTTTACCGCATCGTCCGCAGAATTTATGCCCATTATACCAGCCGTAAAGGTGCATTGCGGTAATACCGGCAAAGGCAAGCCAGCCAGGCTTTCTATTTCTGAAGATGTCCGTATTATCATAAATATAACCCGTCAAGCTTGTTACATCAGATAACGCAAGAAAATAGTTCTGTTCATCGATTTTAAACAGATAATCGACCTCAGGCTTTTCTTCAAATACGCTGTATTTCGGAAAATCCAGCGTATTTTCTTTTACTAGCACCGTTTGCCCATGAAAACAGATAACTATGCTGTTATCATCAGGTGCTTTATTTTCATATTCAACCCGAATATTTTTCGGAAATATATCCTGTATCAAATCGCTACTCCCTTAAAAGCTTAATAACATCTTCTCTCTCGGCAAGCCAGTTTTTAAAAGCACTTGCACTGCCTGCGGCAATACCTAAGCTTAATGCGTACTGATAGTCATTTTTTTCAATCCAGCCTGTTAAGAAGCCTGCTATCATTGAGTCTCCCGAGCCTACGGAATTAATTACTATTCCCTTCGGTGCCTTATGTTCATATAACCTGCCGTTTTCCGCGAGCAAAAATGCACCGTCGCCCGCCATTGAAACCAACACATTTTGAGCACCCTCTTTTTGAAGCTCGACTGCCATTTTTACAAGCTCCTCACGACTGGCATTTTCCACACCGAAAAGCTCACTAAGCTCAAGATGATTAGGCTTTATTAAAAAAGGCTTATAAGGAAGTGCTGATTTTAGGCACTCCCCTGAGGTATCGAGAACAACCCTCGCCTGCTTCAGATTTGCAAGCTTTATTATTTCGTTATAAGTATTTTGGTCTATGTTTCGAGGGAGCGAGCCCGCAATTACGAGATAATCATTAGCTTTTAGTTCATCAAGCTTCTTCTTAAGACATTCAATATCAGCAGGCAATATTTCGGGTGCATTTCCGTTTATTTCGCTTTCCTCTATACCCTTAAGCTTAACATTAATCCTAGTTTCGCCTTTATCCAGATATATGAAATCTGTATTAAGATGCAGTTCCTTTAATATATCCTCGATTATTCTGCCGATTTTCCCCGCTGTTATGCCTAGAGCCTTATTCGGAGCACCAAGCCTTGTCAGCATAATCGAAACATTTATCCCTTTGCCTCCCGGGTACATCATTTCACCGAGAGAACGCTGCACCTTCCCCGTATGAAACTCAGGAACCAGCATTATGTAATCCAGCGCTGGATTTAGGGTAAGGGTATAAATCATCTTAATAACCATTTCCTTTTCATAAATTCACTCGTATATTATATAACATTTATCTTAAATTTGCAATAGCTATTAATAACGTTAGTTGCTAATAGTAATTTATTTCCTTAAAAACCATGATTTACATGCCGTTTTTTGTTGAAAAAGCTGTATATTTATGTTAAAATGGAAACATACCCATTTTAACCATGAAAGGAGGATTCCTTATGAAAAGGTTTCTAAAAACGACATTAATATTTTACATAATAGTATCAATGATGGTAGGTATGGCAATTACTTCGTCGGCTGCGTGTCCTACCGATATATGTAAAATCTGTAATTTGCAAAGCCTCCCAGCAGAGCTTAAGAACACAATTCTTTCTTTAATTTCAAGCAGCTGCGGCGCTGAAACGAAATCTGAAGAAAAAGTCTCAATCACAGCTTCAAAATCGAGCCTTAGCGTAACAGTAGGCAACTCAAAAACCGTTACCGTAACCGCAAAAAACACCGACAGCATAAAGGTGAAAAGCAGCAGCTCTAATGTCAACGTGGGTATTAGCAAGGAGCTGAAAAACGGAAAAGCCACAATCAAGATAACAGGAAAATCCGTCGGTACAGCCACCGTAAAAATTTATTCACCTGACGACACGAGCAAGGTTAAAAACATCAAGGTTACCGTAAATGAGAAAGCATCGACAAATGAACCCTCAAATAGCACAACTGATAATACTGCGGCGAATGAAACAGATTATGCAAAGGAAGTCTTAAAGTACGTTAATGAGGCGAGAAAAGAAAATGGACTTTCAGAGCTTTCCTTACATAGCACCTTAAGCAAGGCAGCCCAAATCAGAGCCGAGGAAACCATCACAAAGTTTGCTCACACCAGACCTGACGGCACCTCGTGCTTTACTGTTTTTGATGATGTAGGCCTAAATTATCGTTCGGCGGGTGAAAACATCGCCTACGGTTACAAAACCGCTAAAGATGTCGTTGACGGCTGGTTAGCATCACCAGGACATCGTGCTAATATTTTAAGCTCAAAATTCACTTATATGGGTATAGGAAAGAGCGGTACATATTGGGCACAGCTTTTTATGAGTTAAGAATAAACTTAAAACAGGAAATTGCAAGCAATTTCCTGTTTTTATTTTTACTATTCTACCAAACTAACTGCGGCATATAAGCCGTTACCGTAAATTTCATAATATTCTTCGGAATCGATTAGCCGTACTTCCTTGTCACTGCCAAAAATACCTATATCCTTGATATCAAAGATAAACTCTTTTTCTAACCTTACCTCATCTTTGCCGCTCGGATACCCATAACCGAAAAACTTTACTGTCAGAGTCTTGTTCTTCTTAACCTCAACTGTATAATCAAGCTTTGCATGGTTGCTATACAGTGATGCTATTTCTATACTATAACTATTCATTATGTAATTAATATAGGGGTATACATTATCATGCATAACGGCTCGATTATATGAAGCAACATTCCTAAAACTGGGATAATTAACTACATAACCAAGAGAATTTAATTTTTCGATGTCCTCTGCGCTCATCGGACCGTCATTGCTAACATGACAGGTTTGATTATCATAGACAAAATGCACATCATGTGTATAAATGATAAAGGCTGAAATTGCTATGATAATGATAAGAGGAATACCAATGATAAGTATTCTTTTAATATGGGTGCTTTTATTGATGCCAACCATCTTTCCCCTCCTAATAAGTTGCTTATATTATCCATTATATCACATAATTGTGTTTTGTCAATATTATTTAAACAGCTATTAAAATTTAAAACGAGCAGCCTTCGGACTGCTCGTTTCTGCTCGTTTTTGATATACTAATACTTAATTTACTTCGAAAGCTTAGTCGCTCTATAAGTGGTATGGAGAACCTCGTGAGCCTTGTGGCTGCCAGGTTTTCCTAAGAAGTTCTTGTATACCTCTTCGATTTCGGGGTTTTCGTGTGACTTTCTGCTTACCTTGTTCTTCTCGTCTAAGCTGTATAAAGCCTTTGCTCTTTCAGCTCTGATATCGGTGAAGTTTCTCACGTCTGATGGAACGATTATCTGTCCGCCGCCGTTTACACAGCCGCCAGGACACGCCATGATTTCAATGAAGTGTACTTCGATTTCGCCCGCCTTAACCTTATCAAGAAGTTCCCTTGCGTTCGAAAGTCCAGAAGCAACGGCAACCTTAACCTCAAGGCTTCCTACTGTGTAGCTAGCCATCTTGATGCCCTTTACGCCTCTTACTTCGTTAAACTCAACGGGGCTGTCAGCATTTTCGCCTGTCAGCTTCCATACCGCTGTACGGAGTGCCGCTTCCATAACACCGCCTGTTGCGCCGAAGATAATCGCCGCACCTGTACCGTTGCCGAGAGGTGAATCGAAGGTTCCGTCAGGAAGCTCTGCAAAACGGATACCCGCTTTTTCAATCATCTTAGCAAGCTCACGGGTTGTAATCGAAATATCAACATCGGGTAAATCCTTACCTGCCGCATTCTGATTAGGACGCTTAACCTCAAACTTCTTAGCGGTACAAGGCATTACTGATACACTGACAATTTTTTCGGGGTCAATATTCATCTTTTCAGCCCAATAGGTCTTAGTGATTGCACCGTTCATCTGCTGAGGAGATTTACATGAGGATAAATTCGGGAGCATTTCGGGGTAATAAGCCTCGCAGTACCTAATCCAGCCGGGTGAGCAAGATGTAATCATAGGGAGAACACCCTTGTTCTGTATTCTATCGATAAGCTCGTTTGCTTCCTCCATTATAGTGAGGTCGGCACCGAAATTTGTATCAAACACAGCATTGAAGCCGAGAATACGGAGTGCGGTTGCCATTTTACCCTCAACGGGAGTACCCATCGGGAAACCGAAAGCCTCGCCAAGAGAAGCACGAACAGCGGGAGCGGTCTGAACCACTACAACCTTGTCTTTATCAGCGAGAGCATCCCAAACCTTATCGGTGTCGTCCTTTTCGGATAAAGCACCTGTCGGGCAGACTGTGATGCACTGACCGCAGGATACGCATGAGGTAGCCGCAAGATCCATATCGAATGCACAGCTTATTTCTGTCTTGAAGCCTCTTTCATTTGCGCCGATAACGCCGACACCCTGTGTATCTGCGCAGGCAGCCACACAACGGCGGCAGTTGATGCACTTATTGTTATCACGGTACATGTGGAGCGAGCTTTTATCGATATCAAATTCATTTACTGCACCCTCGAAACGATTTTCATCGTCTACACCAAGCTCACGGCAAAGGCTCTGAAGCTCACAACGACCGTTTCTTGCGCATGAAAGACATTTTTTGTTATGGTCTGAAAGCAGTAGCTGTAATGTAGTCTTTCTACTTTCGAGAACATTCTTTGAGTGAGTCAGTATTTCTCTGCCCTCATCAGCCTTTGAAATAGGGTATACACAAGATGCAACAAGGCTTCTTCCGCCTACCATTTCAACTACGCAAATACGGCAAGCACCGATTTCGTTAAGTCCCTTGAGCCAGCACAGAGTGGGTATATTTATTCCGTTAGCACGAGCGGCTTCAAGAATGGTTGTACCCTCTGTAACCTCACAGGCGATGCCGTTAATTTTTATATTAACCATGTTAATTTCCTTTCTGATAAACTAAACTTTTATAATAGCGCCGAATTTGCACTTTTCGATACAAGCACCGCACTTGATACATTTTGCAGTATCAATAACATGAGCTTCCTTAACCGCACCTGAGATTGCGCCGACTGGGCAAACTCTTGCACAAGCTGTACAGCCCTTGCACTTCTCGGGTATAATTGTATAGGATAACAAATCTGTACATACACCAGCTGGACATTTTTTATCCTTTACGTGTGAAATATATTCATCTCTAAAGAACTTGAGGGTTGAAAGCACAGGGTTTGGAGCTGTCTGACCGAGACCGCAGAGTGAGTTGTTCTTGATGTAGTTGCATAGCTCCTCCATCTCGTCAAGGTCTGCCATTGTGCCGTTACCTGAAGTAATCTTTTCGAGCATTTCGTAGAGTCTCTTTGTACCAATACGGCATGGTGTACATTTTCCGCACGACTCATCAACGGTGAACTCGAGGAAAAACTTAGCGATGTCAACCATACAGTTGTCTTCGTCCATAACGATAAGTCCGCCCGAACCCATCATGGAGCCGATAGAAATAAGGTTGTCGTAATCTATCGGAATATCGAGATGCTGTGTGGGAATACAGCCGCCTGAAGGTCCGCCTGTCTGAGCTGCCTTGAACTTCTTGCCGCCAGGTATACCGCCGCCGATTTCGAAAACGACTTCACGGAGTGTTGTACCCATGGGGATTTCAACAAGTCCGGTATTGTTAATTTTACCACCGAGAGCGAATACCTTAGTACCCTTAGATTTTTCGGTTCCGATTGCACTGAACCAATCAGCACCCTTTAAAATAATCTGCGGAATATTTGCGTAGGTTTCAACGTTATTTAGGATTGTGGGCTTCTTCCATAAGCCTGCTTCTGCTGGGAACGGAGGACGGGGTCTAGGCTCACCTCTGTTACCCTCAATTGAGGTCATAAGAGCGGTTTCCTCGCCGCACACGAATGCACCAGCACCAAGTCTGATTTCGAGGTCGAAGTCAAAGCCGCTTTCAAATATATTTTTACCCAACAAGCCGTATTCACGAGCCTGTCCGATTGCTATTTCAAGACGTCTTACGGCAATGGGATATTCTGCACGAACATAAACATAGCCTTGTGTTGCTCCGATTGCGTAGCCCGCA
The DNA here is from genome assembly GCA_031549645.1 of Ruminiclostridium sp. Taxonomy (GTDB): domain Bacteria; phylum Bacillota; class Clostridia; order Oscillospirales; family Ruminococcaceae; genus Ruminiclostridium_E. The sequence goes on along the minus strand of JAVBPL010000067.1, from coordinate 50,618 downwards.
ATCGCCATAGCCTCAATCAACACATGAGGGTCACCCTCAAGCACCGAACGGTCCATAAACGCACCAGGGTCACCTTCGTCGGCGTTACAGCAAACGTACTTCTGGTCAGCGTTAGGAACAAGCCGTCTTGCGAGATCCCATTTACGTCCTGTCGGGAAACCGCCGCCGCCGCGTCCTCTGAGCCCTGAGTCAAGCACTGTCTGGATAACGTCCTCGGGCTTCATTTCAGTAAGAACCTTACCGAGAGCCTGATAACCGTCAACAGCTATGTATTCTTCAATATTTTCGGGATTTATAACACCGCAGTTGCGGAGTGCTATACGCATTTGTTTTTTATAGAAATTTGTGTCATTAAGTGACTTTATACCTTCATCGGTAACTGTTTCAGTGTATAGAAGTCTTTCAACTACACGTCCCTTTAAGAGGTGCTCTGAAACGATTTCGGGAATATCGCTTTCCTGAACCATTGAATAAAAGCTTCCCTCGGGATAAATTATCATAATCGGTCCGAGTGCGCAAAGCCCGAAGCAGCCTGTTTGAACAACGCTAACCTCTTTCGCGAGGTCATTTTTCTTTATCTCGGCTTCAAGCGCTTTGATTATTTGTGCGCTGCCAGACGAGGTACAGCCTGTACCGCCACAGACTAAAACATGTGAACGAAACATTATTTATACCATTCCTTTCGTACTAAATAAATTATTTTACTTTGCCAGATTAGAATTATTGATTGTGTATTCAGCAATTACAGTGCCGCGAACGAGGTGCTGGTCAACAACCTTCTTTGACTTTTCTGCGTCCATCTTGATGTAAGTAACCTTTTCCTTGCCTGGCTCGTAGATTTCTACAATAGGCTCATACTGGCAAAGTCCGATACAGCCTGTCTGTGTAACAGAAATACCTTTAAGGTTTTTCTCGTGTACAAGCTCTGAAAATGTATTAAGAACAGGTCTTGCTCCAGCCGCTATTCCGCAGGTAGCCATACCTACAACAACACGGGTTTCCGACTCAGACTCGTTTCTGATGCCAACCTGACCTTGCATTTTGTCTTTTATAGCTTTAAGCTCTGCTAATGTTTTCATTGTGTTATCCTTTCGGTAGATTTTTGATTTTTTAGAATAATCTGCCTTTATTAATCTCGTTTGAGTTTTCGGTAAGATATTCTTTAATATACGCCGATACATCGGGGTTATTCAAGGGAACTCCTTCGAGAAGCTCCTTCATTTCGGCGGTCGAAAGTATAAATTCTTCACCGTCGACTTGATATTTGTAAATAAAATCAATGTCTATATTATAAATAATCAAGGTGGCTATTGTGCCGTTTATGTCGCCGAGCGGCATTCTGTCGATATTGTCTAAAACAAATTCAGCAATAAGCTCTGTTCCTACACCGAGCGTGGATTTAATCCAAAAGCTTCCTCCAGTCATTTCTGCCGCCATTTTATAAAAAGGAATTCCTAGCCCGACTTTTCGGGTGGTTCTCGTTGTATAAAAGGGATCGGTGACTTTATTAAGCACTTCCTCACTCATACCCGTGCCGTTATCTTTAATGATTATCCGCAGCCGATTTTCGTCTGTGCTGATAATCACTGAGATTTCGATAAGCGTGGCCTCTGCTTTTACGCTGTTTTGTGCAATATCCAGCACGTTTAAGGATAATTCGGTCATAAATTAATCATTATATTTTGCAATGATTTCATCTAGCTCGTCGCCTGTGAGACGTCCATAAACATCGTCGTTTACTGTAAGTACTGGTGCAAGACCGCAAGCGCCTATACAGCGGCAGTCCTCAAGCGAAAACTTACCATCTTCAGTAATTTCTCCGCCCTTGATGCCAAGCTTGTCCTGGAGCTTCTTGAAGATGTCGCCTGAACCCTTAACGTAGCAAGCTGTACCGAGACAAACCGATATTTTATACTTGCCCTTCGGATTTAATGAAAACTGTGAATAAAAGGTTACTACTCCGTAAACCTTTTCGAGCGGAACGTCAAGCTCCTCGGCAATAATCGTCTGAACCTCATACGGCAAATAACCGTAGATTTCCTGCGCCTCTTGAAGAATACGCATGAGTGAGCCTTCAGTTGATTTATGCTCTGAAATGACTGCCAGCAATTGTTTTTCCTGTTCAGCAGTTCCTGTGAACGGAACTACAGATTTTTTAAAAGCCATTTATAAGCCTCCTTTGATATTGTTAAAATCATAACGAAATAATTATACCATACTTTTTAGAAAAAATCTACTCTCTTTATAAAATAATCTTTATAAATTTATAGTAGCCTTTTTATGCATTATGTAGAAACATTGTAAAATTTTTGTAAATAAATAATTTGGTAGTTTGACTGGATTTTATCATAAAATAATCTTTTTATCTATTCTTTAATTCATGTATTTACTTTTATCGCAATTTTTGTTATAATATTACGAATAAGGAAATGTGAGAAAGGACATCAGAGAATTATGAAAGCAGTTGTAAGCGTAATTGGAAAGGACACTATCGGAATACTTGCCAAGGTTACCGATATTTGTGCAAAAACGAGCGTAAACGTTATGGATGTTTCGCAAACCATCATGCAGGAGCTTTTTGCGATGACCATGCTTGTGGACATCTCAAAATGCACAGTAGATTTCGGCGAACTGTCAGATATGATGATTACAGCGGGACGGGAAATGGGGCTCCAAATCCATGTTATGCATGAGGATATTTTTAACTCCATGCATAGGATATAGGGGTAAGCTAAACTATGATAAATACAAACGACATATTAGAAACGATAAAGATGATTGACGAGGAGTGCCTTGATATCAGAACGATAACAATGGGAATTTCTCTCCTCGACTGCATCGACAGCGATATCAACAAGGCATGCGACAAAATCTACGAAAAAATGATGCGCAAGGCACAAAATCATGTTAAAACTGGCGAAGAAATCGAAAAGCGTTACGGCATACCGATAATTAACAAAAGGCTTTCCGTAACCCCTATTGCAATGCTTGCGGCGGCAATCGGAAAATCAAGCCCAGTAAAATTTGCCGAAACACTCGAAAAAGTCGCACATGCTACTGGCGTAAACTATATCGGCGGCTACTCAGCTTTAGTGCAAAAGGGCTTCTCGGCAGGCGACCTTGAGCTAATAAAATCAATCCCTGAAGCGCTTGCGACTACCACGAGGGTTTGCTCATCGGTAAACGTTGGTTCAACCCGTGCTGGTATAAACATGGATGCTGTAAAGCTTATGGGAGACATAATCGTCTCAGCCTCAAAGCTGACAGCGGATAATTTCTGCTTCGGTGCAGCGAAAATCGTTGTGTTTTGTAACGCAGTTGAGGACAACCCATTTATGGCGGGCGCCTTTCACGGTGTCGGCGAGCCCGATGTGGTTATAAATGTTGGTGTCAGCGGTCCTGGCGTTGTGCGTTCTGCGGTTGCGAAGATGCCTGATGCCAGCATAAACGAGCTAGCGGAAACTATCAAGAAAACAGCCTTTAAAATCACCAGAATGGGGCAGCTTGTCGGCACAGAAGCAAGTCGTGCACTTGGCGTTCCCTTCGGAATTGTTGACCTTTCGCTTGCACCCACTCCAGCAGTAGGCGACAGCGTTGCTTATATTCTCGAGGAAATGGGACTGGAGCGCTGCGGTGCTTACGGCACAACGGCGGCTCTTGCAATGCTCAATGATGCTGTTAAGAAGGGCGGCGTTATGGCATCGTCTAGCGTTGGCGGCTTATCGGGTGCATTTATCCCCGTGTCAGAGGATGCAGGAATGATTGAAGCTGTTAAGGCAGGTGCTTTATCTCTCGAAAAGCTCGAGGCTATGACTGCTGTTTGCTCGGTAGGGCTTGACATGGTTGTAGTCCCAGGCGACACACCAGCCGAAATCATTTCGGGCATAATCGCAGACGAAGCCGCAATCGGCATGGTAAACCATAAGACCACAGCCGTCAGGGTAATCCCCGCAATAGGAAAAAAAGAGGGTGAAATCCTCGAGTTTGGCGGTCTGTTCGGGAGCGGTCCCGTTATGCCAATAAATAAAAATTCATGCAAAGCCTTTATTGACCGAGGCGGCAGAATACCCGCACCACTCCAAAGCTTAAAAAACTAGATATAACATAATAAAAAAATCGGTTATCACTTTAAAATGTGACAACCGATTTTTTATTCAATGTTTTCATCGTCAAAATATGGCTGCTCCAATATATTAGAGTGGCAGCCCGCAAGCTTTGCCTGCTGGTTTTTTATATAGCTGTCTAGATCGTTATGCTCTTTAAAATCTTTAATAATAGAGTATATTATATCCCTTTGCTCAGATTTCAGCCCAGTTACTTCGATTATATCCTTTTGTGTGTTCCCGAGCAGATAATCCGTGGTTACATTATATAGATGCGCTATTTTGATGAGGACATCATAAGACGGATATCTCATTCCATTTTCATACGATGAAATAGCGCCAACTGTCACACCTACTCTCTCTGCTACAACAGAAAGCTTTAGCCTCTTAGCATTTCTTAATTCCTTCATGGTAACACCTATGTCCAGCTTGCTCATTAAATGTCCTTTCTAAAGAAGAATATCGTAACGCAAAGACAGAATAACAGCAATAAAATCAAGAAATACTGCATTAATTGTAAAATTTATATTATTTTTTTATTGAATTCAATTTTCTATATATTTAATGCACTAAAATCATGCAAATTATTTTATGATTAATTCTGTTCATACTATGTTTTGTCAACGCATACACTATATATTGTGTTCAACAATAATTGTATTATACGATTTTTATCTAATGGTATATTTTTTTTATCTTTTAGTTGACTTTTTGGTTTTAATATGTTATACTGACCTCACAATTATTCCGTAGTTTAATTGTTGATATTGCTAATATGTTAACGATTTATTAATAAATATTTAACGTGTTAACAATTTGTTAATAATCCTGCGGTATTAATATTTTGAAAAATGAAAGTGAGGAATTTTTAATGAAATCCAAACGCATCTTGTCAGCTATTCTGGCAGCGGCAATTTCACTGGCAGCTATCTCAACCTCGCTGTTTGCAAGCGGCGCAGCGGAAACAGGCTCTTCCTCAAAAAAGAGCAGCATTACCGCTACTGCTTCCGATGAAGCAATAGTATGGGATGGAAAAACCCCGATGGGAGCGGGAAAAAATTACATAATTAAGGGAAATATTAAGATTTCTAAAAATCTGACAATTCCGAAGGGCGTAACCCTAACAGTTGCAGATGGTGCAACTTTAACAGTAAAGAAAAACGCAAAGCTTACTATAAGCGGCGAAATTAATGTTGATGCAAAAGCAGCATTAAATATTTCAGGTAAGCTTACCACATCTAAATCAGGTACAGCAAACGTTGCAGGTGAGCTCAAGGCTTCTACCTCGGCAGTACTTGATGTAAAGGGTACTCTAAACACCGAAGAGGGTTCTAACACTAAGATTTCTGGTGCACTTAACATTTATAAAGGTGCAGCGGTTGAAGTGGCAGGAACTTTTGCACAGACAAACAGCGCTGTTACGAAAATCACAGGAAGCTTCACAGCTGCCGAGGGTTCAAGCGTAAGAGTTGCAGGAACTATGTCTGTAACAAATTCGGGTAAAGCCGAGCTTGACGGTAAAGTAACCACTTCTGAGACATCGAAGCTGAAGGTTTCAGGCGAGCTCGACCTTGGCGAAAAGTCAAACGTTGAAATCTCAGGTGCTTTAAGCGTAAGCAAGAACGGCGATTTAGTAGTTGACGGCGAGCTTACAGTTGACAAGAGCGCAACAGTAACCGCAAACGGAACTATCACAATCGAAAAGGGTTCAGACGTAACAATCGATGGTACCATGAACCTTTCCGGAACCGCAAAGCTTGACGGAGACGGCAAGATTGAGGGCACAGGTAAAATAATAGCAGATGAGAAGGCAGAGGTAAAGGTTGATACAGAGGTTAAGACCGAGACTCCAGCAACTGAAACTCCTTCTACACCCTCGACACCTTCTACTCCAGAGACTCCTGTAACACCTGTAACTCCCGCCACATACACTGTTACATTCGATGCAAACGGCGGTACAGCGGGAACAAAGGTGTCGCAGACAGGTATAACCAGCGGCGGTAAGGCTACACTTCCGACCGACGAACAGAACCCTGATAATGAAGGTTATTTATTTATCGGCTGGAATACTAAGGCAGATGGCACAGGTACAGAATTCACAGCAGATACAGCAGTAACTGCGAATATCACAGTATATGCACAGTGGACAGTATGGCTCACAGGTATTAAGATTACGTCTTTACCTGCGAAGTATATATATACAGTAGGTGACAAACTCGATATTCACGGAATGGAGATAATTGCTATCCATAGCAATAAATCAGTTGCTCCTCTTGATATCAATTCTATGGAAATAACTGGCTTTGACAGCAGCAAACCTGCGGCAAAGCAGACGATTACTGTTACTTTCCTCGATTTCACCGATACATTTGATATTGTTATCGAGGCGGCAGCAGTTGCTTGCGAGCATGACGATGTCACAGTAAAGTCCGATGCTTCAGGTCACTGGACAGTATGTGACGATTGTGACGAAATAACCGCAGCCGCGGCTGACCATAAATCAGACAACGCACACGCAACAGATTGTGCTAAGGCAAGTGCTTGTACAGTATGTTCTAAGACATTAATAGCAGCTGGAACACATACTTCTGACAATGCACACGCAACAGATTGTGCTAAGGCAAGTGCTTGTACAGTATGTTCTAAGACATTAGTAGCAGCTGGAGCACATGACACAAGTGGTGCAGGCGGAGCTTGTAGTGTTTGCGGATATGATCCAGTAGCATTCAAGGCAGTAACAGGAATTACTGGCGTAGCAACAACTGCAACAGCAGAAACTCCTCTTACACTTTCTGGTACAGTAGCTCCCGCAGATGCAACAAACCAGACTATCGTATGGTCTGTAAAGTCAGCAGGAACAACTGGAGCAACAATTTCTGGTTCAACCCTCAGCACAACAGCAGCAGGAACAGTAACAGTAACTGCTACGATAGCAAACGGACTTACAGCATCTTCAAATTACACTCAGGATTTCACAATTACCGTTGATGCAGCAACAGATACATTAGTAACAGCAGCAGCAGTAGCAGGTGTAACAGCACCAGTAACAGGTGCAACACCAGTAACTACAACAACAGCAGGAACAGGCTTCACAGGGGCAGTTTCATGGAATGGAACTCCTTCAGAATTTGCTGCAAGTACAACATATACAGCAACAATCACATTAACAGCAGCAACAGGATATACATTCACAGGCGGATTTACTGACACAGATACTATAGCAGAATTTACAGTAACAGGGGCAGAAGCACCAGTATGGGTAAGCAACAACGGAACAACACTAGTATTTACAGTTGAATTCCCAGCGACAGCAGCAGCACCACTTACCCCAGTAACTAACGTAAAGAGTGCAGCTGATACAACCTTTACTTATGCAGGAAGCACAATTGATGTCTCTGCATTATTCACACTAGATACAAATGCAGGCGCAGCTACTTATGCAATTGTAGCAGGCGCAGAAACCACCGGTACTGGTTCAATATCAGATACAGCGTTAACAATTACCAAGGCCGGCAATTTCAAGATTAGTGTAGTAACAGCAGCTACCGCAACTCACGAAGCAGGTGCTGAGGTTACATCAACAATCACAGTTAACAAGGGAGTAGCTCCAGCAGCTATATCTGAGGATTTTACAGGAACATTCCCAGTAGCAGCAACAACAATTAATTTATCATGTCTTGCAGCAAGTGCGGCAGGACTAGAAGCAGCAGTTGCGATTGATGGTTCTACTTATGCAGAATATGCAACCCTTACGGTTGCAGCAGACGGCACTGCAACAATCAGCGGATTAAGTGGCGTAACAACCTCAACAAAGGTTAAGGTAAGAGTAGCAGCGACAGATACTTACTCAGCGGGAACCGATAAAGAAATCACCGTTACACCAATCTACGCTTTAACCCTTACGGCAGATGAAATTACGAGTAAGTCGACAGGCTTTATGGAGGCATATTACGCAGTTGACCAGAATAGTGCTAACTTTAACAAAACATTTGACAACAAGGATTTGTGGTACTTTGATGTAGCTGGAACCTTCGACTCAACGTATATAAACGCAATCTCTAGTGTAGAATTAGGCGGCACAGCTTTAAGTAAAGATGCCTTCAAATTAAGTGTTGGTGCAGACAGAAAATTTGATGTAAATCTTTATGAGGTTGAAGCAGCTAAGTTTAGAATTGCAATGCTTCTAATCGCACTGGAAAAGCCAAATGCAGATAATAAACTTGTATTTACTATTAAAGCAACAGGTTATGATGATCGAACTGTCACAATTACTCTACCTGCTATGTCAGATATGGCATTAGATACAGTTAGAGCAGCTAACACTGGTTTCACGACAGTAGCTGATAGTGGTGCTTCGTATAATGTGACATGGAATAGCCGTCGTGCAGATGGCACATGGAATCACATGCTTCTCCTTAAGTATTCTGCGACTGGAGCAACATTTGATGCCACTACCGTATTCTTTACGAAAAAGTTAGTAACAAAGGGTAGTGTAGTATCGACTTCATACGGTTTCACTAAGGCAGAGAATGCACAGGGTGAACTCGGCTTCTACCCCACAATTTATGACGATGCTGGATATACACTTACATATTCAGTGGCTACTGCAAGCCGTTATGGTGTAGCAGTGACAACACTAAACATCGCTCAAAATCCCTCAGCATAACCCCGTTATATAATCTATACCCCCCAAAACCACGCCGCTCCGAATGGAGCGGCGTGATTTGATTTATATAGGAAAATAACAATCCTCGTTCCATTTGAGCGGGTTTTCATCTATGTATTGCCAGATTTTTACATATTCATTTCCGTTTCTGATTATGTGGTCGTGAAATGATTTTTGCCAAATGGAATAACCCAATTGTTTGGTTATGTGTGCCTTAAATTGTTTGATTACACGTGATAATGTAGGGGCGAACACTGTTCGCCCGTCGTTTTTTATCAATAAAATGATGTGTATGTGGTTTGGCATAATTACATATTTATCAATTTCGGCACATTCATATATTATTGGGATATTATTTATTACCGTATTGACAACCTGTCCGATTTCTGATAATTGCATGATTTTCGGGCGAACTGGGTTCCGCCCCTACAGAATAACATCTACCTTTAAAATGGGGCGAACTGGGTTCTGCCCCTATGATTTTACCTAACAATTCGTGCCTATTTTTTACGCAAATTGTAACAAAATATGCACCGTTTTGACTATAATCATATCCTTCTAAGCGGTTTTTCTTTCTGGTAGGTAATTTTTCCATGTGTTTCCTCGTTATTTTAATACATTTAGGGCAATCGGGGACGATTGCCCGAAAATTCTATTTACTCCGCATACCCAAAAGCCAATATCCCAAAATAACCATCATCATTAGGCTTAATTTCCACCGTGTGCTTCTCCGCTTTATCATTATTAAATATCAGCTCTGCTACGGGATTTCCCCAACCGTCGGTGCGGTTTGAATTTATTGCCGCTGTATTTTCGCCATCAATTACCACCTGAACTGAACCATAACGTTCGTTGTTCTGGGCAAAATAAACTAAGAAAAGCTGTTTAGCCTCAATTTCAAAAACAAATGACTCACTACCGCTCTTGTATATCCAGCTGTTCGGAAATGAGGCTAGGAGCTGTTTTTTTTCAAAGCTGCCGAGAGATGCGACATCAAGGTTTTGGCTGTCGGTTAGCTTAATTTCGGTGAAATACGCTCCGAAAACATCGTCAGTCGGAATTTTCACAGGCTCGCTCTCTATCGCTGCGATTTTTAGCATATTATTCCAGATAATCTCGGAAACAGTATCGTGTCCCCAGTCGTTCGGGTGGGACTCATCGTCGGAATAGGTCTCCCAGGTTATCCTTCCCGCCTCGAACATAAGCTCAAGCGACCGCTTGAGCGCAAGCATGGGTAAGCTGTAATGATTTCCAATTTCTATCATGTGATTTTCGGCTGAATAACCGTTCTTGAGGACTGTCATGAGAAGCATTACAGCAGGCTCGTTCGGCAGCTCAAGAAAACGTCTCACCAGACTTTCATACGCCTGCTTATATAGTGTCTCTTGCCCGTCATTTACGGCAAATTCGATGAAAATTATGTCGGGTATAGGCTTAGTATCATCGGTGGTGCCTAATAAATCACGCTCTGCTCTGATTACGCCGAGAATTGATGGTGTACCGCTTAGCCCTGCGTTGACATAATTTACCTTAGTATTCGGGAAATGCTCGGAAAGCTTATTGTAAAGCAGCTTTGCCCAGCACTTTTCGGGACCTGAGGTCATACCCTCTGTTATCGAGCCGCCGATGTAGCCGATAGTAATTTCCTCGCCGTTTGCCGCCTTTTCGAACACGGCTTTTAGTCTTGCGGTGTTCCCTGTGTCAACGAGTGATAATTCGGTAAGCTCGGTTATCAGTTCTTCATCGGTTAAGCTGGCATAATCCTTTTTTTCTTCCACCTTAGTTGTCTCCGTAATTTTTTCGGTCTCTGTTATTTTTTCAGTTTCGGTTTTGGTTTCTGTTTCGGGAGTTTTTTCCGTCTCCCCACAGGCTACAAGTAAGCTTAAAAGTAAAACTGATGCCAGTAGTGCTGATATTATTTTTTTCATATTTTTTCCTTTCATCTTGAAAAATCGGGCGAACATTGTTCGCCCCTACTTTATTATATAGAAATATGCACATTTGTCAATCAAAATAATAAAATATAATAGCATGATTTTGTATAAATCATGTTCGGCTGTTAAAAATAAAAATAACGGTAAATCACCGTAATAAATTACAGGAAAGGAAATAAGATATGTACATTAAGCGTGGAGAAATTTATTATGCCGATCTTAGCCCTGTTATCGGCTCCGAACAGGGTGGTATGCGTCCGGTTTTGATAGTTCAAAATGATGTCGGCAATAAGCATAGCCCGACAGTTATTGCCGCTGCTATAACCAGCCAAAAGGAAAAGTCTAAGCTCCCCACTCACATAGCAATAAACTCGATGAACTGCGGACTTGCGAAAAACTCCGTAGTCCTCCTTGAGCAGGTGAGAACCCTTGACAAAAAACGTCTTAAGGAACGTATGGGCGAGCTGGACCCAGGTGCTATGAATAAAGTCGACAGCGCATTAAGCGTAAGCTTCGGTCTCGGCGCAACAACTTGACAACATATATAACAAAAAGGTCCCGCTGATTTAAAAATCAGCGGGGCTTTATTTATTCTTTACTTAGTTTTTTTCTTGCGGAGTATTACTGCTGCACCACCTGCGAGAAGTAATCCTGTAAAGCCGATTGTTACTGAGGTTTTTGGGTTTTCGTCCTTGACATCTTCCGAAGCCCCAGCTTGCATTGACTCGGCAAGTACATAGCTTGAAGCGTGTGTAAGCTTAATCGTTACAGAGCCGTCAGCATTTACTGTTACCTTGCCTAGGTCTGTTACCATGCCATCATCATCAATATAGAATAGACTGGTGTTATTCGGGTCAAGTCCTGCTTCTAAGAGCATTTCTGCACTTATTTCGATTGATAGCTCCAGCCCAAACTTACCATGTGCGCTTGGCGAGATTATGATAGCGTTTTCGGGTATCTGAACGTCCCCGATTAATTGAATCTCGTTTCCAAATAATACCTCCATATTAAGGTCAAGTGAAGTGGCATTCTTCGAAATAGTTGAGCCATCAATTGTCACTTTAACTCCATTTGGCAGCTCGATTGTGATTGTTTTGCCGCTCTTTCTAATCTGCTTTAAGGTATCGGCACTTAATATGGTATCCTCATCATCTGAAATAATGATATAAGGCTCATCGTCTTCTAATGCATTACCGATTTCATTACCGTCGTCAATATCATCATCAATATCGTCGTCGAACTCGATATCATCGTCGGCTGTGTCGGGTTCGGCCTTATTATTATCACTAACTGTGTTTGTAGGAATATATGTTCCTCCGCCGCTTGTACCTGGGTTATTTTCGCTAGGCTTATGGAATGTACAAGGTGTGCTTTCTGTACAGCTTCTTGGTAGTGTGGTGTCTCCACATTCGCTGCATACAGTGCAGTTATCGGTCTTTGGTGTATGACCTAACGAGCACGGATTTTTAAGCAGTGACAAGTCAAGAACAAGATATGCGTTCATAATATTAAGCTCATCAAAGCCGTTACCGTAATAGCTGATTATTAATCTACATTCTTCCTTTGTTGCACGGAATGCATCAAAGCCCTTTAAATCAGCAAAATCGAAGGTCAGCTTTCCGTCGGCATACATCTTATTAAAATCAAAGCCCTCGGTCTGGTTCCAGTAATAATCATCAGAGTCGGTTACGAGTTGAATTTGAAGGTTGGTGCTTGCTGGCTTGTCGGGCATCTCAAGTACAAGCTGAGTTGCCGCCATCCATATATCGAGGCTAATTCCAGATGCTATCATGCCCCATTCGTCCTCATAGCCCTCGCTTCCCCAGCCTCTTTGACGATTTGCGGCACCTGCTGCGGTATTCGGAGTGGGCAGAGCGTAAATAGACTTATCCTTTGTGTAAACAGGAGCGGTTCCGTCACCGGTGCGTTCGAAGGTCAGAATGTCAATTTCTGCTCCGTTGGGGTAAAGATTGTTGTCTCTTGTGCTAACAGGAATTCCGTCGTTTACGAAGAATAGCTCGATTACATAGCTACCCTTAGGCAGATAGATTTCCTTATCAGCTCCAATAATAGCTGCGTTATCCCAGCCGTCAGCGGGGAGTGTGGAATTTGCGGGTATTACAAAGGTGCCTAAAACATGATGCTCAGTATCCCTAATGAGAATTTTCTGGTCGGCTGCCGTGCTGTTAGCGGCACCGATTGATACCTTATACATACCCGCACTCTCTACGTCAAGCTCATAACGTATCCACTCACCAATATGTGTTTTTGTTATATGTGCGTTGTTGTGCCCACGTCCGCCCGATGCATTTGCAGGTCCATATAAAGGTTCTGAGCGTGGACTATCGGCATCGCTTCCTGCGAAGTCCTGCTTAATATGGCTGGAGTCATATCTTTCCTGAGCATCGTTGCCCCAGAAGTATATTTCGCTCTCTGTCATCCAGTCAACGAGGTCTACTGTTGTTTTTTCGCTTGACTTGATTTCGTGAACAAAGGTCCATGGTATCGGAATATCGCTCACTAAGCTTTCGAATAAATCATATGCATTTTTAAGCTCAGTAAACGACGTATCAACCTCGCTTTGAGTTGAAAGCCTTAAGTCCCTTATTATAACCGCAGAGTCAAGAACAGCCTTAAGCGTTGCTTTAGAGCCTGCCGGATATTGTCCCTCCCATTTACCTTCACTTGCCGCTGCAAGCTTAAGTGAAACGATATTAATTAAGTCGTTAAGGTCCGATTTAACGGTCGGTACCTCCAGCGCGTAATACTTAGCATATAAATCAAGGTACGCCTGATGTATATCAGCCGCTGATGCAGAGCTTGATACAGCCTTTGCGGTTATTATCTGGTTCTGGAATGCGTTCCAGCTTGCATCAGTGGTGTCGCCTCTGGTGAGAGACTCCGAGCCCGAGATTAAGCTTTGCAAATCGCTGAACAGTGCCTTTTTCCTAATAGTAATGCTGTCGGTTTGCTTATTTGTATCAGTACGATAGGTAGTTATTGTAAGTGAATCACCGTCAATCGACATGATTGTGTATTCAGGAACATCAAGCCTACCTGGTGTATACGCAACCCAAGGCTGCATTTCAGGATTGTAGAACTTCGTTCCCGCAGTCGCCAGTGCCATATACTGTATACCATCAGGCTGAATGTAAACACCAGCATTTTCTTTATAAATACTGTTTTCATTAACATCAAGTACCGCTGGCATCTGATATTTCATTATTTCGTTGTTTTTCATGAACATGGAACGTGCATAAATATGGTCATGTCCGTTAAAGGCAATATCGATACCAAATTCATCGAGGAAGGGTGACCAGGTTGCCTGCATGGCGGCAGAGTCTCCGTAGCCAATTCCTGCATGGTCGCCGACACCGTAAATGTCATGGTGGAACAGAACAACCTTCCATACTGCATCAGGGTGAGAAGCAATCGCTTCCTCCATAAATGTTCTGTGTATATCAACCGTTCTGTTATCGGCAAACGAATTTATCGTAATATATAACGTGTTGCCGTAGCTGAAATAGTAATCCCCACCGCCTACAATTCGTGCAAGGTCGGTTGTCTTGTCGGTCAAATCATCGTAATTCGGCCAGTTGTAAAGCAGGGAGAGCAGGGCCACTTCTTCAAGCCCATTCTTAAAATCATTGTCGTGGTTACCGACTGCCGCCATAACAGGCAGATTTAAGAGCTCCCTCGGAGACAGATAATCCTCCATACCAGCAAGGTCATTACTGTAATTTGCTTGGTCACCCGCACTCATAAGGAAGCTTGCGCCGCCCGCTTTTGCTACTGCCTTGGCTACGGTGTCCTTCCAAACAATGTAATCGTCCTCAGCGGAGATTTGTGGGTCGGCAACTACAATAACATTATATTTGCCGTCCTGGTCGTAGGTCTTGAAGGTATATACATTACTCCAGTTGTTGCTGTCGCCTACTCTGTAAGCATATTCTGTGTTCTTTACAAGACCTGTTGCGGTCGCTTTATTAGTATCATATTGTGATGTACCTGTTCCATTTGTACCGTAGAATTTCGATGCACCATCAGGCATTTTACCATCGACTAAATTAGCTTTTGCTGTAACCTGTACTGCCGATGTAGAGGTCGTTCCTTTCTCTGTAAACCATGCGAAGCCCATCATAGAGGGGTCGGCTCCAGGTGTCAGAGTTATGTGCGTAAATGTATCCTCGGTTAAAATAATCTCTGAAAGACAAGGTATATTAAGCGCTATTTTATTCAGTCTGTCAAATTCAAGCTTGGTTCCGCCGCCTCTCTGGTTATCTGGCAAATCGCTGGCGGGGTTATAAACATGAATAGTTACATAAATTTCAGAAGCAATATTAGTTCCGTCGTAAATCAGTTCCTTCGGAATATCAATGCTTACGAGCGGTGTTCCTGCACTGTAATCCTTCGAGGTAACAAGCTTACCCGCATCACGATTAGCAGGTGAAGCGAAGGTATAGTCTCCAACTTCACTTGCATCTCCGCTTAAATCTGTCCAAACCGAATACTGTCTGGTGCTGTTTTGTCCGCTGCTGCCGTACATAATATCAAGAGTAATGGCAGGGCTTTCAAGAATAAAGGGAATATCAGCCCTAGTTATTCCGATGTTTTCGAGCTTAATTACATGGCTGTCGGTACCTGTACGGGTTACATCTGCTGTGTCAGGGTTTAATCCCCATGAATACTGCTTATCGAGACTTACATCTGTGAGTGTGATATTATCTAGTCGGTCAAACTCAAGCTTTGTACCGCCGCCTCTCTGATTATCTGGTAAATCGCTGGCGGGATTATAAACATGAAGATTAACGTAAATTTCAGATGCTGTATTAACACCGTCATAAAGCAGCTCAAGCGGTATTTCAATACCTACCGTGGCTGTACCCGAGGCGTAATCCTTTGAAGTAACGATTTTACCATCATCACGATTTGCAGGTGAAGCAAACGAATAATCGTTTATATCACTACTGTCCCCTGATAAATCTGTCCATACCGAATACTGTCTGGTGCTGTTTTGTCCCCTGCTGTCATAATTCAGCTCCAGCAGTCCTCCGCTTGAGGGTATATTATTTGGACCAAAATCAAGATTACTTAGCTTAATCACATGATTATCGGTACCTACACGGCTTACATCTGTATCACCGTTATTAATACCCCATTTTGAGCCTGTTAGGGTTCCTGTAAGCGAAATTTTATTAAATCTATCAAACTCAAGATTTGTTCCGCCGCCTCTCTGATTTGCGGGTAAATCCGAAGCAGGATTATAGGTATGTATTAAGACATATAGTGTGGTTGCTATATCGGTTCCGTTATAAAGCAGCTCATTTGGTATATCGATGCTTATAGAAGGCGTTCCCGAGCTATAATCCTTAGAGGTTACAAATTTTCCTGCATCACGATTGGCAGGTGACGCAAAGGAATAATCACTTATTTCGCTTCCATCGCCTGACAAATCCGTCCACACAGAATACTGCCTTGTGCTGTTCTGACCCCTACTGTCATAAATAATATTCAGTACCCCGTCACTTGTGGGGATTTTTTTAGAGCCAAAATTAAGTCCCTCGAGCTTTAATAGGTGACTGTCAGTACCTATTCTGCTCACATTTACATCAGAGCCGTTAATCTGCCATTCGAGATTAACACTATCTGAGCCGCCTGGAGCCGCTGCGCTGACCGTCTGCGGCAATACATAGCTCGCAGCCATAACCGCAGCCATTAATAATGCACTAATTCTTTTCTTAGACATCAAAATCCTCCTCTTGATAAACAAATCATTTTAATAAAGATTACCAGTATTTCTTCAAATCTTTATTAAATATTAACACTAAAGCTTTATTAAGAATAACACCCTGTTGCTTAAAATAGATAGGATTTTGACATAAAAACCAGTTATTATGATAACAAATATTATATCGTCGCACAATAATACAATTTTGACATGTTATGTTTTTATCAATGTAATCGTTTTACTATATTTATCGGCAAAATACGCTCATTACATTGATACTTTACAACTGATTTATAATACATTTTTGACATTTTGCTTGACTTTTTTATATGAATATCTTATTATGATTTTAAGCTCTTGCGTAAAATTATTTTTTTATGGGGGAAAGGATTTATGGTGAAAACAGAAAACTATTATAGCGATGAAATACCTAATCAGGTTAAGGGTTATCAGTTCACAATCAACCATAAGGAGGTATTTCCTGGAAGCACTATGGTTCAGCATTTTCATGAGGAAATTGAATTTTTATGCGTTAAGTCGGGAAGAATGGTGCTTACAATTGAGGACGAGGAATTAATTCTTTCTGAGGGAGAAGCCGTGCTCATTCCCCCAAATCTTAGTCACTGGGCAAACAGCCTTGACGGCGTTTCGTGTATATATGATACTATATGCTTTAATGTTCTGCTTTTCGAGGGTAAGGGGTACCGTCGTTTTGTCCAGCCCTTGCTTTTCAGGAGTAAGTCATACATACTGGTTTTAAGTGCAAGGGTTAGCTGGCAGAGAGAAGCCCTGCAAATTTTAGACAAGCTGATACAGTTCCGAAAGAAACCTAATGTCGAATTATGGCAGCTTGAGTTTGATGGCTTTATATTTATCTTGTGGAATATGATTTATAATAATCAATATGTAAATATTACGACAATTCAAAGCTATCAGAAGCTGTATAATAGAATGCTCGCTGCTGTTGATTTCATACATGAGCATTATGACGAGGAAATCACCACCGAGGCACTCGCAAAGCAGGTGCATTTATCAGTCGGAACCTTTTGCAGATATTTTAAGAAGCTGCATGGCGTAACACCTACTAATTATCTAAATAAATACCGAATAAGCAAGAGCCGTGTTCTGCTCATTAATACTGACAGGAAAATTTCAGACATTGCTTTTCAGTGCGGTTACAATAATTTAAGTCATTTTAACCGCGATTTCAAAACCTATATGAGATGCACTCCCTCAGGATACAGAAAGCTTGAATATTCGAGTTAAATAAAAAGCTGGAACTAGTTTGTTTATCAAACTAGTTCCAGCCTTTTCATATAAGCTTACGGCACTACCACCATATTTCCGTCAAGCGGAGTGTTTATTATCGTCACAAATTTTATGGAAAACAGATCGCACATTACCGAGGTGCTTTCACCAAAGGGCTGAAGAATAATATAGCTCGCGCCGACCTTTCTAAGTACACCTACTCTATCAAGGGTATTATTGCCGATAAGGAATTCTACCCGCATCAGTTTACCTATCTGGGTTCCTAGAAAACCCGGAACAAAAAGTGTGCTTTCAAGGGTTTCGGGGACTAAGACCTCTGTTTCCATTGCAACTGGTGTGCTAATAATCCCCATAGTGTTTGGATTATTGTTCTCTGTGGTCTGCGGCGACTGCCTGAGATACTGTGCATCTATATCGTTACTCATAATACCTGCGGTGCTCCCTGTGCTTGAGGGGGTAAAATATCCGTTGATGTATATTTGATTTGGATTTTGCTGTGTCATCGAATTTCTCCTATTTCGTATGTATTTTCCGTTATTACACATTCATTTCATCTCCTTATGTCTGTGCATATCTTACTGTCGGGCGGTAAAAGCAATGCGCATTGATTGATGTGTGGTAGGTACCCGAGCCATTGTAAGGGAACTCAGGCACGCAAGGCGCATACGGATTAAAATACCATAAGCAGTTACCTGCCGCACCGAGAAGCCCTCCGCCTAGTGCCCAGTCCGCAATCGCATAATGCTCATCTGTGGGACGCATATTGTAAATCGTTTGTTGGTTTGGTCTGCCACCCACAATATCTCTTACACAATCAAACTGTCCAGGTTGAAATATTACCTTTTGGATGCTTCCCTGTCCAACTCTTTGATATTCACCAGTGCTTGCATTTACCCTGTTCATTATTACTGTCGCAACCGCTCTCATTCCATTATCACCTTCACCGCCTGCCTCGCACTGTATTATTCTGGCGAGAAGCTCCCTGTCACTGTATGCCATCGGTGTTATCAACCCCCTTTTAATATTATCATTATATGAACGCTTTACTAAACCTGTTACGGATTTTATGCATTAAGAAAGGGCAGAAGAAAATAAATTCTTCTGCCCTAAGCTTATTATAAATTAACCAGCTAAAATCCAGGTATAACCATATTTGTCGAGAACTGCCGCACTGCCGCCTGCGTCGTCAGGTGGCGGGTGAGGGGTAAAAGGTGCAAGTAATGTCCCACCGACAGAGAGCTTCTCGGCAATGTCATTAATTTTCTCACACGGCAGAAACACAAGGATATTCATTCCAGAAATTATAACGGGTTCATTAGTATCTGCGCCGCTGACACTTCCGCCAGACTCGGTGAGCTGCACCTGTGAATGCATAACGGGATTATTGGGGTCATTGTTTAATCGTGATATTGCTAAAACCTTTCCGCCGAAGCATTCAGCATAAAAATTAAACGCTTCTTCACAACAACCATTAAAGCTTAGATAAGGCTGAACCATTTTTGATGACCTTCTTTCTTTTTATATTACAGTGTAGATATTACAGCAGGTTTTGTGGTTTTTCTGATAAAAATGCCTTTAAGTTTTCCTCCACCAAATTAACAAGTCTACGTCTGGTTTCAACTCCTGCCCAGGCAACATGGGGTGTTATGATGATATTTGGGGCGTTTTTAAGTACACAGTCGGGCTTCATGGGTTCTGTTTCGAGAACATCAATTCCCGCCGCCATAATCACCTTATTCGATAACGCATTATATAGCACTTGTTCATCGACAATAGGTCCTCTTGCGGTGTTTATTAAAATGCTATTCGCTTTCATTTTTGAGAGTGTTTCAGCATTTATCAGGTACCTGGTCTGCTCGTTTAGTGGGCAATGTATTGTCACTATATCAGATATCGAAATTAACTCATCAAGCGTGACAAAATCTGCATCATACGAATAATCAGGGGTTCGGGTATAAATCACTACCTTCATTTCAAAGGCCCGTGCTATTTCGTAAACACGCTTTCCAATTGAGCCGAAGCCTATTATTCCGATAGTTTTACCACCAAGCTCATATAAGGGCATCGGAAAGTATGAAAATGCCTTGCTCCTTATCCAGTCGCCATTTTTAACCGATACATCATACCCTGCTACCTTGTTGTAAATCTCCAGAATTAACGCAAAAACGTGCTGCGCAACAGCAGAGGTGGAATAATTAGGTGCGTTCGAAACTATTATCCCCTGCTTTTTTACAAAATCAAGGTCAATATTATTATAACCAGTCGCAAAAAGCCCTATATATTTAAGCTTATCGGCGTACTCAAGTGTTAGTTCATTCATAGGCGTTTTGTTGCAGAGAATAATATCACAGTCTCTTGAAATTTCACGAACGGCCTCAGCATTGCAGTAATCATAAACAGAAACATCGCCGTACTTCAAAAAAGTATCAAGCGATATTTCATCAGAAACTATTGCAGATTTATCAAATATAGCGATTTTCATTATAAAGAAACTACGTCTCCCTCTGTTAGTCCGCTGAGTATTATGGTTTGACCGTTTAGCGTTATGCCTGTTTCTACTGCTAACTGTATTTTTTCATTATTTTCTATTACATAACAATATGTTTTACCGTTAAAGGTTTTAACTGCCTGCGCATTTACCGCTAGTACATTGTTCTTTTCAGTAATAGTAGCGTAAATTGTTGCCCAGCCTGCCGAAACTGCGTTCGGAGTATCCTCTATCAGTCGCTCCATTTCACCCTCGAGCATCTCAATTATCGCAATATTATTCAACTCTCGACTGGCGGTTTTGGGGAAATCAGCGTAATATGATATTATTTTGCCATTATAATTTGAATTAGAAAGCTTAACCGAAATATCCATACCAAGCCTTAAATTCGCAGTATCCTTATTACAATAAATATAGGCTTCATCAGGCTTTGCAATTGCTGCAAGCTCCTGACCGTAACCTATTACATCGCCTGTCGCAAATCGCTGTGTTGAGACTATTATGCAGTCATAAGGTGCCCTTATGTTGTAGCAATCCAGCTCATATTTTAATTGATTAAGAATTTCATTTTCAAGCTGGTATTTAAGTAAATCCGCCTCACTGCCTGTCGCAAGATAATTCGAGTAAGCTGAGCTTACTATTATCTCCTGCGCACTAAGCTCATACGCCCTGCTCGAGCTGTCAATCGCAGCGATAATGTCACCCTCTTTGATTTTAGAGCCTGTGGCAGCATTATAAGCAAGCAGATTTCCCTCCACCGTACTTTTAATTTTATCCTGATACAAATAGCCGATAGAAGCAGGTATGGCAATGTTTTCGGAGAGATTTACATACTCTGCTTTACAGGTGTTATACTTGATTTCTTCACTTTCATAAATAGGTATTTTAATTTCGTCGCCTATCTTTTGCTCTGCTGTTTTGCAGGAGGTTAAGAGTAAGGCTGAAACTATTAAGCTTAATATTTTTTTCTTCATACTATCACATTTCTGCTTATTATTTCTAAGCACATACGACCGTTATGATAGGGACACTTCCACGGTTCAACAACGGGTTTATTTGGATTAATGCCGTCGGCGTTTATTTCCGAGTGCCATTCACCATTTTCACGTTTATCGACTAGACAATTATTTATATAATCCCAGAGCGACTTTGCGGTTTCAAGATGTTTTGCTTCATTATAACGCTGATACGCATTTACAAAGCCTACCACACCCTCGGCTTCCACCCACCAAACACGCTTTTTGTTTATCTCACTACCATCGCGTTCGTTATTAAGCACGCCGTTTTCAATAGCACAGCTACTTATTTTATCCACTATCTTTTTATTCATTGAAGCTATTTTTTTCGAAAGCTGTTCATCGCATATTACATCACAGGCTCTGTCGAGGAGCCAGGTAGCTTCGATATCATGCCCGTAGGAATGTATGTCACCCAAGACCTTCATCTCATTATCAAAGAAAACAAAAAGCTTGTTTTCTTTTTCATCAAATATCTTTTCATAGGTGAAATTTAAAAGGAACTCAAGCCTTTCCCGTACTCGCTTATTACCATCAACTCTTAATAACTCAGTATATGCTTCAATTAAATGAAGTATCGTGTTCATCGTCTTTTCAGCATCTATGCCGTTTTCGGAAAGTGCCTCATTTTTTGTAGGCTTCCAGTCAGCGGTCATTGCTTCGAGATACGAAATATCATCTCTGCCCCTGCTCTCGATTACATCAAAAGCCTCATACGCTAAACCTAGTGCCTCCTTGTCTCCGCTGGCATCAAAATAGCTTGCCAGCGCATACACAAAGAAAGCCTGACAATAAATATGCTTCATGGTATCAACAGGCTTACCTTTGAAATCGACAGACCAAAATACACCGCCGTTTTCCTTATCAACGCAGTAATTTGTAAGGAAAAGATAGGCATGCCTTGCCATATCGAGGTATTTAAGTTCCTTTAGTACAAGGAAGCAATTTGAATAAAACCAAAGTATTCTCGCATGGAGAATAACGCCCTTGTCGGCAGCTTTATCTAAATTCAAATCGCTATCCATAAACCCGTAAAAACCGCCATTTTCATGGTCACGGAGGTTACCCCAAAACGGGGCAATATGATTTATTAGTTCATTTTTTATTTCAGATACAAACATAATTGTTCCTATTTAACTATTTGATTAAGCACAAAACCTGTTGTAAGCTTGGGATAAAAATAAGTCGATTTTTGCGGCATTTTTTCTCTTGCAAGCGCAACATCACGAATTTCACTGACACGGGTGGGATTGAGTAAAAAGCAGCAATTTGCCCTCTTACCATCAACCGCCGAAATAGCTTCATCGGCAATTCTTGTGTAGGTTAAATTGATTTGATTAGCCATATTTTCTTTATCAATGCCAAAAATTCTCTCTAAAACAAGTGTATGGAGAACACTTACATCAAGGCTTCTTAATGCCTCGCTCGCTTCGGGCATAAGCTCGGTCATTGCCGCTACATCCTTAAGAACTAAGAGAGTATAATTATTATCGCCAGTGAAAAGCACAAACGCTTTTTTGCCGTTTTTATATGCTTCCTCAAGTCCGATTTCACCCTTTTCACGATTTAAGAAAGGAGTGATTTCAAAATATCTGGCGCAGCGTTCAATTACCTCATCATAGCTATAATTATTTAAATCGCAAACAATTCTATGAGTGGGGAATACCACCAGTCCCGAATTCTCCATATTTACGAACATCATAGGAACATAATCGGCAGAACCGATATTATCACCAAATTTTTCCCTCATATAATTGCGAAAATTAAGTGCAGTTTCGTAACGATGATGTCCGTCCGCAATATAAACCTTTTTATCAGCCATACCATTCGCAACTGCAATATGCATAGCCTCATCATATACGCACCAAAGCTTATGGGTAACACCGTCGCCGTCTGTAAATTCATAATCGGGCTTTCCCTTAGATGCATTATCGATTACGCTATATACAGCCTTATCCTCGTCCATATAAAGTGAATATATTTGACTGAAATTACATTTCGTCGCAGTCATGAGATTAAGGCGGTCGGTTTTCGCCTTAGAGAGCGTTTCCTCATGAGGAAGCACCACACCCTTTGAAAACTCCTCAAGCTTAATAAGCGAGATAAAACCCTTTAAGCTATACGAATTTCCGCTTACAGAAAAATCCATCTCATAAACGTAAATTCCGTCTTTATCATCATTCTTCAGAATACCCTTACCCATCCAGTCACGCAAAAACTGATTTGCTATGGTGTACGCCTCGGAATTATCGCTGTCGCCGCCCATTTTGGGCAGCTCAAGCCGAATGATGTTGTAAGGATTGTTGTCAATAAATGCCTGTCTCTCCTTATCGCTTATGATATCGTAGGGAGGACAGCAAAGCTCGCCTATTTCCCCCGCTTTTTCGGTATATCGCAACCCTTTGAATGCTTTAATTTCAGCCATATTAATCTCCGTTTCTAACTATATTATTCGTTTTCACCGCAGCACTTTTTATATTTTTTACCGCTTCCGCAGGGGCAGAGGTCATTTCTTCCTACCTTTTGGCTTGCGGTTTTCTTTACAGGCTGTGTGGAGCCAGCGTTTTCTGCATCGGGTTTCATCACCTGTTCTCTTTGCGGAGGTGCTTCCTGCCTAATTCTAACTGTCAGCACCATGCGAACAGTATCCTCACGGATAGAAGCTATCATTTCGTCATACATTGCGAAGCCTTCATGACGATATTCAACCACGGGGTCCTTACCGCCGCCCATTGAACGCAGATGAATGCCATGCTTAAGGTCCGACATTGCATCTATGTGGTCCATCCACTTCATGTCAACGTTCTTGAGGAGAACTACACGCTCAACCTCACGCATAATTTCTGGCGTAAATTCGGTCTCACGATTTTTATAGAGTGTCATTGCACGATCAAGCATTTCGGATTTCAACTGCTCTCTCGTAATATCATTTAGCTGCTCGGCATTGTAACGGAAATCCTCGGAGGTTGTGAGAATACCAGACCAGCTTTCACGCA
The DNA here is from genome assembly GCA_031549645.1 of Ruminiclostridium sp. GTDB lineage: Bacteria > Bacillota > Clostridia > Oscillospirales > Ruminococcaceae > Ruminiclostridium_E. The sequence goes on along the minus strand of JAVBPL010000067.1, from coordinate 26,418 downwards.
GTCCTGTAAGGTTCCAGTCGTCGGCAACCTCACCCTGACAGAAGGTATCTACCGCTTCATTTACGGTTTCCTCAATCATGGCGATAATATTTCCGCTTACATCGTCGCCGTCAAGCACCTTTGTACGCTGATTATAGATAGTCATTCTCTGCTGTGACATTACATCATCATAATCAAGAACGTTCTTTCTGATTGAATAGTTTCTGCCCTCAATCTTACGCTGTGAGGACTCGATTGTACGGGTTAAAATCTTATTTTGAATTGGCTGGTCGTCCTCAATACGGAGTGTTTCCATCATCGCTTGAACACGCTCACCGCCAAATATACGCATCAGGTCATCTTCTAGTGAGATGAAGAAACGGCTTTCGCCGGGGTCCCCCTGACGTCCTGCACGTCCTCTTAGCTGATTATCAATACGGCGTGACTCATGACGCTCGGTGCCTAGTATAAATAAACCGCCTGCCGACTTAACCTTATCTGCTTCCTCGGCAATCTCGTTTTTATATTTTTCGTTAAGCTCTTTAAAGGTCTGACGAGCATTTAACAATTCCTCATTGTCAGTCTCGGCAAAGCCTGTTGCTTCATTGATTATTTCCTCGTCTATCTCCATTTTTCTCATCTGAGATTTTGCGAGATATTCTGAGTTACCACCAAGCATAATGTCTGTACCACGTCCCGCCATGTTTGTCGCAATAGTAACAGCACCGTATTTACCCGCCTGTGCGACGATTTCAGCTTCACGCTCGTGATTTTTAGCGTTTAAAACCTCATGCTTAATACCCTTGCGTTTTAAAAGCTTAGAGAGCAGCTCGGATTTTTCGATTGAAATTGTACCTACAAGCACAGGCTGTCCCTTTGCGTGACATTCTTCAATTTGTCGGATTACTGCCGTGAATTTACCATCTTCGTTTTTATAAACCTGGTCCTCTTGGTCCTGTCTGATAACAGGCTTGTTCGTAGGAACGGCGATTACGTCGAGGTTATAGGTTCCTCTGAATTCCTGCTCCTCGGTCATTGCTGTACCAGTCATACCCGACAGCTTATCGTAAAGACGGAAGAAGTTTTGGAAAGTTATAGTCGCAAGAGTCTTACTCTCGTGTTTAACCTTAACACCCTCTTTTGCTTCTATCGCCTGATGAAGTCCCTCATTAAAGCGGCGTCCGAACATCAAACGTCCCGTGAACTCATCAACGATGATTATTTCGCCGTCCTTGATTACATAATCTACGTCAATCGACATAATACCATGTGCACGGATTGCCTGATTTACATGGTGAAGCAGGGTGATGTTTTCGGGGTCCATAAGGTTTTCGACACCGAAAAACGCTTCAGCCTTCTTTACACCGTCGGGTAAGAGTGTTGATGTCTTACCCTTTTCGTCGATAATGTAATCGCCGTCATAATCATCATGCTCAACCTTATTATCAAGCTCGACAACCTTAACACGCTTCATTGTGCGGGCAAGCTTATCGGCTCTTTGGTATAAATCGGTGGATTTATCTCCACGTCCCGAAATTATAAGCGGGGTTCTCGCTTCATCTATGAGGATTGAGTCAACCTCATCGACGATTGCATAGCTGAACTTGCGCTGAACCTTATCGCTCTTGCTGATGCACATATTATCACGAAGATAATCGAAGCCCAGCTCGTTATTGGTGCCGTAGGTTATATCGCAGGCGTATGCTTTTCTGCGTTCATCGTTTCTTAAATCATGAACAATTAAGCCTACCGACAACCCCAGAAAGCGATGAACACGTCCAATCTGGTCGCTGTCACGCTTTGCAAGATAGTCATTTACGGTTACAACATGAACGCCTTTACCCGAAAGTGCGTTAAGATATGATGGCAAAGCCGCAACGAAGGTTTTACCCTCACCAGTTTTCATTTCCGCTATACGTCCCTGATGAAGCACTATGCCTCCAAGGATTTGCACGGGGTACGGCTTAATAGCAAGCACCCTCCACATCGCCTCTCTGCATACCGCAAAAGCATCGGGAAGAATATCATTAAGCGTTTCGCCGTCTGTAAGGCGTTTTTTCAAAATTTCTGTCTGAGTTTGAAGCTCCTTATCGCTCATAGCCTGATATTTTGGCTCAAGTGATAATGTTTTTTCCTTAATCGGTTCAATTCTTTTTATTTCTTTTTCAGAATAGTTGCCGAAGAATAAATCCATTAGGCCCATTTATCGTCATTCCTTCCTACGTATGTCTCAAAACAAATACAAAAATATTATACACTTTTTAGATAGACTTGTCAATGAAAATAGCTTATTATTTGCACTCCATACTGCTTAATATTACTTTTTTACTATATGCGGTTGAAAAATTTTACATCTTGACAAAATCATGTTTTAGGTATACAATAAGCTTGTGAATTGTTTTCATGGATATATAGTTAACTAAAAATTTATATATATGAGTGTTTGGGAGGAAAATATGGCTTTTTTGAATATGATGGAGCAGATGGTGGAGATGCGGACTAAGGAGCATCTGAAGGATATCCAGTGCTGTACCTGTGAGCTTTGCTTTGAGGATATTAAGTGTATTGCGCTTAATAAACTACCGCCGAAATATGTCAGCACAAATAAGGGCGAGTTATTCTCGCGTATTGACCAGCAGATGATTAGGCAGAATATGCTAGATATCGATGTACAGGTTATCAATGCGATTAAGTTTGTAAAGGATAAGCCTAGGCACTCCCCTGAGGAAAGTGTTTACGGCGAAGTTAAGTAATTCATTAATACAAAAATCCCCGATTATTAAAATCGGGGATTTTTTTTATGATGTAAAACGTTCCATAAGGGTATGGCCTTCCGCTATATAGTTTCCTGTTTGTTCAGCAGTCTTTTCGGTAAAGGTATCGCAGCCCATCACTTCAACCGTGCTGTCATAAATAAGAAAAGGCACCGGTGCATTTGTATGTGTCCGTAAAGCTAATGGTGTGGGGTGGTCGGGGCAAATCAGAACTTTTATTTCTTCATCTTTCATCGCTTCCAAAATAGGTCCCAGTATTTTTTCATCTATCAGCTCAATCGCTTTGACCTTGCCCTCTATTTCATTTCTGTGACCGCATTCATCTGGCGCTTCAACGTGGATATAAACCAAATCCAAGCCGCTTTTCAAAGCGTTTACCGCAGCCATGCCTTTACCGCTGAAATTCGTGTCAAGATAGCCAGTTGCGCCCTCAACATTTATTACCTCCATACCCGTAAATTTACCTATACCCTTAAGCAAATCCACGGCGCTAATCATGGCTCCCTTGAGACCAAACTTTTCTTTAAAAGCTACTAGCTCCTTGCGGTAGCCCTCGCCCCAGAGCCAGATTGAATTTGCTGGACGACGGTTGTTTTTAATTCTTTCAAGGTTCAAGGGGTGATTTTTAAGCAGCTCGTAGGACTGCTTCATCATATCAAGGAGCGGTTTTCCATTTTCATTTACGCCAAGATACTTCTTAACAGGCTGTCCCGTAATATCATGAGGCGGTGTCAGCTCCCCTAAATCAAGGGTGCCATTGTCCCAAATGAGACAGTGGCGGTAACTTACACCATTATAGAATTTAAAAGGTGCTTTACCCAATTTTTCATCAATATATTTTATCAAAACTGCCGCATCTTCCGTTGAAATATCGTCAGCACAATAATCTATCATAGTCTTGTCGGTATAATCCGCTTCGTCTGAAAGCGTGACAAGATTACATCTGAGAGAAATATCAGTCGGCTTCATGTCAATCCCGATACTGCCAGCTTCAAGCGGAGAACGCCCCGAATAGCTAACCGCAGGGTCATACCCTAAAACTGATAAATTTGCCACGTCGCTTCCTGGCTTCAAATTATCGTTTACAGTCTTTACAAGTCCGAGCATACCCTTCTTAGATAGCCCGTCCATAAAAGGCTTGTTCGCTTTCTCCATCGGGGTTTCCCCCCCAAGCTCCTCTACGGGTAAATCCGCCATTCCGTCGCAAAGAAGAACAATGTATTTCATTTTCATTACCAGTCCTTATTAATTTCAAATTCCTTGTTTTTTAAATACTCCAGTATTCCTGCATCTGTGCTAAAAATAAATTTCAATTTATAACTGCAAAGTGCCTGTGACTTATACTTATATAAGCGATTTATTTTATTATCACCGTATTTCGAGTCGCCCAAAATTGGGTGCCCTATATAGGAAAGATGCGCTCTGATTTGATGCGTTCGTCCAGTCAGCAGATTTATTTCGAGTAGTGAATAATCATCAGCTTCTTTAAGCACTTTATATTCAGTCTTTATCGTTAAATTTTTCGCTGTTTTTTTATCGTTTATGTAAACCCTATTTTCCTTTTCGGATTTTTCGAGATAATGTGTCAGTATGTCATGCTTTTTCGGCATTACACCGTAGACAAGGCATAAGTAAAGCTTCTCGATCTCCCTGTCACGTAGCTTCTGCGACATTATTCGGAGTGCTTCGGCATTTTTCGCTGCAATTACAATGCCCGACGTGTTTCGGTCAAGCCTGTTGCAAAGCGAAGGTGTGAACGAAAGCTCGTGTTTACTGTCATACTCTCCCGTTTTTATCAGATAATTTATTATTCTCTTTATCAGTGTATCGTCAGTTTTTTGATTATCCTCGTGCACCACAAGCCCTACAGGTTTATTTATTAAGAGAATGTTTTCATCTTCATAAATTATATCGGATTGTTCAAGTGCTATTCCCGAAGTAGCTTTATCTGATATAGTTTTCCCTGTTAAAAGCTCGTCTTTAATATAAACATCAATTACATCGTTTTCGATTAAAAAATACTCGGCATCGGTACGCTTGCGATTGACTTTTATATCTTTATTTCGTAGAGCCTTTCGTATAACACCATGCTTTAATAGCGGAAAGCTTTTTGAGAGAAATCTATCGAGCCTTTGCCCCGCATCGTTCTTGCCTACTGTTATACTTCTCATTTATAAATACGGGCGAAGCCTAAGCCCTCAAAATGCTTTACAGCCTTATCGAAGAAGTCGCTCGAGTTAGTACATGAGTCACCTATTTCATCAAGCCCCTTTTCAGCTCTGCTAAACTCCTCATCTCTGCCTTCATCACCCATGAACCAAAGCTGGTTTTGCCAGGTGCCAAACTGTAAATTTATGATATATGGTTTTTTATTGTTTATCATTTTTCCGTTTCCTTTATCTTTTACTTCCCTTACTTCCACCGAGCTTTGCGTCCTTGAGTATATTGCTTTCGAAGGAAAAGTTTATACTGCTGTTCTCTCGCTCTCTTTTGAATGCAAGCGATATCATTTTTTCAAGCATATCGGTATATTTTAAACCAATAGGCTCCCATAAATAGAACGCAAGGCTTCCTGGGAGTGTATTTATTTCGTTAAAATAAATTTCATCGTTATCCATATCAATCATAAAATCAAGCCGAGCAACACCGTTGCAAGACAGCGAGCGAAATGCTTTCACAGCAAGCAAGCGTATTTCCTCACGCTGCATGGGAGTAATGTCAGCGGGTATTTTTCTCTTTAACGAAGCCATACCGCTGCTTTTAGAACCATTTTTATCACCCGAAACATACTTATCCTCGTAGCTTAAAATTTCATCGCAGGCTATAGGCTCCTCACATTCACTCGCCACAGCGGCTTCCGCATCACCAAGCACCGCAACATTAACTTCTTTTAAATTCATAATCGCATGTTCTGCAATTATTTCGTTCGTGAACATAAATGCATGTTCAATTACCGCCTCAAGCTCATCACGGTCACGAGCAATTTTAATTCCCACACTTGAACCAAGATTAATCGGCTTTATTATCATCGGATAACCGATTTTTTCTTCAAGCGATTGGAGCTCATAATGAGCAGAATTCTTTAATCTCTCGGCATTGAGCACTGGTATTCCGTCGGCTTTTAAAAGGATTTTGGTTATATATTTATCCATACCGACAGCGGCACTTGTTACATCGCAGCCCACATACGGTATTCCGATTGTCTGGAGAAAGCCTTGCAGTGCACCGTCCTCTACGTTTGTACCATGTCCCATAGGGAAGGCTATATCGATGCTTGCGACCGTGCTATTTCCGAATTTTTTTGCAGGGTATCTTGTGAGGAGAAATTTATTTTCGTCTTTCACTAAGACCACACGGGAGCTTTCACGAAGAAGTGAGGGAATGTCGGTGTATGACTCAATTTTACCTATTTTTTCGCCGCAATACATATCACCATTTTTAGATATGTAAATCGGGACAATCTCGTATTTATCCTTGTTTATCGAAGCCATTGCCTGTATAGCGGTGATAACGCTGACCTCATGCTCAACGCTTTTTCCGCCGAAAAACACACCTAATTTTATCTTCATACATACCACCTTATTAATAATTATCGGGCAAATCGTTCTCTAAAAGAACAACTTTTTTAACATCTCCAGTATCTAGTGCATCGACAAAGGCAAGTCCCTCTTGAAGTGTATCATAAACCATAATTTTCTCAGCACCAAAGCCCGATTTTAATAAGCCCTCTTTTATGGGCTTTGCTCTATTTTCTCCGATAAGCACGGCATAATCGCACACCTCTGCAGCATATGAACCGAGCTCCATATTAAGCTCATATTCCTTCTCGCCAAGCTCCACCATTCCAGGAGTAACCAATATTTTTACGCCATTAATTCTTGCGAGCACATCAAGAGCCGCTCTTGCGCCACTGGGATTTGAGTTGAAGGCATCGTCGATAATAAGCTTCGATTTTCCATCAATCATCTGAAGCCTGTGCGGAACGCTTTCCAGCCTTTTAACCGCACGGACAAGCTTTTCAAAGCTTACACCGAGGAAATGAGCCGCTGCAATAGCACCAACTATATTCTGAACGTTATGCTCACCTATAAGCCTTGTTTCAAACGAAACGCGCTGTCCGTCAGGTGCTGTCACAAAGAAGCAGGTACCCTTTTCAGAGACTGAAATACTGTCCGCATAATAATTCAGATATTTTTTGTTTTCATCTGATATGCCATAACTGATGAATTTTTTTGTTATTTTATTTTCTCTGATATATGGATTATCGAAGTTTAAGAAAACTATTCCGTCTGATATGCAGTAAGCTATTTCAAACTTTGTTTTTATTATGTTTTCTATGGATTTAAAGCTTTCTAAGTGCTGAGGCCCTATTGAGGTTATCATCGAATGTTTAGGTTTAACTATATCGCAGATTTCTTTTATTTCGCCGACATCTTTAGCACCCATTTCGCATATAAAAATTTCATGTGTTGCATTAAGGCTTCCTCGTATTGTTTTCACAACACCCATCGTGGTATTATAGCTTTCGGGTGTCATCAGAACATTAAATTCGGTCGAAAGCAGAGCGTTTAAATAATATTTCGTCGAGGTTTTACCGTAGCTGCCCGTAATACCGAAAACGGTTAAATTTGGAAGCTCATTTATAATACGCTTTGCATCGTTGATATAATGATTATTTACGGCTTTCTCTATCGGCTTATTCATAAAGTTCGCTATTATAACCATAAACTGCGTTATTAATATCAGCCCTAGAACAAACCATATAACTAAAGTTTTTTCTATCCCCAAAATTAAAATAAGGCTGAAAATTGCAGCGTAAATTACAAGGCTTGTTACACACATTCTAATTACACGAGGAGTAAAAACCAGCTTCTTTTTAACTGGCTTTTTCTTTTTAAAGGGAACAAGAAAGAATAAAGTAAGAAGTCCTGCTCCAAGATAGCCATACCATACAGCACCGAAAACCGCTAGAATAAGTACACTCAAGACCGCTCCCAAGCCTTTTATTGAGGTGTTTTTCGAGAGCCATTTTACCTGTGATGATGCTTTATATGAATTAAGCTGAAACATATGCATATAATGCACATAATCCGTGATTATAACCACAATTACTGTCAGTAAATAAAAATATGCACAAATTGCCGATGGTAAATCAATATTCATAATTATAATCACCTTTTCTAAAGAAGATAAGATTTTAATATATTATTAAACTGCGTTTTCTTATCAAGAAAAGCATAATGCCCTGCATTCGGGATAACCGCAAGCCCTGCATTAGGCATCATTTGCTCCATTATTTTACCATCTGAAAGGGGTGCTGCATCGTCATTTTCACCCCAAACCAAAAGCACCTCAGCCTTAACATCAGGGAGCAGGGGCTTTAAGTCCTCGTTCACTATCTTAACAAGGGTTTGACGCATTATTGAAGAAGCCGCGAGATAATCAGCAGAGCCATTTTTACTACGATAATTTTCTAAAGCGTTCGGGAAAAGCTTTGTCATAAGGGATAAACTAAGAATGGCTTTGCCGACTTTATAAATGCGGGTTTTCGCCTTTGCTTTTAAGCTTTTTTTAGGCTTTTTGCCAGCGGCACCCGTTAAAATAACCCTATTGACTTTTATCGGAAAATCGCCACCTGATAGTGCCTTTATAACAATTCGTCCGCCTAAGCTATGCCCTAAAATTATGACCTCGTTTAAGCCTAGCTCTACGCAGAAGTCTTTTATAAATTTCACATAATCCCCGACAGAATAAGGAACAACGGGTTCCTCACTTTTACCGAAGCCAGGCAAATCGGGTACGACAACCTTGTAAAAAGGGGATAAAAAGTCTATGATTCCCCTGTAAACCTCACCCTCACAGCCCCAGCCGTGAACAATGAGGAGTGGAGTACCCTCTCCCTCTGATATATATGAAATATCCAAGCCGTCAATGCATACTGTCACAGCGTTTCTCCAAAGTTAGATTTTCAGACACCAATACCTTTTTAGTATACGCTTATTATATGCTTTTGTCAAGAATAAATGCCTCAAAAGACACGAAATTTGATTGACTTTTACTGCCGTATGATATATAATTCTAAGTAATAGTGATTTGTGTACAGGCGACTGTGGAGGGAAAGATTATGAAAAACATTTTATGGTATACAAAACCTGCAAGCTTCAAAAAATGGGAGGAGCAGAGCCTTGTTATCGGAAACGGTCACATGGGCGCCTCATTTTTTGGCGGCATAGCGAAAGAAAAAATTGTTCTGAACGAAAAAACCTTGTGGCGGGGCGGTCCCTGTGAATACCGTCCAGATTATAACGGGGGTAATTTCACCGACCGTTACAAATATGTCAAGGAGGTTCAGGAGTTATTATATAACAAAAAATACGAAGAAGCCAATGAGCTATATCAAAAGCTTACAGGCGACTCAGACGGCTACGGTGCCTATCAGCTGCTATGTGACAATTACTTAAGATTTTCTAACATAGACGAGGCTGCTATCAGCGATTATAAAAGGCTTCTCGACATGAACACGGGTGTATGCAGAACCGAATTTAAGTATAACGGTGCCCTTCATGTGCGTGAAGCGTTCGCAAGCTACCCCGACAACGTAATTTGTATTAGAATGAAATCGGACAAGCCGCATCGTATCTGCGTTCGTCTCGAATTATCGAATATTCAGAGCCAGAGCGAAATTATCGCCGATGACGGACGAATTTCATATATGGGCTCGCTCCTTGACAACGGCCTTAGCTATGCGGCGGTTTTTGAAGTTGAGATTATTAACGGCGAGCTTATAATGGGTCAGTACAGTGTTATGGCAGAGCATGCCGACGAGGTTGTAATCTATATTACAGCTGCAACAAATTATGCTCCTGTGTACCCAAATTACAGACGTGAGGTTAATACATACGAGGAAGCACTTAAAAGAGCAAAATCAGCGAAAAGTATGGGCTGGGATACACTTATTGCCAGACACTATGAGGATTACTATTCACTTTTCGGCCGTGTGGATTTAAACCTTAGCGATGAAAACGATTATCTTGATATTTCGACAGATGAGCTTGTTGAAAGATATAGCATCACCGAGGATGTTAAGATAAAAAGACAGCTTGAGGAGCTATACTTCCAGTTTGGACGATATGTCCTAATAGGCTCCTCCAGAAAGGGCACCCTGCCCGCCAATCTTCAAGGCGTATGGAACGAACAGAATTCACCACCTTGGAGCAGTGACTATCATATAAATGTTAATTTGCAAATGAATTATTGGGGTGCCTATAATACAAATCTTGCCGAGCTTAGCTATCCCTTAGTCGATTTTTTGAATTCGCTTCGTCCCGCGGGGCGTGTTACCGCAAAGGAATATTACGGTATCATATCCGACGAAAGCAACCCCGAAAACGGCTGGATTGCACACACTGAGACTACACCCTTCGGCTGGACGGCACCTGGACGAGACTTTTTCTGGGGTTGGTCAACTGCGGCAGTTGCATGGCTTATGCAGAATATTTGGGAATATTATGAGTTCACTTTAGACAAGGAATATCTCGAAAAAGCGATATATCCCATTATGCGTGAAAGTGCAAGGTTCTATACCCAGTGGTTAATTTATGACGACAAACAGGAACGGCTGGTTTCAAGCCCAACCTATTCGCCCGAGCATGGACCTGTAACAATCGGAAATACATACGAGCAAAGCTTAATCCAGCAGTTTTATCTTGATTTTATAAAAGCCTCGGAAATACTAGAACAAGACACGGAGTTAAGGAACACTGTTAAAGAGCAGGTGTCACAGCTTAAACCATTTAAAGTCGGTAAAAGCGGAAAAATGCTTGAATGGTTCGACGAGGAGGAAGCTGATTTTGACACCAGCAAGGTTCAGCAGAACCACCGTCATATTTCGCATTTATTAGGCTTATACCCTGGAAAGGCTATTAATAACAACACCCCAGATTTATTAAAAGCAGCTAGAATAACATTAGACGACCGCGGAGATGAGTCAACTGGCTGGGCGCGTGCTCATAAGCTGAACCTGTGGGCGAGAATTGGCGACGGTAATCGTGCATTTAAGCTTTTATCAGGACTGATTGGCGGCTGTACATTTATTAATCTTTTCGACTTCCACCCACCCTTCCAGCTCGACGGAAACTTCGGCGGCAGTGCGGGAATTGCCGAAATGCTTCTTCAAAGCCATGAGGGATATATTTCACTGCTCCCCGCTCTGCCCGATGCATGGGAAAGCGGCAGCATCAGAGGCTTAAAGGCACGTGGCGGCTTTGAGATAAGCATGGCATGGAAAAACGGATTGCCGACACGGGTTGAAATTCTTTCCCAAAATGGGGGTAAATGCCGAATTAAAAACACTCCTAATAACAAAGAAATAATCGAAGTCGAAACAGTTAAATGCGGGGTTATTGTCCTTGAATTACATTAAAAAAGTTTGCTCCTTCACTGGCTACCGACCGAAAAAGCTAACAGCCGCTTTAAGTGAAAACAACCACACCTATGATGAACTTAAAAAGCTGATTATAGGCGAAATTGACTTACTAATAGATGAGGGCTTTGAGATTTTCCAGTGCGGAATGGCAGAAGGCTCGGATTTACTTTTCGCCGAGATGGTGCTGGAATTTAAGAAGCGGTATCCTTTCATAAGGCTTAACGCATTTATACCCTGTCAGGGGCAAAGTAAGGGCTGGAGTGAAAATTCAAGAATAAAGTACGACAAAATTTTAAGTTCCTGTGATGAAGCAAGAATGATTAGTGATACACCGTATTTTGAGGGCTGTATGCAAAAACGAAATCTTGCTTTAGTTGACACCTGCGATATGCTTTTGGGGATATTTCACGGGCAAAGCGGCGGTACCAAACAAACAATCGAATATGCCAAAAAGAAGAAAATAAAAACCGTAGTAATAGACCCGCAAAGCTTTGTCAAAATAACACTTCATACTTAAAGCGGAAGGAAGGAATATATAAGTTTGAAACAAATTTTCATTATCTTTTGTTTTTACAGGTTAAAATTTGTTTCAAACCGCTCAATGACAAGCTCAAACGGCAAACTCGCTTGTCATTGGCGTAAGAGGAAGGATGGTCATAAATATGAAAATTTTATTCAACGACAACTGGAAATTCGCACTTTCTGATGCGCTCCCGACCGAAATGGAAAACGTGGAAATTCCACACGACTGGCTGATTTACGACACCAATAATCTTTACAAGACAAGCACAGGTTGGTATAAAAAGGAGTTTGAAATCTCGGAAAATGATATGGATAAAATTCATACAATCGTTTTCGACGGCGTTTATATGGACACGACGGTTTATATAAACGAAAAGGAGGCTGGCGTTTGGAAATACGGCTACACCAGCTTCGATATTAATATCACACCATTTATGCAAAAAGGTACAAATACAGTCACAGTACGCATTAATCATGTGTCACCCAACACGCGCTGGTACAGCGGTGCGGGTATTTTCCGAAATGTCTGGCTTAAGATGCAGAATAAAACTCATTTAATTCATAACGGAATTTACACCTCGGCTAAGAAAATCCAGAATTCATCAGATTTCATGCTCGAAATAGATACTGAATACACAGGCGAAATTGACTTAATCCGCTACACTCTGGGCGAGGCTGTTTTCGAAACCACAAACAGAAGCGACGGCTTTTTAATAAATGCACCAAAGCTATGGTCTACAGAAACCCCGAATTTATACTCACTTAAAACAGAGCTTATCAAAAATGGCACAGTTCTTGATACCGAGATTTTTGACGTAGGCTTTAGATACACAGAATTTTCGCCGACAGAGGGCTTTAAGCTGAACGGCGAGACACTTAAGCTTCATGGTGTTTGCATGCACCATGACCACGGCGCATTAGGCTCTTGCTTTAATGTAAATGCGATGAAACGTCAAATTGAAATTCTTAAGGGTATGGGTGTAAATTCCATTCGCACCTCGCACAACCCTCCTGCCCCCGAAATGCTGGATTTATGCGACCAAATGGGCATACTCGTGGTTGATGAGGCGTTCGATATGTGGGAGCTTTCCAAAACACAGTATGATTATGCGAGGTTTTTCCCCGAGTGGTATAAACAAGATGTAGCGTCCTGGATTAGGCGTGACCGAAATCATCCCTCGGTCATAATGTGGAGCATGGGAAATGAAATTTACGATACTCACAAGGACGAGCGAGGTCTTGAAATAACGAAATTGCTTCGTAATGAGGTGCTTCTGCATGACCCGAAGCAAAATGCGGGCTGTACAATAGGCTCTAATTATATGGGCGGCGAGGGAGCGCAAAAATGTGCCGATGAAATCAAGCTTGCCGGTTATAATTACGCAGAATATCTTTACGATGAGCACCACGCAAAATATCTTGATTGGTTCATATATGGCAGTGAAACGGCTTCGACAGTACGCTCAAGAGGTGTGTATCATTTTCCGCTTGAAACTCCGATACTGGTTCACGAGGATTTACAGTGCTCCGACCTCGGTAACTCGGTGGTAGGCTGGGGAGGTTCCTCCGAGCGTACCTGGACTGACGACCGAGACCATGATTTTTGCGGCGGTCAGTACATCTGGACTGGCTTCGATTATATCGGTGAGCCTACGCCATATTCGACTAAGAACTCGTATTTCGGAATAGTAGACACCGCAGGAATTCCAAAAGCATCTTATTATATGTACAAGGCAGTCTGGGACAAAGATACTGAGCCTTTTATTGAGCTTTTTCCTTATTGGGACTGGAACATCGGGCAGACGATAGACGTAATCGCTTACAGTAACATAAGCGAAGCAGAGCTATTTTTAAATGGAAAGTCTCTCGGTAGAAAAACTATAGATTTATTAAAGGACAAGACTCTGCACTTTCACTGGAGCGTAGCTTATGAACCTGGCGAGCTTAAGGTCGTGGCATATAAAAACGGCATAGAAATTACCTCCGATACGAAGAAAAGCTTTAGTGAGCCAGAACGCATTGTGCTTGAGTATAACAGCACACCGATAAAGGCAAACGGCACAGATTTAAAATACATAACAGTAAGTGTAGCCGATAAAAACGGGGTTCCTGTCGAAAACGCCAGAAATCGTATTTTCGTAAATATAGACGATGACACCTCAGCATATCTTGCGGGAATTGACAGCGGCGACAGCACCGATTACGACAGCTACAAAGGCAACTCAAAGAGACTATTTTCTGGTAAATTAGTAGTTATTTTAAAGTCAACAATAGATGCTGGAAAAGTGAAAATTAACTTCAGCTCAAAGGGACTTAAATCAGAAGCAGCAGAATTTGAGGTACTGCCGTGTGAAACTCCTGTAGGGATAAGCGTTGTAAAAAATAAGCCAACTGAGAATCCTTCCACCGACTTAATTTCCACAAGGAAAATAGAATTATCACTCACAGGAACGAATATATTAACCCCCGACAACAAAGAAGTAAAAATTAAGGCGAAAATTCTACCCGAAAACTCAGACTTTAAGGAAATAGGCTGGAGCGTGGTATTAAACTCAGGTATCTTAGCCGACTCTGCAAAAATAACAGGAAATAACGAAGAAGGCAATCTCGAAATAATCGGCGACGGCTGCTTCAAGGTACGGGCTGTTTGTAGTAATGGCAATTCAAATCCTGAGGTTGTAAGTGAGCTTACATTAAGCGCAAACGGCTTCGGCGAAGCCAAACGCAATCCGTATAAATTTAATTCCGCGAGCCTTTACAACATAAGCCTTGCACCGCTTAACATCATCGAAAGAGGTGCTATCAGCGGAATTAGAGAGCGTACGATTATCGGCTTTTCGAACATTGATTTTGGAAATAGTGGAAGTGACAGGCTCATTCTTCATGTAGGAAACATCAACGGTTCACCGATTGATATTGAGGTATGGAGCGGGCACCCCGACGAAGGCGGAACGAAGCTTATTACAGCGGAATTTGAGCATAATCACCTTTGGGACAGATTTGCACCGCAGAGCTTCATGTTACCGAATAAGCTCGTTGGCATAGAAAACATCTGCTTTGTTGTGGATAAGCACTGCATTTTCGGCGGCTTTGAGTTTATGAATAACCGTGTTTATGAGGATATAAATATTACCGAAAGCGACAGCGTTTACGGCGACGAATATAAAGCTCTCCCAGACCGTGTCGAAAGCATCGGAAACAACGTATTAATCGCATTTAATGATTTATATTTCGGTGAAACAGGAGCCGAAAAAATCATAATCATGGGCAGAACTAAAAACGATAAAAACACTATTAACCTACGTTTTAAGGACGAAAACGGCAACCAAATCAACGAAATCATTGAGTTTAAGAATTCGGCTGATTATGAAGAACAGGTATTTAATTTAAAGGGCATAAAAGGAAAGCAGGACCTGATGTTTGTGTTCCTGCCGGGCAGTAGCTTTGATTTTATGTCGTTTAGATTTGATAAAAATTAGAAGGGACACAAATGTATGAAAAAACTTGAACTAGACTTAAACAGTCTGCAAAAAATTGGTCAGGGCGGAAACGGCGCAGTCTATAAAATCGACGACGAACAAATTATTAAGGTATACCGTGAGGGCGTAAGTCTCGAGGTTATCGCTGCTGAAAAAGCAAAATCAAAGGCAGCGTTTGTAATGGGAATACCCACCGCAATAAGCTTTGACGTAGTTGAAGTCGGAAACTGTTATGGCGTAATCTTCGAGCTTCTGAACGGACAGCCTATTTCGAAGGTTATGAATGAAAGCTACGAAAATTTCAAGGAATACAGCATTAAGTTTGCACAGATAGTTAAAAAGCTTCACAGTATCGAGGTTCCTGTCGATAACGACGCCGATATTCGTGACCGCAAGGAGATTATTAAGCAGGTAATAAGCACCTCACGTCTGATTTCCGACAACTGCAAGGCTGCTATCGGCGGCTTTCTTGACAAAGTGGTGCAGAGCGACCTCCGTTCATGTCTCCACTGCGACTTACATACTAACAACATCTTCGTTTCAAACGGCGAGCTTATGTTTATTGACGTCGGCGATTTATGCTACGGTGACCCTGTGCTTGATATTGTAAATCTCTTCAAATCCTATCCGTTAGAACCCGAAAAGCGTAAGCTTTCCGAGGGAATGGTTGGACTAAAGGCCGAATATTATCCCGAATTCTTGCAGATTTTCGCACAGAATTACGGCGGTAAAATCCCACCGCAGGAAGTCAGCCAGCCCCTCGCATTAATATTAATCTTAATGCATATCGACAAGCCGTATGTTCCTGAGGAAAATAAGCTTGCTCTTGCAGGAGCCTGTGAGAATGTATTCTTAAGAAATCAGGGATAAAAAATATTTATGTATATCAAAACTGCCGACTTCAATGCGAAGTCGGCAGTAAATATTTGTCTTTTTATTCAATCTCAGTTTCGGGTTCATCTTCTGTTAATGCGACTGCGTGCTTAACCTGTACCTTTTTGTCGTAGCAGGCGAAAATTGAAGCTATGCCCGACTTTTCCATTTTCGGAGTTAATAGACTCACAACTGGTACTATCACTAAGCCTATCAGCATTATGAGCGCGCCGATATTAACAGGAGAACCGAGATTTAAACCGCCGATTACCCATTGCGGTTTAAACAACATGTGAAGCACCGAAGCACCAACCGCAAAGAAGAAGCTTACATACACCGAAATTTTTGTAACACCCTTCCAGAATAAACCGTACAGGAACGGACCAAGGAAGGCGCCTGCAAGTGCACCCCATGAATAGCCCATTAGGTCTGCAATCATAGCGTTTTTATTAAGTGCAATGATTACCGAAAGCAGTAAAAACACACCGATGAATATTCGCATAATTAAAAGCGTTTTCTTCTCCGAAAACTTCTGCTTTTTAAACATAGGCTTGATTAAATCCAGAGTTAACGTTGAGCTTGATGTCAGCACCAGTGAGGATAATGTTGACATAGAAGCCGAAAGCACTAAAACCACCACAATACCTATCAGTAAATCGGGAAGATTTTGCATCATTGTGGGTATAATATCGTCAAATACCGTAAATTCCTCTGCCGAAACGAAAATACGTCCAAAGCCGCCGAGGAAGTAACAGCCGCCTGCGATTACTATTGCAAAGAGAGTTGATACAACTGTCCCTGCCTTGATTGAGCGTTCGTCCTTGATGGTGTAGAATTTATGTACCATCTGAGGGAGTCCCCAGGTACCTAGCGAGGTTAAAATTACGACACCTATTAAGTTTATGGGGTCTGGACCGAAGAAGGAAGTAAAGCCTCCCGACATTCCAGCCATAGGACCACTTTCTGTTGGGATTGCCGAAAGCTCTGTAACTGCTGAGAATAATCCACCTTTACCCGAAAGCACCGCAATTATTACTGCTGCAATACCAAAAAGCATGATTATTCCTTGCACGAAGTCGTTATAAGCTGT
The DNA here is from genome assembly GCA_031549645.1 of Ruminiclostridium sp. Classification (GTDB taxonomy): domain Bacteria; phylum Bacillota; class Clostridia; order Oscillospirales; family Ruminococcaceae; genus Ruminiclostridium_E. Next base: position 9,276 of record JAVBPL010000067.1, on the reverse strand, counting down.
GGCCTTATATCCACCGAGAATTACATATACAGCAGTAATTACCGCCATACCTATTACACAAACCTCATACGGAATAGTGAAGGTCATTGAAAAAAGTCTTGAAAGTCCGTTATAAACCGAAGCTGTATACGGGATTAAGAAAACAAAAACGATAACAGCAGAAATAATCTTTATCGGTCGGCTCATATAACGTTTTTCGAAGAATTCGGGCATCGTGGCACTTCCCAGATGATGAGTCATAACTCTCGTTCTGCGTCCCATAATCATCCATGCCATGAATGAGCCTATAAGCGCATTGCCAATACCTACCCATGTGGCAGCAAGTCCATATTTCCAGCCGAACTGTCCTGCATAGCCTACAAATACCACCGCTGAAAAATACGAGGTTCCGAATGCAAAAGCGGTAATCCAAGGACCCACCGACCTTCCGCCTAAAACGAAATCACTGACGGTTTTCTTTGACTTTCTGTTAAAATATACGCCTATACCTATTGCAATCACAACATATACAACAAGTATCGCTATTATAATTCCCATTTTAATGCCCAACCTTTTCATAAATTCGCACTTTATTGCTTTTATGTCTAAATACATTAACGTGCTAAATTAGTATACAATATTTGCAACTGCAAGTCAAGAGATTTAATAAATTATTTTAGTTTTTTCATTCTGAATACGAAAAGCTTACTCAGAACATAGTTCAGTACTAGCACCACGACATTGGCACCAAGCTTAACAGCCAGCTCATAAAGCTTATTATGAATACCAGGTAAATCCACACAAAGATACATGATAAGTATTTCAAGCACTAGCGTAAACACTCGTCCCCCGTAGAAAGAAGCCGCCTCAGCGAGTATTTGTAAAAATCCCCTGCACCTGCTTTCAAAAACCCAAATTCTATTCGTGATATAAGCAAAGGTCACAGAGCAAACCCATGAAAGAACAGTAGGAAGCACAGTTCCGCTCTCTGTTCCAAGAAAACTCGCAAGATTAAAAGTCCATTTTAAAAAACCGGGGACACTGTTTTCATCGGGAAAAATCTCCCGAAATACAAAATAACTTACAAATGACACAACTGTCGTAAGCCCGCCAAAAAATATATAAAGGGATATTTCCCTATGCTCCTTTGCCCATCTGATGATTTTTTTCATTATAACTAGTTCCTTTTTATTTCATATCTATTACTATACTCTAAAATTAAAGTTTTTTCAATAAAAATTTGACAAAATATATTAAATATGGTTTAATAATAATTGGAATAATAGGTAAAAATATTTGGTTCCGAGAGGTTGTAATATTTATATGGTTTCAAAGTTAATCATAATCATAGTCCTAGTTCTTTTATCCGCTTTTTTTTCCGCCGCTGAAACGGCTTTGACTAGTGTCAACCGTATAAGGCTAAAAAACAAGGCTGAGCAAGGCTCCCGTGGAGCAAAAAGTGTGCTTGCCATCTTAAAAAAATACGACAAAGCACTTTCTACAATCCTAATTGGCAACAATATTGTAAACATCACATCGTCATCAGTAGCCACGATTTTGACGTTATCAATTTTATCTCCCGAAATAGGTGAAAAATATGGTGCGCTGATTTCAACGCTCTGCGTTACCATAATTGTCCTTACATTCGGCGAAATCCTGCCCAAAACCATCGCTAGACTTCATGCCGAAAAATTCTGTATTCTTATAAGCAACATAATGCTTTTTTTGATGTTTATTCTGACTCCTATTTCAGCGTTGTTCCTACTCTTGCAACGGCTCGCTACTCGCATTTTTAATCCAAAGGGTACGACAGTCAGTGTCACTGAGGAAGAGCTTATGCATATAATCGAGGAGATCGAGGATGAGGGCGTTCTTGAGGAGCAGGAGTCAATCCTTGTACGGAGCGCGTTAGCCTTTGACGAAACAACAGTGGGCGAAATTTTAACCCCCCGTGTAAATATAATTGCAGTATCTCTCAATGAGGATATTAACGCAACTCGTGACCTGCTGCTTTCCGAGGGGTACTCAAGGCTTCCTGTTTATGACAAAACCGTTGACCATATAGTCGGAATTATTACGAGCAAGGAGTTTATGCAAAGGCTTATCGGCGGCGGAGATTTTAACCTGTCAGATATAGTTCAAGAAACGCTGTATGTTCCTGCTTTGATGAAAATTTCAGAGGTTCTGAAGCTGATGCAGCGTAAAAAAATTCATTTAGCGGTTGTAGTTGACCAATACGGTGGTACCGAGGGTATAGTTACACTTGAGGACATACTTGAGGAATTAGTAGGGGAAATTTACGACGAGGGTGATGTTGAAGCACCTCCTGTAAAATTTATTTCCGAGACTGTTTTCATCGTTTCAGGAAACCTTTCAAAGAACGATTTTAACCGTTACTGCGAAAAGCACGGAATGGATTATGAAATAAATGCCGATGCCAACACCATAGGCGGCTGGGTACTGGAACTATTCGGTATTATCCCCGAGGAAGGCAATTCAATAAAAACCGACGATTTCATAATTACGGTGCTATCCATAATTGACCGCCGTATCGAGAGCTTAAAATTCGAAATACTTAAGCCTCAAGTTTCCGACGATATGGAATAATATATGTTTTATTTATATCTGCTTCTCACTTTAGCCTCGGCTATAATCTTTATTATAGACATGATTTTACGGTATATGGAGAAAATCGGGAGCTTTGGCATGGAGAAGCCTCTTATCAGATTTAGTGGCAGTACAATCCCGATAGAGAAGTTTTTTCCCGCAAATCTCACCATGCTGTTCGTATACACGTTCTTCTTTGGGCTAAGCGGTACAATTTACACCGAAATGGGGCTATATTGGTATTTTACCCTCCCCTGTGCCATAATGAGCGGTTCTATATTAACATTTTTAATCCAGTATCCGATAAAAAACCGTAAGCTAAAAGCAGAGGACAGGGTTTTGCCAAAGGGCGACAGTGCGGCAGGAATTGAAGGCAAGACACTTGAGCCTATAACCGAGGACGATTACGGCGTAATAGAATTCGCTTGGAACGGCGAGGTTTTCAGAGCAAATGCAGTATCAGCAAATTATAAATATATATCCGCATATGAGCGAATAATCATTCTCCTTGAAGAAAACGGCTTTTACTTTGTGGAAAGCGTTAAGGAGATTTACGACATTTTAAATGACCCTGAGGAATTATAAAAGAATAAAGAATTCGAAAGGAATGATTTACTTGAAGCTTGGTAAAAAAATAATCAGCCTTATTTTGGTAGGTGCCATATTTTTCACCGCCTGCGACAGTAACGGAGGAGAAGATGAAACAGATCCAGATTTATCTGATCTCGGTTCTGATATCATAACCGAAACCGACGAGGAAGGAAACACTATCACTGTCGTTCCTTCTGATACCGAGGAAACTGAGGCAACTACACCCGACCCTAACGCACCCAGATATACAAAGGTCGGCTTCATATACGCAAACTCCGCTCAATCTGACACCGAAATCCTAGCTTTTGAGCAGGCGAGATACGATATTCAAAGGACACAGCTTGACCTTGATACCTGCTATGTTGATAACGTACTGGTACAGCAGTTTCAAGATGCAGTAGACGCACTTAAGGAGGCAGGCTGCGACGTTATCGTTGCGGCATCGGCACATTATGTAAATGCCTGTGAGCTTGCCGCAAAATCCGAGGAGGGTGATGTCGTATATATCAGCTACGGCGGCAGCACAACACTGGGAAACCTTGCTGCAATACAGCCGCAGCTTTATCAGCCTGCGAATGTATGCGGAGTGGTTGCGGCGTATAATACTACAAATAATAAGGTTGGACTGGTTGTCGATAATAATATTTATCACGCAAGGGGTGTTGCCGATGCATTCGCGCTAGGTGTAGCAGAGCTGCCAAACGCAAGGATAACCTTAAGCTTAAAATGGGCATTATCCGACTCTTATGACGATACAAAAAAATCGATTGACAAGCTAGTAGCAGACGGCTGTGACGTGATTTTCCTTTATCAGTCAACCGAATATGGAATTCGTTACTGCGAGGAAAAGGGTGTCAAGGTTATCGGCTTCTCTCAAATCATTCCCGAGCTTGCACCCACGCAGTATCTGACTGGTTACAGCCTAAAGCTGAATTCCTGTATTCTCGACCTTGTCCGTAAAAAACAATACGGCAGTTTCAGAGGCAGCTATGTAACCGAAGGTCTCCAGACTCAGATGACAGGCATGATTATGTTAAACCAAGCTATAATTAAACAAGGCACGCAGGAAATAAGCGATGCACTGTTTGATGTAGTTTATGACGGACGTTCGAAGATTTTCACTGGTGAAATCCGTGACAATACCGATACTGTAAGAGTAGATAAAGGCGCGGCATTGACTACCGATCAAATATTCAAAATCGACTGGGTTGTAAAATCGATTATGGATATCGAAAATATGTCGGGTGTACGGAATGAAGAGGATTTATATTATTCAAGTCTTGAGGTAAAAAGCTGATGGCAGTGGATTTGAAGGCTTTAAAAACAGAATATGTAAATATTTATAACGAAAATATTAAGCGTGAGGGTGCCGATAAGCTTCTAGAATTCCTCAGTAAAAGAGACTTCTTCACCGCCCCCGCAAGCACAAAATATCACAGTGCCTTTGACGGCGGGCTAGTTCTTCACTCACTTAATGTTTATCACTGCTTAAAAGCATATCTTGAACGCACCCGTGTAAAGGAGCAGTATAAATTGAGCTTTAACAACGAGAGTATCGCTGTCTCCGCACTTCTTCACGATATTTGCAAGACTGATATTTATAAAAAGGGATTCAGAAACGTCAAGAATGAGCAAGGAATTTGGGAACAGGTACCGACCTACAATCTTGAGGATAATCTTCCTTACGGTCACGGCGAAAAGTCGGTGTATATGATAAGCGGCTACATGAAGCTTACACGGGACGAGGCTATGGCTATAAGATGGCACATGGGCTTTTCGGGTACAGAGGAAAAAAATTTAATAGGAAATGCTCTCGAAAAATACCCGCTTGCTTTTGCTTTATCGACGGCTGACATGGAAGCGTCCTATTTTATGGAATAAGTTAACAAGGCGGATTTTATCAATGTTTTCGACTATTTTGCTTGTGATTATTTATCTAGCATTTATCAGCTTGGGGTTACCCGACTCACTCTTAGGCTCTGCGTGGCCATCAATGTACGGTGAGCTTGGTGTAAGTGTCGCCTCCGCTGGTATTATTTCAATGACTATATCGGGAGCCACAATAATTTCAAGCTTTTTCAACGGCTTAATTGTAAAAAAGCTTGAAACAGGTTTAGTTACAGCCATAAGCGTCACGCTTACGGCTGTTTCGTTGATTGGATTTTCACTCAGCAGCAGCTTCTATATGCTGCTCATTTGGGCGGTGCCATTAGGTCTTGGTGCTGGTTCGGTTGATGCATCACTCAATAATTTTGTAGCACTGAATTATAAAGCCAGACACATGAACTGGCTGCACAGCTTTTGGGGTATCGGTGCCACAGCAGGCCCCATGATTATGTCCTACCACCTAGTAAATTCTGGCTCGTGGAAAGCGGGTTATCTCACTATCGGTATAATTCAGGTTTTTCTTGTGCTTGTTCTCATTTGTTCTCTCCCGCTTTGGAAGAGGCTAACAGGCAGCCGAGAGGAAACCCAGACTAATAAAAACGATATGAAATTCTTCGAGGTGTTTAAGCTTAAGGGAGTACCTAATGTACTGCTGGCTTTCCTTGCCTACTGCGGAATTGAGCAGATTACGGGGATTTGGGGCGGCTCCTATCTCGTGTTTGAACATAATATCCCTGCCGAAACCGCTGCCGGCTGGATTGCGTTATATTTTTTCGGTATAGCTCTCGGCAGAGTGCTTTGCGGCTTCCTGTCGTTTAAGCTTTCGTCGAAAAATCTTATCAGAATAGGCTGTATACTTATAGGAACGGGCGTTTTGATTATGCTGCTCCCTGTCGGCGGTTATTTTCAGCTTGCGGGCTTATTTGCGGTCGGTTTCGGTAATGCGCCGATATTTCCAGCTCTTATTCACTCCACACCGTTCTTTTTCGGTGCAGAGAATTCAGAAAAGCTTATGGGTATTCAGATGGCTTCGGCGTATGTCGGTACCACCTTTATGCCGCCTATTTTTGGGGTAGTCGGACAGAATATTTCGTATAGGCTTATGCCGATTTTCCTCGGAGTGCTTCTGGTAATAATGCTCATCTTAATCGAGCTTGTGAACAAAATGAAGAAGGAGAATAAGGAATAAATTATGCCTATATCAACTATCGACGAATACATCGCGGAATACCCCGAACAGGCAGAAAAATTAACAATACTGCGTGAAACAATAAAGGCCGCCGCTCCCGAGATAGCCGAAAAAATCAGCTGGGGAATGGCGACCTTCACCTTAAACGGTAAAAATCTAGTACATTTCGCTGTCAATAAAAAGCATATCGGCTTTTATCCTGGCAGCAGCGGTGTTGAATTTTTCAACAATAATTTTAACAAAGACGGCGAATTTAAGACCACAAAGGGTGGAGTTCAACTGCCCTTCGTTAAAGAGCTTCCTCTTGATATAATAACTGAGGTTGTAAAATATAGGGCTTTCGAAAATCAAGCCTAAAAATTAAAGTATAAGAACGGATTATTAGTGGCACCTACGAGAAGAATACTGCTAACAGCGAAAAGCGTCAGATTTGACACCACCTCGGCTGTTCCAGCAATTACCGCACCGCTTTGCAATGAGAGCAGCTTTTTCTTTAAATATGGCACAACAGGAAAAGACAGAACAACCGCCGCTGTTATTAAGAAAACGTTGTTAAACAGCGAAGTTATTACCAGCTCATCAATAATGGCGTTTCCGTTTAAGCCCACAAGATTTCCGAAAAACTCACCCAGTCTCGACACATCGACAAAATAGAATATCCCAAACCCTATCACGATTACAAGCTTATTGTAGATATGCAAAATCGGGGTGGGGATTTTTTTCATTCTTTTGTTTCCGAGCTTTCTTTCAAGAAAGATAAATATTCCAAAGTAAAGTCCCCAGATAACATAGTTCCAGCTCGCCCCATGCCAAAGCCCAGTACAAAACCACACAATAAAAAGACTGACATACTGCCTGCGTTTCCCAAAAATAGGAATATAAAGGAGATAATCACGGAAAAACGAACCGAGCGAAATATGCCACCTCTGCCAGAACTCCGTTATATTCTTACAGATAAAGGGATAATTAAAGTTCTCGTTAAAATGAAAGCCAAATATTTTTCCGAGTCCTATCGCCATATCAGAATAACCGGAAAAATCAAAATAAACCTGAAGTGCATATAAAATTACAGTATACCAAGTACCAAAAACTGATAGACTGCTTATATTTCCGCCAAAAAAGGTATCAACTATTGCGCTTAGATTATTTGCAATTATGACTTTTTTGCCAAGCCCTATCGCAAACCGAGTAATTCCCGAGCTTATGTCATCGATATTAGGCTTTCTGTCGTCAAGCTCTCCCGCGATGACGCTATACCTAACAATCGGACCTGCCACAAGCTGAGGGAATAACGAAACATAAGCCAGAAACTTGAAATAATTCTTCTGTACCTCGACCTTACCCCAATAACAGTCCATGATATAGGAAATAATCTGAAAGGAATAAAAGCTTATACCTATCGGAAGTGCGATATTCGGCACAGGTATATCAAATGGCAGTATTAAGTTCAAATTTTCGACAATAAAGCCGCTATACTTGAACACTCCGAGAAGCGAAAGACAGGTTACAAGGCTAAGAATAACACCCAGTCTTGCAATAGGTTCATCTTTGTGCTTTTTAATAAAAAGTGCGTAAAAATAATTCACTGTTACATTAAGCAGCAATAAAATTATCCAAAGCGGCTCCCCAAAAGCGTAAAACGCAAGCGAAAATATAATCAGAATACCATTCTTTGCCCTGATATCTTTAAATAGAAAATAAAGTAAAATGCAAAGTGGCATAAATATATATAAAAAAAGTAAATCTGAAAAAACCACTTAATAATAACAACTGCCTTTCAAGTTATAATTCAATTTGAATTTTATTAATGTTATCCATAAATTCATAGCTTTTTGTTTTTATTGAGCTAGTTAAAATACTTTGAGAAATCTCGTCCAGTTCCTTATCCTCAAATGGATTATAAGCGAAAACACCCGCGCTGTAGATTAAGCTTAAACCAGCTATCCCTGTTTCCTCTGAGTATGTAACTGAAAAATCTAGCTTAAAAGCATTATCGGGCAGCTTTTTCATAATAGCCTGCAATACAAGCTCCTCAAAAACAAGCTCAATGCTTCTGATAACCTTTTGTGATATGAACTGCTTGCGCCCAAACTCCTCAATATCGGTACTCAGCTTATAAAAATCAAATTTTTTCGATGTCAGGCTTTGTTCAAAGGATTTTAAGCGGTTAACGAAAATGCGGGTTTTTTCCCGCTGGGGATTGTCGAAAATCTGTGACGGAGATCCATCCTCATAAATAATACCCTCATCCATGTAAAATATTCTGGTGGAAACGTCTTTTGCAAACTTCATTTCATGGGTAACAATTATCATGGTTAAATTGAGGCTCGCAAGATAACGTATAACATTAAGCACCTCACCGACCATTGTGGGGTCAAGTGCGCTTGTCGGCTCGTCAAACAGTATTATTTCGGGGTCCATGGCGAGTGCTCTTGCAATGGCAACTCTCTGCTTCTGGCCACCCGAAAGCTCATCTGGATATGCGAAGGCCTTATCGGATAAGCCTAGCTTATCTAGCAGCTCCATCGACTTATCATACGCCGCCTGGCGGCTCATACCGAGAAGATTTATCGGTGCCAATATCATATTTTCAATAACCATTAAATGTGAAAACAGGTTAAAGGACTGGAACACCATTCCCATTTTCTGCCTGATTTTATTAACATTTGCTCTTGGGGCGAGGATATTATCGCCCTCAATCAGAATTTCGCCGCCCGTGGGTTTTTCTAAGAGATTAAGGCAGCGTAAAAACGTGCTTTTACCTGTACCTGACGGACCGATTATTGAGATTATTTCGCCTTTTTTAATTTCTGCATTTATATCCTTCAAGACCTCGGTTTTACCGAAGGCTTTTTTTAATCCTTGTACCTTAATCATTTGTTTTTACCCCCTTAAGAGCTCTTTTGCGGTGCTTCGGGTCTATATTAATCTCAATTCTTGATAAAAACCATGTGAGTAAAACCGCAAAAATTATATATATAATAGCAGTCGAAATAAGCGGGAAAAAGGCTTCATAGGTACGG
>JAVBPL010000019.1:0-7525 GCA_031549645.1 Ruminiclostridium sp. | reverse complement strand
CTTGAAGATATTTTTGCAATGAAATATGTCAGGGTGCGTTTTGGCAGACTGCCACTTGACAGTTATCCCAAGCTTAAGTTCTTTGAGGACAAGAATTTTATATTCCAGCCCTTCGAAAAACAAGATGAATACATTTGGGGTGCGTATTTTACGCCGAACTCCGAGTGTGTAATCATCGACGACATATTTAAGTCACTGTATTTTGAGCGTGTACGTTTCCCGAGTTATCTCGAGGGTACTCCGATACGTGCAATTTCCTATATCGAAACGCTGATTAAAAAAGAGAGCAGTACACTTGATATTATCAATGCTCAGCTTGAAAAGCTACATGATGATAATGTGGATTATTTTATTAAGGTTTTCTGTAAGCTGAAGGCACTTAATGACAGCCATGAGCTTAGAGATAATGTTGCAGTAATAAACAATAAATTCTTTTTATCGGGTTATATTCCCCAAAGCGAAATTAAGAAATTTGTGAATTTAATTGAGGACATAGAAACCGTTCAGGTTCAGGTAATGCCGCATAATTACGATGCGTCTGTACCCCCTCCAGTTCGGCTTAAGAACAACTGGTTTACAAAGCCTTTTGAAATGTTTGTCGGAATGTATGGCTTGCCAGGGTACGGCAGAATAGACCCGACACCTTTCGTTGCTATAACATATTTTATCATCTACGGAATAATGTTTGGAGATTTAGGGCAAGGAATAGTAGTTTCCCTGATAGGGCTTCTGCTTCACCTGTGGAAGAAGGTAAAGCTTGCACCGATTATTATGCGAATAGGTATTTCGAGTGCGTTTTTCGGTGTGATGTACGGCTCTGTATTTGGCAGTGAGGAGATTATCGAGCCTATTTTCAAGCATAGGGAAATTTATGAGCTGTTAGGTTTCAACGGACCTCCAAAGGATATTTTTGAGGTATCGTCCATGCTTCTAATTTCGGCACTTGCGATAGGAATTCTGATTATTGTAATCACCATGGTGCTTAACATAGTAGGTTCAATAAGAACCCGTGATTTCAAGAATGGTGTGCTGGGTGCAAGTGGCTTTGTGGGGCTGGTATTCTATGTTTCGGTTATTGCAGGAGCGGCAATGCAGCTCATGTTCGGAATGTCGGTGTTCACCCCGCCTTATGTAATCTGTCTCATAATTTTGCCGTTGGCACTGTTATTTTTCAGAGAGCCGCTGACAGAGCTATTCGGGATAACGGCGAAGAACATCAGACTTCAAAAGGTAAATAAGAATGCACTGATTGTAAACACCGTTAAGACCTACAGCGATGCTATTTCTAAGGTTGAAACGCAGAGCGGTGACGACTTCTCGTTAGAGCAGCTTATAGACTGTAAGTACATCAAGTATCAGTACGGGACACTTGATGCAGACAGCTATGAAAAGCTTGATTTATATAGCGATAAAAAGTTTTTCTTTTTCCCGTTTGAGTCCACTCTTGACGAGGTTAAGGGTATCTACATGGCACCTATAACTGATTTTCCCGCTATTGATAAGATAATGACCTCAATGGGCTTTATAAAAGAAAAAATGCCCGCGCATCTTACTGATATCAAGCGTGAGGTTAAGAAAATGGGTGTCGAGGAACGCTTACCTGAAGCTGCTCATGAAAAGAAAAGCGTGGGTAACTTTATTATCGAGGGCGTGATTGAGCTTTTCGAAAGTGCACTAACATATGTTACGAACACTATGTCGTTCCTTCGTGTCGGCGGCTTTATATTAAGCCATGCTGGGCTTATGCTGGTGGTTAATATACTTGCCGAAAAGGGCGGCGCACCAGGTACGGTTGGCTGGATACTTGTACAGATAATAGGTAACCTCATAGTTATAGGTATGGAGGGCTTTTTGGTCGGGATACAGGTTCTGAGACTCGAATTTTATGAAATGTTCAGCAGATTTTATGAAGGCAAGGGTAAGCCCTTTAAACCGATAGTAATCGATTATAAAAATGAAAATTAAATCTTGGAGGAAATATCATGTATATTTTATTTTTACCACTAATAGCAATTGGAATTGTAGTTATCCCCTTTATCGTTGCAATCAAGAGACAAAAGGACGGAAAAACAGTAAACGCTAAGAAAACTGTTCTCGCAAATGTAGGCTCCTTCTTCGGCTGTATGATAGTTTTTACTCTTATGTTCACCTTCGGCGCGTTTGCAGATGCAGGCACAGCAGTAGCTTCCGCTGGAATAGGCGAGGGTCTTAAGTATCTTGGTGCTGCACTTTCAACAGGACTTGCAACAATAGGTACTGGTATCGCCGTAGGCGGTGCTGCACCAGCGGCAATCGGAGCTACCAGCGAGGATGAGAAGAACTTCACAAAGGCACTTATATTCGTTGCTCTTGGTGAAGGTGTTGCGATTTACGGCTTATTAATTTCAATCCTAATTCTTTTCAGTTAAAAAGGACCTTACTAATGAAATTCTATCTTATAAGCGATAATTCCGACACCTTGCTCGGTATGAGGCTTGCAGGCATTGAGGGTGTGGTGGTCCACGAAACCGATGAGGTTAATACCGCGCTCGGCAAGGCTATGGCAGACCCCGAAATCGCAATTATACTTATGACGGAGAAGCTTATCAGCCTGTGTCACGAAAAGGTGTATGAGCTTAAGCTTCATTCCGTGAGACCCCTAATTGTAGAAATACCCGACAGACACGGAACAAGCCAAATTACAGAAACGATTAACCGATACATCAGCGAAGCAATCGGTATAAAATTATAATCCGATTAGCCGAAAGGAGATGGAAATTAATAATGCCCGAAAATCAAAAAATTTCTGCATTTCAAAACACTGTGCAGAGCGAGGTGCAGGACGAAATTAGAGCCTTACTTAAGCAGGCTGAAACAGAAAGTGAAAAATTAATAAGCACCGCAAAGGATAGCTGCCTTAATAATTCATTTAAGAAAATCGCAGAGGAAACAAAAATCATAAAGACAGCCTGTAAACGCAAGGTTTCGAAGCAGAGCTTTGATTCCCACCGTGCTGTTTTAAATAAAAGAACTGAGCTTATCTCAGAATTTTTCAAAAAGCTTGAAGCTGATTTACTGGAATTCACAAGAAGCGGCGAATATAAAACCTACTTGAATAAAAAGCTGAATGGAATAGAGGAATTCATGCCGTTTTATGACGGGGTAGTAATTTATGTAAAGGCGGCGGATTTAAGTAATACCGAATTGTTTGACACCGAGATTAAGAATAAGCTTACAGCTGATAAGAAAATAAAAATCGGCGGGCTTGCCGTTTACTATCCGAAGGAACGAATTTATATTGACCAGACGCTAGACAAGCAAATTCGAACTGAACACGAGGGCTTCGTGAAAAATAAAGAAATCCAGTTATAAAATCGGGGTGATAATTTGAACACAATCTATGCAATTAACGGACCCGTTGTAAAGGTTCGTGCCGCTAAGGAATTCTCCATGCTTGAGATGGTGCTTGTAGGAAATAAAAAACTTATAGGCGAGGTAATTGGCGTTGACGATAAGTTTACTGTAATTCAGGTATATGAGGAAACCGCAGGCATGAAGGTTGGAGAGCCTGTTATACCGACTGGTTCACCGATGTGCGCAACACTGGGACCAGGTATAATTTCTAATATATATGATGGTATTCAAAGACCGCTTACCGCAATGAAGAGAATTAGCGGAGCCTTTGTTACCGAGGGAAGTGCCATTGCGGCACTCGACGAGGAAAAGCTATACAATGTAACCATGAAGCTGAGTGTCGGCGACAAGGTAAGCGCAGGTGACATTTACTGCACCTGCCCAGAAACACCGCTTATTCTCCATAAATGCATGATACCGCCGAATATAAAGGAAGCAGTGGTTACTTATGTGGCTCCTGATGGGCAATATAAGGTCAACGATACAGTGCTTAAGCTAAGTATCGAGGATTATGATAATGATGAATTATCGCTTACTCTTGTGCAGAAGTGGGCTATACGCCGACCGAGACCAGTAAATAAAAGACTTCCGCTTAGTAAACCGCTTGTTACAGGACAGCGTATAATTGATACAATTCTACCTGTTGCAAAAGGCGGCACAGCAGCAATCCCGGGTGGCTTCGGTACGGGTAAAACCATGACACAGCATCAGGTTGCAAAATGGTGTGATGCCGATATAATCGTTTATATAGGCTGCGGCGAGCGTGGAAACGAAATGACACAGGTACTTGAGGAGTTTAGTGAGCTTATTGACCCGAAGTCAAATCGACCGTTAACCGACCGCACCGTGCTTATCGCAAACACCTCAAATATGCCTGTTGCGGCTCGTGAAGCGTCGATTTATACAGGTATTACACTTGCTGAATATTATCGTGATATGGGCTACCATATCGCCATAATGGCTGACTCGACATCACGATGGGCTGAGGCGCTTCGTGAAATCTCGGGCAGACTTGAGGAAATGCCTGCCGAGGAGGGTTTCCCAGCCTATTTACCGTCACGTCTTTCGGAGTTCTACGAGAGAGCTGGTTATGCCGATACCTTAAGCGGTAACGAAGGCAGTGTTACGATTATAGGAGCAGTTTCTCCCCAGGGCTCGGATTTCTCGGAGCCTGTAACACAGAACACTAAGCGTTTTGTACGCTGCTTCTGGGCACTTGACAAGTCGCTTGCTTACGGACGTCATTATCCCGCAATTAACTGGATGACCAGCTATTCGGAGTACGGCGACGACTTAGCCGAATATTATAGAAACAACGTTTCGCGTGATTTTTTAGAAGTGAGACAGGATATATCCACGCTCTTAATCGAGGAAAATAAGCTTATGGAAATCGTAAAGCTTATCGGTGCCGATGTTCTGCCTGACGACCAAAAGCTAATAATAGAGATCGCAAAGGTTATCAGAGTTGGATTTTTACAACAGAACGCTTTCCATAAAGATGATACTTATGTTCCGCTGATAAAACAGCTTTACATGATGAGAACGATTATAAAGCTTTATGAATGCTGCCTTGAAGCCATTTCAAAGGGCAAGCTTCTCTCTGCAATAATGGATACGGGCTGGTTTGATAAGCTGATAAAGATTAAGTACGATATTCCAAACGATAAGCTCGAAATGTTCGATACCTATATCAAGGGTATTGAACGCACCTTCAGCGAATTATAATAGAGGAGAACCAAAATGGATAAACAGTATGTCGGACTTAATCAAATAAATGGACCTCTGGTGGTACTTGAAGGTGTTAAGGACGCAAGCTTTGACGAAATCGCCGAGATTGAGCTGGAGGACGGCTCAACTAGAATTGGGCGAATTGTTGAAATGGAGGGTGACAAGGTTGTTCTTCAGGTTTTTGAGGGAACAAACGGACTGTCACTAACAAATACGAGGACAAGATTTACTGGAAAATCACTTGAAATACCGCTGGGCGACGAAATGCTTGGACGTATTTTTAATGGTGCAGGTAAGGAAATCGACGGCTTAGGTGCTGTGTTCCCAGAAAAAATGGGAGATATTAACGGACGCGCCCTAAACCCTGTTGCCAGAAGCTACCCTAGAAACTATATACACACAGGCATATCGTCAATAGACTGCCTTATGACACTTATTAGAGGGCAGAAGCTGCCGATTTTTTCGGCATCGGGACTTTCGCATAATAAGCTTGCGGTGCAGATTGTTAAGCAGGCTAAAATTACAGAATTCGGGAACGAAGAAACTGATACCCCAAAAGCCGCTTCAGATGATGCTGAAAGCAGTGCTGACAGTAAGGATTTTGCTATTGTATTCGCTGCAATGGGTGTTCAGAATGACGTTGCGGAGTATTTTCGTCGTAGCTTTGAGGAAACAGGTGCCATTGAACGTGTTGTAATGTTTTTAAATCTCTCGAATGACCCCATTATCGAGCGTATTCTAACCCCTCGTTGTGCATTAACAGTGGCTGAATACCTCGCTTATGAAAAGAATATGCATATTCTTGTTATTATGACCGACCTAACCTCTTATTCGGAAGCACTTCGTGAGTTCTCGTCCTCAAAGGGCGAAATTCCAGGCCGTAAGGGTTATCCTGGTTATCTTTATTCCGACCTCGCATCACTTTACGAAAGAGCAGGGGTAATTGAGGGTAGTTCAGGCTCGGTTACACAAATTCCCATTCTTACTATGCCTAACGATGATATTACCCACCCAATCCCTGACCTTACCGCATACATTACAGAGGGGCAGATGGTTTTCGACCGTACCCTAGACTCTACTGGCATTTATCCTGGTTTATCGGTGCTGCTGTCGCTTTCGAGACTTATGAAGGACGGTATCGGCGAGGGTTATACACGCTCCGACCACCCAGATGTTGCAAATCAACTTTTCGCTGCCGTTGCAAGAGTACAAGATGCACGTTCGCTGGCATCAGTTATCGGCGAAGATGAATTGTCACCCGTAGATAAGGCATATATGCGCTTCGGCATTAAGTTTGAAGAAAACTTCATAAATCAGGGACCTGACGAGAACCGCAGTATTGAGGAAACGCTCAATCTTGCATGGGATTTACTCTGTTTGCTTCCGAAGTCCGAGCTTGACCGAATGAGCGACGAGCTAGTTAAAGAATTTTACGATGAAAAACGCGCAGATAAATTCAGATAATAGCGTTTTGAGGAGGGTAGTAAATGGCTGAAAAGCAGATTTTCCCGACTAAAGGTAACCTAATAATCGCAAAGCGTTCATTGCAGCAGGCAATGCTAGGTTACGACCTTATGGACAGGAAAAGAAATATATTAATCCGTGAAATGGTAATTCTGTCTGATAAAGCCAAGGAGCTTAGAGGAAGCATAGAGCAGACCTTTAATGAAGCGTACAAGGCACTCCAGCTAGCTAATATAATGCTCGGAGTAACTCTCCCTGAAATAAATCAAACCCCGATAGAGAACAATATACAGGTTACTTACCGAAGCGTAATGGGGGTTGAGTTGCCTAACGTAATTCTTCCGTATGAGGAGCCTCACCCAGTTTACAGCACGATGTTCGCAAACTCACAGTTTGACCACGCATATATTTGTTTTCACAAGACGAAATTTCTCTCAGCAACGCTTGCTGAAATTGAAAACAGTATTTATAGGCTGGCGGTTGCGATAAAGAAAACGCAAAAAAGAGCCAATGCCTTAAAAAATATTCTTATTCCCGAATATAAACGGCAGGTGAAGTTCATCACGAACGCACTTGAGGAGAAGGAAAGAGAAGAGTTCTCCCGTCAAAAGGTTATCAAGAATAATAAGCTGAAAGCAGTAGAATAATTAAAAACTGACTTCGTTTTAGGCGAAGTCAGTTTATGTTTATTTACCCGAATAGCCCTGCCACTTAATGAGTGTGGTGGTAAGTTTTTCCATAAGTGCTGAATAATAAAGTGGGAATAAAGCATCAACACAGCCGAACAAAAACATATTTCGGTTACTGATTGCCTCATGGTCTTGACCGCAGGTGTAAAGCCAGCGTCTGAACCATTCGCCGTCAAAGGCAGGCTCAGGCTGCTTGTTTTTTACAAGCTTCATCATAGTATGAAGGTCGCCCTCAACTATTTCACCATAAT
>JAVBPL010000139.1:0-5308 GCA_031549645.1 Ruminiclostridium sp. | reverse complement strand
AAAAATCAGAAAAATGGAAGCCTATAACCCCCATTAGAATGCCGTATTTTTTGTAATAATGCCTTTTTTTGAAATATAAAACTTTTTTTCTTATATATTTAGCTTTTACGTTATACTATCTTGCTTTTTTTACTATTTTTTTATACTTATGCCTTTGACAGTTGAAATAAATAATGCCATTCTCGTTTCTTAAGTTCCATATTTTTAACCCAGAGCTTATAAGTTCAGTCATGTATTCTTCTAAATATGTACCGAAGGCTTCAATCTCTAAAATACCCTGTAAACTAAATTTCTTCATTATTAGCTTTCACCTCATCAAAATTAATTTCCTTTATTTTACCGTAAATAATAACCCCATTAGTGCTGAAATTTCGCATTACAAGCTCTGTCCCGATGATAGTTATGTTGTTCTTTGTTGTAACTAGCCGTATAACATTTTCGTTATATTCATCGACGCTTTTGCAAAAATCTATTTCAATGCGTCTGTTGTCTGTTAACTGAAAGTATGTGTGTTTCCGTAAGCTTAGTTTAAAATCCTCATATTTATTTGCAAGCTTATTTATATTTATTATATTCATCTTTTCACCACCTCTAAAATATATATGTATTATATTGTTTTATAATGCATAAGTTTACGGAGGTATAGTTTGAAAAACCTTTTTATATCTTGTTGTTTCATTGATAAAAGGTTTTTCAAACCCGCCTGTACACACTCAAACGGGAATACTCGTGCATACAGGCTCGAAAGGAAATATTAAAATGAAGTATATTAAGCTTATTCTTGCGATAATTGTGGTTCTCGTAGTTTCGCTAATTTATATTGCGGATACCGAAAGTATGGTCATAGCCACTGCCAACGGTATTAATGTTTGCCTTACTACCATAATCCCCTCGCTCTTTGGTTTTATGGTTATATCGACCTTTGTGATAAACAGCAATCTGCACGTCTACATCTTCAAACCGCTGTATTTCGTCTTAAAGCACATTATCAGGGTAAGCTCCGACGAATTTGGTATATTGCTTTTAAGCTTAATCGGTGGTTATCCTGTCGGTGCAAAGCTTGTAATTGAATATATTTCGTATAATAGAAATTATTCCGCAATGTATACAAAAAAGCTTTCATATCTGTACTGTGGAAGCCCTACCTTCATAATCTCTATTGTTGGAATCGGCATTTTTGGCAGCGTTAAGGTTGGTTTGCTGGTATATCTTTCAAATGCGTTAGCTTGCATAATCTATGCTGTTTTATTAAATATAAGGAACGAAGTAAGCAGTAATAATGAGAATAAACAAAAAACACATCTTAGTCAAGATGTGTTCATAAGCTCTGTTTTATCAAGCGGTAAAGCACTTTTCAGCGTATGCCTTACTGTTATACTATTTACTATACTTATTCAAATTTTTAAATCATCGGGTATTTATAACTATATCGGCATTTACACTACAGAAATCATAAATTCAATTATTGAAATAAGCAACATCAGAAGCTTAAGCATAAACAGTCTACCTATTATAGCTGCGATTACTTCATTCGGCGGTATTTGCATTTTAATGCAGGTTAAAATGATAGTTAAAAATTATATAAAGCTTAAATACTTTATGTTATCAAGATTGCCGATTGCTCTGCTTAGCGGTGTTATTTGTTTTTTATTAACTAAAGATATAGAGTGCGTTGAGGTAATAAAGCAGTCAACACAGCTTGGCATCCGCATGTTCTCTAAAAACCCAATTGCTTCAGTTTCGATAATAATCATGATATTGATTATCACCTTATCGATGAGTGGCGTTAAAAATAAATCGAATAATTAACTTTATGTTGCATTTTTTGTCATTTTATAGTACAATAAATAAAATGTCAAATCTAGGAGGAAGTATGTCCATGTCAAAGATAAGTGTTGTTGTGGCAAATTCAAATTCGGCTGAAAGTGTACAGTGGAGTAAACAACTGTTGATTGCTGGACATAATGTTATAGGTGAATGTACCGATATCCCTATTTTAATTGATTTTCTCTCTCAGCACAATGTCAATATGATAATGTGCTCAGTAAATTTAATAAACGGCGATATGGCTAAGAGAATACTTAAGCTCGCTTTGAACTTCTTTCCGTCTGTTCATATCGTCTTAATCGGTTATATGGATTTGAATTTTATACCATATCTTGTTCGTCAAATGAGTAATTTTACATATAAAAAGATTTTTAATACCGATATAGAAAGCATATATACTCCATCACAAATACCTATCCCTGATTCATTGTCTGAGGAAACAACACTTAAAATGCTTCTATCAGACCATTTTTATTCAAACGAAAAATGTGCTGAAATACTTTATAAATCTATGCCAAGTGCAGAGCCAAGCTATGTTGTGTTTTGCATACTTACCGAGGCATATTCGGATTTACTTTACAAGGAAATAGCTGCTTTTATAAAACAGTATAATGTTAAGCTAATATGCAATTATTCTATTTCGGAAATATACTTTGTGCTAGACAAGGTATTTGATAATGATAGAATTTTTGCGATTGCAGATGAGTTGAGACTACATCTATTAAAAAAGACTAATATAACCTTTTCCATAGGCTGCAGCCGTAAATGTGTTAATCCCGCTTTTCTTTCTTCAAAACGAAAAGAAGCGTATACTGCGGCAAATTCCTCCTTCTTATACGGCAGAGACAGTGTGGTGCATATAGATTATATCGATTATAATGAATTTTTCTACGCTTATCCAAAGCACAAGGAAGAAAAAATGATTACCGATATGCTTGACGGTAATACCAAATCCGCTTTAGTATTACTTGATCAGATATTTGATTTTATACGTAAAAGCGACTCTGTTGACCAAATCACAATAAATAGAATTACGCTTAGAATATGGTCTGAGATGAATATAATGGCTTCCTCAAGACTAAAAGCATTAAGCAAAACCGTTATGGATACTATGCCTTTCGGTAAAATTTTAACTATCAAAACACCCGAAGCATCTTATTCAATGTTAAAAGAGGGCATGATTGCTTTTTCAACCGAAATGAACGATTTTTATAATATAAAGAGAGATGCCCTTTACTTAAACCTTGCAAAAGCTAAGCAAAAGGATAAAGATATCACTATATCTCAGCTTACAAAAATTTTTCATACGACCGTAAACTTTTTAAATCAGGCACTTATGCAAAACACTAATCATACCGTATTTGAATTTTTCGATGAATAAATTTAAGAACTGCCCCGTTAAAGGCAGTTCTTTTTTACTATATCGATTTTATAAAACTATATACTTTATCATTCCACTCATATAATTTCATGCCAATTTGTTTTAAACAATGCACCTTTGGTAATAGCTCCGGCAAAACTATATCGCTTATGCTCTCTTTATACTGCTCTGGGACAATACAAGCAAATAAATATTCCGAAAGCAATATTTCATCTCTTACTTTTACAGGATGATAACCGTCAAATACATGACCTGGATGCCTTGTAATCTCATCAGAGCGGAAATAAAAGCGTATTCCTGCATCAAAGTTACCGTTTTCAAAATCAACTTCGTTAGGAAATTTTTCCGACAACACAACATAATCCCCCGTCATGTCATCACCATTGCAAAACATAATATACTCGAAAAAATCCGCAGGGTCATTCCACAAGCTTTCACGCTTTTCATAAGCCAGCTCCTCACCTGTTTTGCCATACACCCTTGCGGCAGAAAGTAATTTTCCACTAGTTAATATCTTCTTTGCGCTGTATATACTGGTTCCATGATATACAAAGTCAGCTGTTTCAGATAATCGAATTTTATCAACCGTTTCAGGGTTAGAAACAGCATTTTTTATTATTTGTAAAAGCTGTTCATTATCACAGATTATCTCTGTTACTCGATTATTTGCTTTTTCATATTGAATAAATGCAATTATAAGCTTCAACTCATCTGTAGAAATGCTAGGAAAGTCAGATAAGTTAAAATAATATACTCCGCCCTCAATTCCTCTGCTGATTTCATGTTTTGCAATATTAAGAGTCATTATGTATTCTCCTTCTGTTCAAGAGATTTTATTAATTCTTCAAATACAGCTTCTCTATTATTTGCTGTTTCGAAATACGGCAGTCCATATTTTATACACTGTTCTTTCATTAGCTTGCTCTGCTCGACGATATATTCACAGCCCTGACGCTTTTCATTATCTGAAATATAAAATGAATAATCCTTTTCGGTATCATACTTTTTTTGAATATAAAAACGTTCCTCTGGTGTTACATCAGATGTTATGAAATAATAAATCTCACAGTTTCCGCCAGATAAATGCCGAATATAATCCTCCGGCAACAACTGGTATATATCTAACACCATTCCTCTGTCAAACTCATCATACTCACCGCTATCCATCATAGCTCTAATAAAAGGTGCTATTTTTCCGCTGATATTAACAAGTATTTCCATAGAGGACATATTGGCATAAGTGTTTATTCCGAGTTCAGGAAAAACCCTTTCAAAGCCAGCATTTATCGAATCCATGCTAATATGCTGATACCCAAATTTCTTAGATATAAGCCTTGATATTGTACTTTTCCCTGCACGGGGCACCCCAGCTATGATAATATTGTTTTTCATTTTTAACCATTCTTTCCTTTAAAATTAGACAAAACGGCAGCTTAATAGTAAACTAAGCTGCCGTTAAACATTATTTTAAAGAACTTAAATTTAAGCTTACTTTAATTCTGCGAAGTACTTGATTGTCTTTACCATCTGGCTTGTGTAGCTGTTTTCGTTGTCATACCATGAAATAACCTGTACCTGGTATAAATCATCGCCGATAGCAGAAACCATTGTCTGTGTAGCATCAAATAATGAACCATAAGTGATACCAACAACGTCAGAAGAAACGATTTCGTCCTCTGTGTAGCCGTAAGAGTCAGAAGCAGCAGCCTTCATAGCAGCGTTTATGCCCTTCTTATCGATGCTAGAACCCTTTACAACTGCTGTAAGGATTGTTGTTGAACCTGTAGGAACAGGAACACGCTGAGCAGAGCCGATTAACTTGCCGTTAAGCTCTGGAATAACAAGGCCGATAGCCTTTGCTGCGCCTGTTGAGTTAGGAACGATATTAACAGCGGCAGCTCTTGCACGTCTGAGGTCGCCCTTTCTGTGAGGACCATCGAGAACCATCTGGTCGCCTGTGTAAGCGTGGATTGTTGACATGATACCTGTCTGGATAGGTGCATAATCATTAAGAGCCTTAGCCATAGGTGCAAGGCAGTTTGTTGTGCATGAAGCAGCAGAGATGATTGTATCTTCAGCAGTAAGAACATTTTCATTAAC
>JAVBPL010000069.1:0-27585 GCA_031549645.1 Ruminiclostridium sp. | reverse complement strand
GCTGTAGCTAAGGGTAATCATGAATTACAAACAAAGCTAAACGAATTTATCGCTATGATAAAAGCTGACGGCACGTTTGACGATATGCTTTCACGCTGGCTTGAAACGGCAGAACCACCGCCGATGCCTGAAATTCCTGAGGGCTCAAACGGTGTTATTAAATTTGCAACATCAGGTATTTCAGCAGGCTTCTCGTTTATCAGAAACGGTAAACCTGAAGGAGTAGATGTTGAGTTTGCAAAGCGTTTTGCGGCATATATGGACATGAAGCTTGAAATAACTGTTATGGATTTTGCTGGGCTTATTCCGTCGGTTTCTTCAGGCAAGGTTGATTTTGCGGCTAATCTGTTCGCAATTACCGAGGAACGCATGAAGAGTGTCGGTTTTTCCGACCCATATTATTCGGCAAACCTCGTGGTATGTGTTTATGACGAAGTTCTTGCAAAAGAGGCAGTTAAATTGGGCTTTTGGGAAACTGTTGTTGACAGCATAAACCGAAATCTGATTTATGAAAATCGCTGGTTAATGATAGTTGATGGACTTGCAGTAAGCCTTATTATTACGCTTTTTGCCTTTATACTTGCAACCTTGTTAGGCTTTGTGGTATGCGGCATGAGCTTAAGCCGAAATCCGTTAATCAGAGGTATCGCGCGCATATATATTAATATTCTTAGAGGTACACCTGTACTGGTGCTGTTAATGATTACCTTCTATGTTATTTTTGCAAAAAGTACCATTCCTGGAATTTTAGTTGCGATTATTGCTTTTGGGCTTAACGGTGCATCTTTTATAGGTGAAATTATCAGAAGCGCAATACTTACTGTTGATAAGGGGCAGGTTGAAGCCGCAAGGAGCATGGGCTTTAGTAAAATCGGCGCATTTTTTACTGTGACTTTTCCGCAGGCAGTCAGAGTTGCACTCCCAGTTTATAAATCGGAATTTGTTTCGATGTTTAAGATGACATCGGTCGTCGGATATATCGCAATTGTTGACTTAACAAAGGCTGGAGATATTATCAGAGCCCGTACCTATGATGCGTTTTTCCCCCTTTTATTTGTGGCACTTGTTTATTTAATTGTGGCATCGTTAATTATTTTTATCTTTGACAGGATTGATAAAGCCATCAATAAGCGCTTAAAGAGGGGTAAGAGGAAGGAGATGTAAGAAGTGATAACAGTTACAAACTTGAAGAAGAGTTTCAGCGACTTGGAGGTTATTAAGGACATCACCACTGTTATAGAAAGAGGTGAAATCGTTACAATAATAGGTCCGTCGGGAACAGGTAAAAGTACGTTCTTACGCTGTTTAAACCTTATGGAGATACCGACTGACGGTGTAATCGAGTTTGACGGTAAAAACCTAATGGACAAGCGTACAAATGTTAATGATATTCGTAAAAAAATGGGAATGGTTTTCCAAAATTTTAATCTATTTTCACATTTAAACGTGCTTGATAATTTATGCATAGGGCAGATAAAGCTTCTCGGGAAAACGAGGAGCCAGGCTGAAGAAAAGGCACGAGAGCTGTTATCAACTGTAGGACTTGCTGAAAAATGGAGTGCTTATCCCGACGAGCTTTCAGGCGGGCAGAAGCAGCGAGTAGCTATCGCAAGATGTCTTTCAATGGAGCCGGATATAATACTCTTTGATGAGCCAACAAGTGCTCTTGACCCAACTATGATAGGTGAGGTTACAGCGGTTATAAAGAGGCTTGCAAAAAGCGGCATGACAATGGTAATAGTTACTCACGAAATGGAGTTTGCAAAGAACGTTTCAACCAGGGTCTTATACATGGATGAGGGCGGGATTTACGAGGAGGGAACCCCTGAAAGTCTCTTTGAAAACCCGAAACGTGAGAAAACAAGGGCGTTCATAAATAAAATTAAGAATTTTTCCTATCATATTTCATCAGATGATTTTGATTTTATTGAAATGATGAATAAGCTTATTGGATTTTGTAACAATCATGCTTTAAGCAAATCTGCGGCTTATAAAGCACAGCTTGTCGTGGAGGAAATTGTTAGCTTAATCCCGAAGGGAAATGGTGCTGAGCTTATTTTCAGCTTTCCCGACAGTCAAGACTCCTTCGAGGTAGTCTTTGCTTACGGCGGCGATGACCAAAATGTCCTTTCTGAAGAAAGCCTTTCCTCAGATGTAGTGAAGGGTATCGTAAGAGAAATCATTCATGAATATAACGATAGAAATTATTTAAGATTGAAGTGGTAAAATAAACAAACGCCGTTCGAGCAATTCGAGCGGCGTCGTTAATTTATTTAGGGCTGCAAGGGAATTCAAACCAGAAGGTGCTGCCAATTCCGACTGTGCTGTCAACTCCATAAGCGAAGCCGTGCATATCAAGGACACCCTTGACTATTGATAAGCCTAGTCCTGTACCAACGGTTGTTCTCTGATGGAACTCGGATTTTTCCGCTTTGTAATATCTCTCCCATATATAAGGAATTTCCTCAGCGGCAATGCCTTTACCAGTATCGCTGACTTCAAACCGTCCTTTAACGGGGGTTTTTCGGTATAATCTTGTCATGATTTTACCGTCGTCGCCAGTGTAATTCACAGCGTTATTTATTAGATTATATACCACCTGTTCTATTTTCGGTATGTCGGCGATTATATAAATATCATCTTCTATTTCGGAATTAATATCATATTTTTCGGTTTCTGTAAGATACATAAATCTGCTCACAATTTCGGCAATGTGCTCTGAAAAATCAAACTCAGCAGTTTTTTTAACTGCAACCCCGCTTTGAAGCTTTGAAAGGTCCAGCATATCTATTACAAGCCCGTTTAAACGGTCGGCTTCCTCAACTATGACCTGTAGGTGCTTTAGCCGCTTTTCGGGATTATCGCCAGAAAGGTCTCTTATCATCTCGGCGTATGCCTTAATCATCGTGAGTGGAGTTTTCAGGTCGTGAGATACGTTTGCGATTAAGTCCTTGCGAAGATTTTCGGTTTTTGCTATTTCGGTTGATGCTTTATTAAGATTTTCGGTGAGAATTTTAATCTCGGCATAATCACTTGGGAGAACCTTCATGTTAAATTCGCCGATAGGCAATTTTCTCGCTGAGCGTGAAATCTTGATAATCGGGTTTGAAATACGAATTACGACAAAAGCCGAAAGGAGAAATGCAACGCAGAGAACAACTGCCGCATTCATAAAGAACTGACTTTTTAAGATATTGCGGACATTCACCAGGGGCTCCAAATAATTAAAAATAATTATATATCCCTTGACATCGCTTTTTGTTCCAACTAAAGTAGCGAGTATCAAATAAGAACGTCCAGTGGTATTAATATTCGCTTTTTGGGTTATAATACCAGTTTTTGAGTTTAGAATTCCCTTATAAAGCTCATCGTTTATTATCACGCTGGAGGAATACATATCAAAAGAACCGTTATCACTTATAATTGTTACAGGGACTTCATTATCCTCTATAAAAACATCAACCTGAATACGCATATTCTGTTCGCTGGAAAGGCGTTCAATTTCAGACTTAAAGTTGTCGGTTTCGAAGTTTCTCTTAAGTATATTTGCAGTAGCAATAGACTCCTGCGTTTTCATAAAATCATAAAACACGGGAAGCATCAATACTTGATTAATATAGAGAAAGATAAGTATAGCCGAGGTAAACCCGATAAAAAGCAGCCAGACTCTGAAACGTATACTGTGTACAAATTTAAACATATATCATTTTCCCGAAATTAAATTTCAAATTTATAGCCCATGCCGCGAAGCGTAACTATAAATTTGCGGTACTCACCAAGGCTGTTGCGGAGCATCTTGATATGAGTGTCAATGGTTCTATCGTCTCCAAAAAAGTCGTAGCCCCAAACCTCCTCAAGCAGCTTGTTTCTGGAAAGTGCAATGTTTTTGTTTCGCACAAGGTAGAAAAGCAGGTCGTACTCCTTAGGGGTTAGATTAGCTTTTTCACCGTCAATTTTAACATCTCGTGCTGTAAAATTAATTTCAAGTCCCTCAAACGTCAGGGTTTCGCTCTGAGCGACAGGAGCCGAATTCCTTTTTATAATCGCATTTATGCGGGCAAGCACTTCTTTTGGGGAAAAGGGCTTGACTACATAATCATCTGCGCCTATCTCAAAACCGAAAAGCTTATCGTATTCTTCTCCGCGAGCCGAGAGCATCAGAACGGGAGTGTTAGTAAACTTCCGTATTTCCTTACACGCTGAGAAGCCATCGAGCCTTGGCATCATTATATCAAGGATAATAATATCAAATTCGTTGTTTCGAACTAGCTCGACTGCTTGCATTCCGTCAACGGCTTCTATAACGGTGTGCCCCTCAAACTCGGCATATTCGCGCAAAACCTCACGTATTTTTTGTTCATCATCAGCTATAAGTATTCTGTACATAGTCTTTTACCCTTCCTAAAAAAAATCGTTCAGCAACGCAAAAGCCTTTACTGAACGTTTTGATATCCCTCAAATGGAAATCAGATAAGATTATAAAATGAAATGTTGGGAGAGGAAATTATGATTAACTTTCATTAATCACATCAAGGTTTCCCTTGACAATTCATAGTATACCGCACGATTATGATAATTATGTGATAGTCTTTTAATGAACTGGAAAAAATTGAATTTATTCCAGTCCACGCTGCTTCTTCTCTTTCGTTTCATTTTTAATCAGTGCTGATTCAATCTTGATTACCTTATTCAGTGACAGCCGTACAGCCGCATTTTTATCGCTTGTCATTTCAACAAAGCTTGAACTGAACGATGCAGGTTTTATTTCCTTTGTAAGCGGCAGAATAATTTCCGCCTTCGCAGTATTATCTTTTTGGGTAAACAAAAATTTGCCGCCTATATTTTCTATTACCGTTTTAACCGCCATTACGCCAATTCCAGCACTATCGAAGTCAAGATATAGAAAATCACCTCTTATAATATTTCCAATAACTATTTTTGCATAATTATTATCGTAATTAATATTCATTGTGATTTGTGATTTTGGCGGAGAGTAGAGCAGAGCATTTTGGATTAAATTCATGATTACTGCTGTTAGCCGTCCTGTATGTATATCGGCGTATTGTGTCGTATCATCAGTTGAAAAGATGAGCTGTCGCTTAACCTTCTTAAGCTCCTTGTCGCAGATAGAAAAAATCATGTTAAAGACTTCGTTAAGGTCGGTTTGTGTGCCGCCATAACCTGCAGAATTATTATCAAATAAAAGGCAGAAATTATCCGTGTGCAAAAGGAGCTCGCTCGAATGTGAGTGAATTGTTTTAACTATTTCTTGTATTTCTCTGCTGTATATCTTCGGTTTCCCTGCACTTTTCTTTGATGAAGAAACCAAGCTGAGCTTCATATCAATATTATCGACCAAGCTCATTATACTACTTGTCATAGTTCTCGTGAAAACACCGCAGTCCCGCATTTTATCGGATAGCCTTGATTTGTTTACAAGCTTTAGAATATGCTCCATTTCAAAAATTTCAAGCACATAAGCCGTTGTAACATCATTTTCTTTGTACCCTGTTATTGATATCGGCGTTCTGCCGTCTTGC
Organism: Ruminiclostridium sp.; assembly: GCA_031549645.1. GTDB lineage: Bacteria > Bacillota > Clostridia > Oscillospirales > Ruminococcaceae > Ruminiclostridium_E. The sequence continues at coordinate 22,045 of JAVBPL010000069.1, read as the reverse complement.
AGCAGTACCTCTATTTCGGAATAAGGCTCATTGGGCAAATGTATTTTAAGAAGTATTTCATTCCAGTATTCGCCGCTACTCCATATAATCTGCTTTTTGGTACTTATTAAGGCTGTCGGATAATTTTTGCTTTCTAAAAAAGAAATTATGGCTTTGTAATCGTTTTTTATTTTCATTATAGACAAAAGCTCCCTCCGGTATTAATATCTTACTTTATCAATTTTGATTTGTTTCCTTCATCATCTAGAATGTAAGTATTATCCAGTGTCTGTTTAAAGCTGCTTTTAAGCTCGTTTCTATATTCGTTTCTTAACTCAGCCTGCTCCGCTTTTTCTTCATCGGTCAAAAAACTTTCCTTTGATTTCCGCGCAAGGTAATTAATCTTGAGTATTTTCTCTTTTTCCACTAAATAAATCACATCTCCAATAAAGGTATTATTCACAAAGTAACAAAATTGTTACACTTACATCATTATACAATATTATGTGTAAAATAGCAAGTAAAATTTGAATTTGATACAATTTGATACATGATTAATATGAATTAACGCTGAAAATTGCGTGAAAGAATATTAAATAGTTGCAAAAAAGTGTTGTTCATGGTATAATATTATGGTTTAGGACGTGATTATATAAGGAATGGTTGTGTTTATGCGCATTATCGGAATTGACCCAGGATATGCTATTGTGGGATATGGGCTGCTCGATTATACAGCCAGCCGCTTCGACGTTTTAGATTATGGCGCGATTACGACTGACAAGGATACCGATTTTAATAAAAGACTTTCTGAAATATACACCGATTTGTGTTATGTGCTTGATAAGTGGAAACCCGAATACATGGCTATTGAACGGCTTTTTTTCACCACTAACCAAAAAACGGCAATTGATGTAGCGGAAGCTAGGGGCGTAATCCTTCTTGCGGCTGTGCAAAGAGAAGTTCAAATTTATGAATATACACCCTTGCAGGTTAAGCAGTCGGTTACAGGCTATGGCAAAGCGGTAAAAAAACAGGTACAGGAGATGACAAGAAGCATATTAGGCTTAAAGTCGGTTCCAAAGCCAGATGATACTGCCGATGCGCTTGCTATTGCGATTTGCCATGGGCATAGCTTTAATTCATATCAAAATATAGGGAATAGAGGACAATAATGATATACAGTGTAAAAGGAGAGCTCGTACACATCGAGCAAAACCTTGCGGTTGTTGAAGCCGCTGGAGTGGGTTATGCCTGCCGTACCACAGCAAATACTTTATCCTCGCTGAAGCTTGGTACAGAGGTAAAGCTCTTGACCTATTTGAATGTGCGTGAAGATAGTGTTGAGCTTTTTGGATTTTCTGATAACGCCGAGCTTAATGCCTTTAAGCTGCTTATTTCGGTGTCGGGGGTGGGACCAAAGGCGGCGTTATCCATACTTTCTGATTTGTCACCGCAGGGCTTCGCATTATCTGTGGCGACAGGCGACAGCAAGGTGTTAACACGTTCGCCTGGGATTGGAGCTAAGATTGCCCAGAGGATTATACTCGAGCTTAAGGATAAAATCGATAAGCAGAGCAGCTTTACAACCGAGGAGTTTGTTAAAGCCACAGGTACCACACCAAAAGGTAATAATGCCGCAGAAGCAATTTCGGCTCTCGTGGTGCTAGGTTTCTCGTCGGCACAGGCGGCAAAGGCTCTTGAGGGAATTGCTCCAGATACTGCAACCCCTGAAATGATAAAAACGGCTTTAAAACGTCTAGCATAAAGGTCAGAAAGGCGGCAAGCTTTGATAGAAAACAGCTTTAATAAGAATAACCTGGATAACGAGGAAATAAATAACAGAATTGTCGAACCTGAATATAATATAGAGGACATAGATTTAGAATATTCACTTCGCCCTAAAACCTTGAACGAATACATCGGACAGGATAAGGTTAAGGAGAATTTGCGCGTATTTATCGAGGCGACTAAGGCGAGGGGCGAGAACCTCGACCATGTTTTGCTCTACGGTCCTCCTGGACTTGGAAAGACTACGCTTGCTACGATCATCGCAAATGAGCTGGGTGTAAATATTAAGACCACCTCAGGTCCTGCAATCGAGAAGCCAGGCGATTTAGCGGCTTTATTAACTAATCTTCAAAACGGCGATGTGCTCTTTATTGACGAAATACATAGGCTATCAAGGCAGGTTGAGGAGGTTCTTTATCCTGCTATGGAGGACTTTGTTCTTGATATAATTATAGGAAAAGGGCCTTCGGCACAGTCGATAAGGATTGATTTACCGAAGTTTACTTTGATTGGTGCTACAACCCGAGCGGGGCAGCTTACAGGACCGCTCAGAGACCGTTTCGGCTGTATTTTCAGATTAGAGCTTTATAACGAACAGCAGCTGTGCGATATTATACTTCGTTCGTCGGTAATACTGGCTATTCCCACTACAAAGGACGGGGCTTTAGAGCTTGCGCATCGCTCAAGAGGGACACCTCGTATAGCAAACAGGCTTTTAAAAAGGGTTCGAGACTTTGCAGAGGTACTGGGTGACGGCAAGATTAATCACGACATGGCGAAAATAGCATTAGACAGGCTTGAAATAGACACCCTAGGTTTAGACAGCCTTGATAAGCGTTTTTTACAAATGATAATAAAGGGCTACAACGGCGGGCCTGTCGGTCTTGAAACCTTAGCCTCGGCACTTGGTGAGGAAGCTGTAACACTTGAAGATGTATGCGAGCCTTTTTTAATGCAGCTCGGCTTCGTGGCACGAACACCAAGAGGAAGAATGGCTACTGCACTTGCGTATAAGCATCTTGGCATAGAACAATTAGGTCAGCAGTCGCTGGACTAAAAAATTTTTAAACACCAGCCTGGCTTGTCCGCCAAAGGCGACATGCCAGGCTCAAGAGGAAATGGGGATTTAATATGGGTAGATTATTCGGAACAGATGGTGCAAGAGGCGTTGCGATTACGGAATTAACCTGTGAGCTGGTAATGAACATAGGCAGAGCGGCGGCAATCGTTCTTACAATGCACGAGCGAAGTAAAAAACCGAATATCTTAATCGGGAAGGACACAAGAATATCATCTGATGCATTAGAAGCGGCATTAATTGCCGGTATAACCTCAGTCGGTGTTGATGTTTCACTTCTAGGTGTAGTTCCTACACCAGCTGTAGCATATCTTGTTAAGGAATATAATGCCGATGCAGGAGTAATGATTTCGGCATCGCATAACACGGTAGAATATAACGGAATTAAGCTTATCGGCGGCAACGGCTTCAAGCTTCCTGACGAGCTAGAGGAGGAGATTGAAAGTCTTGTTCTTGATACACCAGAAAAAATAGTTTTAAAAAGCGGTATCGAAATTGGAAGAATATCTACATTCCAAAATGCTGCCGATGACTATATAAAGCATATTAAAAGCACTACAAGCTGTCGTTTTGACGGACTCAAGGTTTTAATCGACTGCTCAAACGGCAGTGCATCTAAAACAGCGAGAGAGATTTTCACAGGTCTCGGAGCCGAATGTACTTACATAGCTGACAATCCAGATGGCTGCAATATAAATGAAAACTGCGGCTCAACCCACGTTGACAAGCTTTGCAGCTTGGCAAAGGAAGGCAGCTATGATTTAGCTGTTGCCTTTGATGGAGACGCTGACCGCTGTCTTGCGGTTGACGGAAATGGAAAGATAGTTGACGGCGACAGGCTTATTGCCATAATGTCACGTCAGATGAAGGCTGAGGGTGTTTTGAAACAAAATACCGCTGTTGTAACTGTAATGAGCAATCTCGGTTTTCACCAGTATATGAAGGAGAATGACATCAATACCGTTTGCACAGTAGTAGGGGACAGATATGTTTTAGAAGAGATGCTCGAAAAGGGCTACTGCATAGGCGGCGAGCAATCTGGGCATATTATATTCTTTGATTATGCGACGACAGGTGACGGACAGCTTACAGCGGTTCAGCTACTAGCACTGCTAAAAAAGACGGGCAGAACATTAGCTGCGTTAACCGAGGATATTAAAGATTATCCGCAGTGCCTTAAAGGGCTTAAGGTCAGCAGCGAGCTTCATAAAAGCTGGAAACAGAATACGGTTATAATGGATATGATTAAGGCTGCCGAGGCTGATTTCGGAGCTGATGGCAGAGTTTTAGTTCGTGCAAGCGGCACCGAGCCCTTAATCCGTGTTATGATTGAAGGCAAGAGCGAAGAAAAGGTTAACAAATGGGTTGACGAGATAGTTAAATCAATTGAAAAGGTCTTATAATAAATGAGAATTGCAGATTTATGGTCTGAAAAGGATTACTGCTTATATGATGCATCAAAGGGTGAACGGCTGGAGAGCTGGGGTGATATTAAGCTTATTCGCCCCGATCCCCAGATTATATGGGAAAATCCAGAGCTGAGTCCTGAGTGGAAATCGGCAGACGCAAGATATATCAGAAGCAGTGCGGGCGGCGGTGAATGGGAGTATAGAAAAAGGCTTCCTGAAAGCTGGAATATAAGCTACAAGGACTTAACCTTTATGGTAAAGCCCACAGGCTTTAAGCATACGGGTTTATTCCCTGAACAGGCTGTAAACTGGGATTTATGTGATAGATTAATTAGAGGTGCAGGCAGAGAGGTAAATGTATTAAATCTTTTCGCATATACTGGCGGTGCAACGCTTGCTTGTGCTAATGCAGGTGCAAGGGTTTGCCACCTCGATGCTGTTAAGGGAATGGTTGAGTGGGCAAAAACCAACGCAAAGCTTTCGGGGCTTTCGGACAAGCCTATCAGATGGATAATTGACGACGCAATGAAATTCCTAAGCCGTGAGATTAAGCGTGGAAACCGTTATGATGCGATAATTCTTGACCCCCCAAGCTACGGACGGGGAACTAACGGTGAGATGTGGCGGCTTGAGGATTCGATTTATGAGCTTATGGTGAAATGCACTGAGGTTTTGTCAGATAAGCCGCTGTTTTTGATTTTAAACAGCTACACGACTGGTTTATCGCCGTCAGTAATGGCATATTTACTAAAGATGACTGTAGGGCAAAAATATAAGGTTGAAATTTCCGCAGAGGAAATAGGACTGCGAGTAAAAGAAACAGGACTTGCAATACCATGTGGGAATACGGCGATGATGCTTTTTAACAGCTAGGAGAGAAAAATTTGAATATTATAGAAACAGAAAATCTATATTTTGAATATCAGATATATAACGACAAGGGTGAAGTCAGCGAACGAACCCCTGTCCTTTTTGACATAAATCTGACCGTTCCTAAGGGGCAGTTTCTGGCTATACTCGGACATAACGGCAGCGGCAAATCTACGCTGTCGAAGCAGTTTAACGGGATACTGGCACCAACCTCAGGCAAGGTGCTTGTAAACGGCATTGATGTTTCTGACGAGGATAAAATCTACGAAATCAGACAGACTGTCGGAATGGTTTTTCAAAATCCTGATAATCAAATTGTCGCTACTATTGTGGAGGAGGACGTGGCCTTCGCACTTGAGAATTTGGGTGTGCCGCCAGCAGAAATACGCACCAGAATTGACAACGCCATGAATCTCGTGGATATATATAAATTTCGTAAGCACGCACCGCATCAGTTATCAGGCGGACAGAAGCAAAGAGTGGCAATTGCTGGTGTAATCGCAATGGAACCCGAATGTATCGTTCTTGACGAACCGACTGCTATGCTTGACCCTAAGGGACGCAAGGAGGTCATGAAAACCATAAAAAAGCTGAACGAGGAAAAGGGCATAACAGTAATATTAATCACCCACTATATGGAGGAAGCCACAGAAGCCGAGCGTGTAATTGTTATGGATAAAGGCAGAATAATAATGGACGATGTACCGAAGAAAATTTTCAAGGAGGTCGAAAGGCTGAAGGATGTCGGGCTTGACGTGCCGCAGGTGACAGAGCTTGCCTATCTGCTTAGAAAAGAAGGAATTGAACTTCCCGATGATATAATCACCGAGACTGAATGTGCAGAGGAGTTAATTAAATTATTCAAATGAATGCAGTTGAAACGAAGAATTTAAGTTATAAATACAGCGTAGGTACCCCATTTGAGGTGACGGCTGTTGATGACGTAAATATAACTATAAAAAAAGGTGAATTTATCGGTGTAATCGGACACACGGGCAGCGGTAAATCCACATTAATACAGCACCTGAACGGATTGCTTAAGCAAACTCATGGTGATGTTATAATAAATGAGCGGAACATCTGGGACAAAAGCGTTAATATAAGAGATATCCGTTTCGAGGTAGGTCTCGTTTTTCAGTACTCGGAGCATCAGCTTTTTGAGGAAACAGTTTTCAAGGATATAGCCTTTGGACCGAAGAATATGGGGCTTTCAGATGAGGAAATTAAGCTTCGTGTCGAGAGCGCGGCTGTATATATGGGTGTTCATAATTCGTGGCTTGAACGCTCGCCCTTCGATTTATCGGGCGGGCAGAAAAGGCGAGTGGCACTTGCTGGAGTTATCGCAATGGAGCCGAAAATATTGATACTCGACGAGCCGGCGGCAGGACTTGACCCTCACGGAAGAGACAAGGTTCTGACGAAGATTAAGCAGTATCATGAAAGCTCAGATGTTACGATTATTCTTGTCTCTCACTCAATGGAGGATATAGTTAAATACGCCGACAAGGTGCTTGTAATGAATAAAGGTAGGGTGCATTTTTTTGAGGAAACCGATGCAGTTTTCTCTCATGCGGCGGAAATCGAAGCTATAGGTCTTGATGTACCGCAGATAACAAAGCTTGCAGTTATGTTAAAAAATAAAGGTGCCGATTTAGGCGACGATATCTACACAATAGAGCGCGCAAAAGAAAGAATAATGTCGAAGTTAAGTAAAGGATAAATCTTAAAACATGCTTAAAGATATCACAATAGGTCAATATTTCCCAGGCAATTCTATAATTCATAAAATGGACAGCCGTTTCAAGATTGTTCTTGACATATTTTTTGTCGCAATGCTTTTCATTGCGCAGAATTTTGTCGGACTAGCCTTGGCTACGGTTTTTATCCTTATGGTTTATGGCGTTTCGGGGATACAGTTCAGGTTGATTTTAAAAAGCATTAAGCCCATATTACCTTTAATATTATTTACAGGTATCTTAAATCTGTTTTTTATTAAGGGCGAAAGTGTACTGTTTAGCTGGTCGTTTATTACGATTTATCACGAGGGTATGAGAACAATGATTTTCATGATAATCAGGATAGTTACGCTGATTATCGGAATGTCGCTGCTTACCTATACGACGTCTCCCATTATGCTGACAGATGCAATCGAGAGCCTGTTTTCGCCGCTTAAGAAGCTGCATCTGCCCGTTCATGAGCTTGCGATGATGATGACTATTGCACTAAGATTTATTCCGACACTTATCGAAGAAACCGATAAGATTATGGCAGCGCAAAAGGCAAGAGGCGCAAACCTTGACTCTGGGAACCTGATGCAAAAGGCGAGGGCTTTAGTGCCAATATTAATTCCGCTTTTCATTTCGGCATTTAAACGTGCCAATGAGCTTGCACTGGCAATGGAATGTCGCTGTTACAGAGGCGGCGAGGGAAGAACAAGGTTAAAGCAGCTAAAATCAAGCGCACTCGACTATATGGCGACAGGGCTTGTTTTAACGGTGTTAGGACTTGTAATTGTCAATAATTTTGTATTCTGATGAGAAACTTAAAATTTATCATTTCATATAAAGGCAGCAATTATCACGGTTTTCAGATACAGCCGAATTCAATTACCATACAGGGTGAGCTGGAAAATGCGTTGCTTAGAATACTCTCCGAAAAAGCGGAAGTAATTGGCTGTTCGAGAACAGATGCGGGAGTTCATGCAAGGCAGTTTTGCTTTAATACACATATAAAAAATAGTATCCCGACAGATGGACTTATGGCGGCACTTAACGCAATCCTTCCGAAAGATATAGCAGTTCATTCGTGTGAAGAAGCTGATATTAATTTTCATGCAAGATATGATGCTAAGGGTAAGGAATATCTTTATAGGGTTTATATCAGTGAGGTTGATGATGTTTTCGCCGCAGGGCTTGCCCTAAGGTACAGGCTGCCGCTTAATGTATCGTTAATGAATGAAGTAGCGGGCTTATTTATAGGCGAACATGATTTCGGTGCTTTTTGCAAGGCAGAGGCTAAGGTGCATCTAAAATCTACTGTAAGAAAAGTAACGGATTTTAAGGTTATAGAAAACGGAAGCTACGATGATTTTTATATATCTGGAACGGGTTTTCTTCATAATATGGTGCGAATTTTAGTAGGTACGCTTATTTATGTCTCGGAGGGGAAACGCACAGGTGAAGATATAATCAAGGCATTAAAAACTGGAAAGCGTGAAATAGCTGGAAAAACTATTCCACCCGATGGCTTATACCTGAATAAAATAATATATTAAGGATGTGAGAAAATGGCAGTAAATCCTAACGATATGACCGCATACCGAAAAAAGAAACAGAGAAGAAATTTCATTTACAAAATTCTTGCTTTTTCTCTCATACTTTTCGGTATACTTCTAATATGGTTTAACGCTGAGACCATTTTTGAACCGCTCAGAGGTATCGGCTCAAAAATCGGTACTAAAACCTCAAGCTCCGTCGGATTTCCCGTGAAGCTGCCAGGAAGCGCAACATATTCACTTTCGAAATTTGGAACGAATTTTACACTTCTTACAGATACATATTTATACACATATACCTCGGACGGAAGTCAGGTTTATGCTTTACCGCACGGTTATTCGAATCCGGTACAGAAAACCTCTGATCGCCGTATACTTCTATATAATCAAAACGCCCATGAATTCTCACTTTATAATAAAACAAGCCAGCTATACAAGATTGAGCTTGACGAAAAAATCGTGTCAGCCTCTCTTGGCGCAAACGACACAGTAGCGGTGATTACTACTTCCACGCTCTACTCAAACATACTATATATTTACGATGGGAACGGCAAATGGAAGTACACTAAGCGTTTTGGCGACGAAAAGATTAACTCGGTAATTTTCGGCAGCCAGAGCGACGAAATATATATTGCGACAACGAATGTAATGGATGGGGATATTGCGAGCTATGTTTATCGCTTAAAATATGACCGAAAGGACGACCAGGTTTGGAAATACACCCTACCCTCAAATTCACTGGCACTGCTTATTTCAGAAGGTGCAAGCGGTGTCAATATAATATGCGATAATATGTTAGTATCCCTTTCGGTTGAAGGAACACTGCTAGGCAGCTATAGCTTCAATACTGGAACACTTCAAAAGCCTGTTTTGGGTTGGGATTTTACGGTGCTTGTGCTTTCTGATTACGTAACAGGCAAAACCTCGCTTGTTTCGTTCGACTCGACAGCGGCAATGATTTCTATAAAGGACGATATTGACACAATAAAAAAGGTTGAAATTTCAAACGGTTTGGTGTATACTTTGGAGGGACACGAATTAATCGCTTACGATAAATTTCTAGAAATTACAAACTCAAAATCGCTTGATGAGGAGTTTGAGAACTTTGTAAGAGTTGATAACAAGATACTTCTCCTCGGATACGAGGAAGTGGTTTGCGTAGAGTTTTAATGAAAGGATATTGATATTTGCATGGGAACACAATTTTTTTGGTTCTATGATTTACTTATTTTGGCTATACTTCTTGCAGTTACCTTTAGATGCTACAAAAGGGGATTTGTATCTGTAATTGTTGGGTTTGTCGCTATTGCTGTTTCGTTTTTCGTTGCACTTTATACAAGTGATACAGTAACAAACATTATTTACGACAATTTTATTGATGATCAGGTTACAGAGTACATAAATAACGGGATTGACGACCTCGGCGGAGATAATGCGTTACTTAAGCTTTCGGAGGCAGATACTAGTCAGATACTTATTAACGGAATGTCGATAAGCGAGCTTAATACTGAGCTTGATTCAGCGGGTAAAATTACCCTCGATTTGTCAAGTGTGGATTTCAGTAAAACGGGGATTTCGGATATTGATTTATCCTTTTTTGGTATTAATGACGAATTTGATTTTTCAAAAATTAATATCGGTAAGGTTAACATCATGCCGTCAGAGCTTGACAAGCATGATATAGGTACAGTTGTATTAGCAAAAACCCTTTCACATACCATGAAAAGCGAAACGGGTTACGGCAATCTCGTAAGTATAGCCGAAAACATTTCGGAAATTGCCCCATTCTTAAACGGTGGCTCCTCCAACGAGGATTATGTATCAGGCTTAATCTGCACAGTAATTGAGACTAGCTCGGACGATATAGCTGCTTCTATGATGGAGAGCTTTGTGAAGCCGCTGATAATCTCGCCGCTTCATGCAGTAGTGTTTATATTAATTTTTACTGTTTGCGCAGTGCTTCTTTCGATTATAGCAAGATGCTTAAAGATTGTGAACAGAATACCTGTTATCGGTAAAATAAATTCATTTTTCGGTGCGGTAGTCGGTATTCTTGAGGGCGTTATAATTATTGTCATCGTATGTGTGGTAATTCACATAATTATTTCTCTGACAGGGAATACTATTATTTTGTTAAATACAGTAACAATAGACAGCACATTAATTTTTAAATATATATATAATCTAGAGATATTAAATCTAATGTTGTAGACATTTCAAAAAAGGAAGGACGACAGGGTATGGTTTGCAGTAAATGTAGAAAGCGGGCAGCCGTTGTGTTCATAACAACGATGCAGGGTGATGAAAAACGTAATGAGGGCTTATGCCTTATTTGTGCAAAGGAACTCGGTGTTCCGCAGGTTAGCGAATATATAAAGCAGATGGGAATTTCCGAAGATGATTTTGAAGAGAGCTATAAGGCTATTTTCGGTGATGACGAGATAGACGAGGACGACGATTTAATTTCCGACGAGGACACTGATGATGACGTTGACGGCTTTAAGCTTGGCGGCGCAGGTACTATGCCTCAGTTTTTGCAAAACCTTTTCAAGGGTGATATCCCGAAGGACAGCTCCGAGCCTAATACCGACAAACATAAGAAAAACGAGAAAATCAAGAATAAACCTCAAAAGGAGAACAAAAAGCACAAGTTTCTCGACACCTTCTGTACAAACCTAAACGACAGGGCCAGACGCGGAGAGCTTGATAATATCATAGGCCGAGACAAGGAAATAGAGCGTGTGACACAAATTCTTTCCCGCCGCACAAAGAACAATCCTTGCCTTATCGGTGAACCAGGTGTCGGAAAGACTGCTATTGCTGAAGCAATTGCACAGAGACTGGTTGCAGGAAATGTTCCGTTTCGTTTACAAGGCAAGGAGCTGTATCTGCTGGATTTGACAGTGCTAGTGGCTGGCACGCAGTTCAGGGGACAGTTCGAGAGCCGTGTTAAGTCATTGATAGATGAGATTAAGCAGGCGGGAAATATTCTTCTTTTTATCGACGAGGTGCATAATTTAGTCGGCACAGGTGACAGCGAGGGTACCATGAACGCCGCAAATATGTTTAAACCTGCACTTTCAAGAGGTGATATGCAGGTTATCGGTGCTACGACTTTCGGCGAATATCGCAAGTATATCGAAAAGGATTCTGCACTTGAACGCCGTTTTCAGCCTGTTACAGTAAACGAACCGACTATTGAGGATACAATTGAGCTTCTAAAGGGTATTAAAAAATATTATGAACAGCATCATAAAATAATAGTTTCAGATGAAATTTTGCGTTCATGTGCTATTCTTTCCGAAAGATTTATCAACGATCGCTTTTTGCCCGACAAGGCTATCGACCTGCTTGACGAGGCTGCTGCCTGTGCAAGCATCAAAAGCACAGATTTAGCCGAATATGAGAAGCTAAAGAAGGAAATTGCCGAGCTTGAAGCCGAGGAAAAAAGCATAATGGAAAGCGGCGAGGAAATAGATTACGCTAAAATTGCGGAAATAAAGACCGAGCTTGCAAGACATGAGGAGCGGGTGGTGGTGCTTGAACCGCTGGTTACGAATATCCATGTAACCGATGTTGATGTTTCTAATGTAATCGAGATGTGGACAGGAATACCGGCTGCGAAGATTATGGAAACTGAGTTTCAGAAAATCGGGGGGCTCGAAGATAAGCTTAAGGCCAAGATTATTGGACAGGATAAGGCTTGCGAGCTTGTGGCACAGGCGATTAAGCGCTCGAGAGTTCAGTTAAATTCAAGGCGTAGACCTGCTTCATTTATATTCGTGGGACCTACTGGTGTCGGTAAAACTGAACTTGTAAAGGTTCTCGCAAACGAGCTTTTCAACTCTGTTGACCCGCTTATCAGACTTGATATGTCGGAATTTATGGAAAAGCACAGTATTTCGAGAATTATAGGCTCGCCTCCAGGATATGTGGGTTATGATGAGGCTGGGCAGCTTACCGAGAAGGTTCGTAGAAAACCGTATTCTGTAGTGCTTTTTGATGAGATAGAAAAAGCACATCCCGACGTTATGAACATACTGCTTCAAATTCTTGACGAGGGTAAGGTTAACGATGCTCACGGACGATCTGTAAACTTCGAAAACACTGTTATTTGTATGACCTCGAATGCGGGTTCAACTGATAAAAGTGTTGGCGTAGGTTTTGAAAAGACAGCGGGAGAAATCTCGAAGGAAAAGGCTACAAAAGCCTTAAAGGAATTTTTACGTCCCGAATTTATGAGCCGTGTTGATGAGGTTGTGGTGTTTGAGCCGCTTTCAGAGGAAGCGTATCAGAAAATCGCAGAGTTAATGCTCCGTGAGATGGAGGCACCGCTTAAGGAAAAGAATATCGAAATCGGAATTGAGAATTCAGTATGTGCTTATATAGCTCAGAAGGCTTACGGCGGAAAGTACGGTGGTCGTGATTTACGTCGTGTTATCCGAAAAGAGGTTGAGGACGAGGTTGCAAGCCTGATTATCGAAAAGGGTGAAAAGGGGCTCGGAAAAATCACCCTTAAGTCCGACGGAGAGAAGATTATTTTAGAGGGCAAATAAGAATTAAATGAAAAAAAAGGCGATTGTAACAGGCGGTACCGGCACTATCGGTGCCGCCTTAGTTAAAGAATTTTCGAGAGATTATGAAGTTAATTTAACATATCTGAATGATAAAGCTGGAGCAGAAAAATTAAAGTCGGATTTGGGTGTTAACATCTATCAGTGCGACATTACCGACAGTAAGGCGGTTAAGGACTTAGTGAGACAGATTGACGGCTGCGATTTGCTGATAAATAATGCTGGAATTTCACAGATTAAGCTTTTCACCGATATTACCGATGATGAATGGCTAAAGATGCTTGATGTACATTTAAACGGTGCGTTTTATATAACTAAAGCTGTGCTGCCATATATGATAAACAAGAAGTGTGGAAATATCATAAATATCTCGTCTATCTGGGGGAGAATAGGTGCCTCGTGCGAGGTGCATTATTCGGCGGCGAAGGCGGGGTTGATTGGCTTCACAATGGCACTGGCTAAAGAGGTCGGTTTATCGGGGGTTAGGGTTAACTGCATTGCACCTGGTGTAATTGAGGGGAAGATGAACAGTCATTTGACCGCCGAGGAGCTGGAGGAATTAAAAGCGAACACAGCACTAAATAAACTCGGTAAGCCTGAAGATGTATCTGCCGCCGCAAGGTATATAACCGAAGCGGAGTTTATGACTGGACAGGTTATAGGCTTAGATGGGGGAATGTATTAAATCTGCAATACCTTATTTTTTAAGGTGTTGCAGATTTTTTTATTTCGCTGTCATATATCGTACAACCCCGACATATATTTTGTGTAGACAAACTAAATACGGAGGTATACTATGGATTTAAAGCTTAATAAAGAGCCTGTTTACCTTAGTGAGGTAATTTACGACGGGCAGGCGGAGCAGGGAGTAGAATTTGATTATGTGCTTCCTGATTATTACCCCGACATCTTCAAGGTGCTGAAATGCACACTTACACCATCGGTTGTTTCATACAGCATTTCGGGCTCGCAGCTATTTTGCGACGGAGTTGTATACATCAAGGTGCTTTATCTTGGTGCAAACAGCAATCGCATAAACTGCATAGAGCAGCGTTATACTTATTCAAAGACAATCGACCTGATGAAGAATGTTGAGAACGCAAATGTATGCATTATCCCCAAAACCGACTACTGCAACTGCCGTGCAATCAGCGGACGCCGAATTGACGTAAGGGGCGCCATAAGCTGCAAGGTGAAGGTAACCGCTTGTAAAAAAGCTGAGGTTATTACAGGCGCCGAGGGCATGAAAACCGAGAGCAGAAAAACCGCAATCGACTACTGCGGCGAGAAGCTGATGGCATCGCAGCAGTTCGTAACCCGTGAGGATATCGAAACTGGTGTCAGCAAATCGGGTAACACAAGCATCATTCATCATGACACAAGCGTTGCTGTAACCGACTTCAAGGTTATCGCAAACAAGGTGGTTATCAAGGGTGAGGCACAGATTAAGGCGCTCTATCTTACAAATAAGGACGACGAGGACGAGAATGAGACCGAAATAATGGAAGCTACCGTTCCTTTAAGCCAGATAATCGACCTTGAGGGTGTTAGCGACAAGCATATCTGCTATATAAATTTGAAGGTTATGGACTGCGACCTTGAGGTTAAGCCGAACGATGTCGGCGAAAGTAGAATTTTCGCCTGCGATTTAACAGTTGAGTGCAATGTAACGGCACATCTTGAGAGCAATATCTCGCTCCTTAGCGATATATACTCGACCGATTATGAAACAAGCTATGCGGTTGCCAGCATCAAAGCAGAGTCAATTCCTCAGATTATCGCACAGCAGCTATTTATCAAGAGCGGCATTGATTTCACCGAGGGAAATCTCACAGAGGTGTATGATGCTCGTGCTGATGTCACGAATGTTCTGTGCAGGGGACGGGGTAATAACGAGCTGGTGCTGACAGGTCAGGTTAATATGCAGGTTATCGGCAAGCTTGACAGCGGAGTTCCTGTGTTTATTGAGAAGAATGAGCCGTTTGAAATCGTAACAGAGGTGCCCGATTTAGGTACTGATTATACGATTGACCCCGATGTTCAGGTGACTCATGTAACTTATAGCATTACGGGTGACAATCACATTGATATACGGGTTAACCTAGACTTCTCTGGCTGCCTTTATCATATAAATACGGTTAATATAATTCGTGATATCGCAGTTAATGAGGATAAACCGAAGGTAAAGAATACCGATTACGCATTAAAGCTGTATTTTGCAGACCGTAATGAGGATATTTGGAACATTGCGAAACGCTACAACACCAGTGCGGACGCAATCGCTGCCGAAAATGACCTTGAAAGCGACAAGGTGGAAGACCCCTGTATGCTTTTAATTCCCATAGTTTAGAGCGGAGGAACAGATTGATGACAAAAACAATTTATCAGGATATTGCGGAGAGAACGGACGGAAATATTTACATAGGTGTCGTTGGCCCTGTCCGCACAGGTAAATCCACTTTTATTTCAAAATTCATGCAAAACCTCGTAATTCCGAACATTGACAGTGAATTCCGCAAGGAGAGGGCTATTGATGAGCTTCCACAGGCGGCGGCTGGAAAAACAATTATGACAACCGAGCCGAAGTTTATCCCCGAAGAAGCAATCTCGATTGAGCTTGAAGGCAATGTAAGCATGAATGTACGCCTAATTGACTGTGTGGGCTACATTGTACCAAGCGCAATCGGCTACATCGAAAACGAGATGCCTAGAATGGTTATGACACCATGGTTCGATACCGAGGTTCCGTTTAATATGGCGGCAGAGGTAGGCACCCAGAAGGTCATAAACGAACATTCAACAATAGGGCTTGTAATCACTACTGACGGCAGTATTACAGATATACCCCGTGGGGAATATGAGGAGGTTGAGGAAAGGGTTATTGACGAGCTTGAAGCTATAAAAAAGCCGTATATAATCATCTTAAACAGCAGCTCTCCTAACAGCCCCGAAACCCGTGCTCTCGCTGAGGACATGGCTAAAAAATACGGAAAACCCGTTATTCCGCTGAACTGCCTTGAGATTGACGAGAATGTAATCAAAAATTTATTAACTGAAATTCTTCTTCAGTTTCCTGTTAAGGAAATTAACATAAAAATTCCAAAATGGCTTACCGTTCTTGAAAAAGGGCACTGGCTGAAAAACGAAATTTTCACCGCATTAAAAGACTCTGCCGCTAATATTAAGAACATCGGAGAGGTGCAGACGGTATCCTGTAAACTTACCGACTGCGAATATGTAAGCTCATGCAGCGTGGAAAACGTAAGTCTCGGCAAGGGTGCAGGCTTCATCGGTGTAAATCTTAAGAATGAGCTGTTTTATAATATACTCGGTGAGACCACTGGGTTAGACATCAAGGACGAGAGCGATTTGATGCCTTGCATGATAGAGCTTGCGATGATTAAGAAAAAGTACGAAAAGGTTAAGAGTGCCCTCGACGAGGTTCAGGCGACAGGTTATGGCATAGTTATGCCTAGCATTGATGAGCTGACACTCGATGAACCCGAAATCGTAAAGCAGGGTGGAAAATACGGCGTAAGGCTCAAGGCTGCGGCACCATCTATTCACATGATGGCGGCAAATATCACCACCGAGGTTTCGCCAATCGTAGGCTCGGAGAGACAGAGCGAGGAGCTTATTCTTTATCTACTCAAGGAGTTTGAGGAAAATCCCGCTAAGATTTGGGAGAGCAATATATTCGGAAAATCGCTTCATTCTCTAGTTAATGAAGGGCTTCACAACAAGCTTTACCGTATGCCACAGGACGCAAGGATAAAGCTCCAGGAAACTATCCAGAGAATAATCAACGACGGCTGTAACGGCTTAATCTGCATAATTCTTTAATTGTCATACCTCCGTATGAATAAAGCTTATGAATTAATTTTCATAGGCTTTATTTGACTTTTACGCACTTAGCTGTTATACTTGTGGTAAGAAAAATGAGGTGTTATGTGGAACAGATTAAGCTTAAAAAGCATTTTGATTTATGCGATTTTGTTGAAGAACAGTCATTTATAGAAGCCGAGCATCGGAATGGGTACAGGCTTATCGGTAGGTCTGGGGGAAATTTTACTTTTGAAGCTTGTGCTCCCGATGAATATGTCTATCGAATGGACTGCATGAGGCTCAAAGAGCAGGACGAAATCCTTTATATCGAGCAATTTGCGGATATAGGCTGGGAGCTTGCGGAAATTCGCAAGCAGAGCGACCTTTTTCATATAAAATCGGGTTATAAGTGGTACTATTTTTGCAAAAAAAAATCTCCTGTAGAGGGAGAGAATGAGATTAATAATATCCCGAACAGGTTAAGAACCTGCCTTAAGATTTCAAAGCTTTATAACATTGAGCTTGTGCTTTTAATACTGGTTATCGCTTTATTAAATATGCTTTATTCTAATATGGGAGTAGAAAATATTTTTTTAGAATTTTTATATATGGTTTTTACGTTTGTTTTGCTTTATTTTGTCGGGCGGTATTTCTTCACAAACCTCGGTATGTCAGGAAAGATAAAGCAGCTTCTGTCAGCGTATACGATTATTGACTGATTAAGAGTGTAACCTCAAGGATAATAATAAGCACAAGATATATGCAAAAGCCAACTCTACGCATGATATACGAAAACTGGCTGGGTATTAAGTCGTCGGCATTGTCAAATACCCATTTATAATGTTTCATATTCTGTTTCCACATAAATTTAGGATAACCCACTCCAATTCCCATAACAATAGGTACAACTAACAAAACGATTATAAAAAAAACATGTACCTTGAAGATGATATTAACAACAAGCATTAAGGCGGCTAGTGCAAAGAAAACCCACTTCATTATTTTATCAAATTTTGATGTTACAAAGCTATCGTATTTGTCTGATAAACCATCTATTTTTGCCCGCCGTTCCTCATCGCTAAGTACTGGTGTTGTAATTATTTTACCGCAGCTAATACAGGTTTTGTTCTTATCGTCGTTCTTAAATCCACAGCTTTCACAAAGCATAGTATTTTTCCTTTCTAAAACTCCGGCACATACTTTTCCTCCGCAGAGTTTCTGTCCTGCATAAAGCCTTCTTTCAGGTTTAGCTCAAAAAAGTAATTTACAACAGATTGATATTCAAAGCTTGTGACCTTTCGTGAAAGCTCCTTGAACTTATCGTTCATAGGGATATACTGTGCCATTAGGCTCACGGGTATTTCGGGGACATTGTACTTTATCCAGTCGAGAATACGCAGACTGTCGTGGCGGCAGGAGGGAAGCACAAGATGCCTGATAAGCATACCTTTTTGCATTATTCCGTTTTCGTCGTAAGTATTCTCGTTTCTTTGATGTGCCATTTCGAGAACGGCTTTAGATGCCGCATTAAAATAATTGGGTGCTTTTGAATATTTTTCGGAAAGCTCACTGCTAAAATATTTTATATCAGCTAGATAGATATCGATATATCCTTCAAGCATTTTAAGTGTTTTAATACTTTCGTAGCTTGAGGTGTTGTATACAAAGGGGAGGGTGAAGCCCTCTTTTTTTACTATTTTAATGGCTTCGATTATTGCGGGAGCAAAATGCACTCCAGTCACGAGATTTATATTATGTACACCCATTTCTTCAAGCTGATAAAACTTATCACATAATTCAAAGACAGATATTTCTGTTCCGCCCTTGCGTTCAAGGCTGATTTCGTGATTTTGGCAGTAAACACAGCCGAGATTGCAGCCTGTGAAGAAAATCGTGCCCGAACCTTTTGTGCCGCTGATTGGCGGTTCCTCCCAGTGATGAGTCATAACCTTAGAAATCACGGGATTTTCGCCCATTTTGCAAAAACCTGATTTTAGCCGTCGGTCAACTCCGCACTCTCGAGGACATAGATAACAGTAGTTCATCTTTAATATTTCGTTCCTTAATAGATAGTTAAATGGGAAGGCAAGCCTCCCCATATTTCTTTATACATTTGCGTTTTTAGCGATAAATACAGGGTAATCTGCTGTGCCGAACATACTTCTGTAGCTGCCAATATTTACGTTTTTGTCTGCTATGATGTAGTTAAGCTCGCATTTGTCTCCGACCACTGTGTCCTGCATGAGAATGCTGTTTTTTACTACCGCACCCTTACCGATACGAACACCTCTGAAAAGCACGCAGTTTTCAACCGAGCCTTCGATAATACAGCCGTCCGCAACGAGAGAGCTGTGCACCTCGGCATCAATGCCATACTTAGCAGGAGCTTCGTCTCTTACCTTGGTATAAATCGGGCTGCCCGACGGGAATATTGTTTTACGCAGCTCAAGGTCCATGAGTGCCATATTGCTCTCAAAATAGGTTAAGATGCTGTCGATTTGCGCATAATATCCGTCGTATTTGTAGCCGTAGATTTTATACTCATTTGCCTTGTGCTGAATAATATCAACCTCAAAGCTGTAAAGGTTTCTCGATGCTGTCTCGGTAATTATGTTAAGTAAAAATTCCTTGCTCATGAGATACATATTCATACTGGTGTTAAATTCACCCTCGCGGTTGGGACGAATAAGCACATCATACACCTGTCCTTCGTCGTTGACACTGAGGACGGTCTTTGAGCGGAGCTGTTCGTTTGTGTAATTTCCTCTGCCGTAAACTACTGTAATATCTGCGCCCTTATCAACATGGAAGTCGAGTATAGGCTTGAAATCAAGGTTTACTATAATATCGCTGTCAGTCATTATTACATACTCGGCGTTGTTGTGCTTGATGTAATTCTCAACACCGTGGAGAGCCTCAAGCCGTCCTCTGTACAGTCCCCCGCCTACATGACCGTAGGGAGGAAGAAGCTGGAGACCACCGCTCTTTCTGTTTAAATCCCATTCACTTCCCGAACCTAAATGGTCAAGCAGCGATTGATAATTCGCCTTTGTTATAACTCCCACCTGCGATATTCCGGAATTCACCATATTTGACAGGGGGAAGTCTATTAGTCTGTAACGTGCGCCGAAAGGCACACTTCCCATTGTACGCATCTTTGTCAAGTCTGTAATAGTGGTATCATGCATATTTGCGAAAATCAGACCCATTACATTTGCAATGTTTGCCATATTATCAAAACCCCCTTATTCATATATTTTCGGAAATCATTGCTTTTGGCCCGATTACCGCATTATCATTTACATTTATCTGGTGTCCGATTACCGCAACACCCCATGAATCCTTGTCCTCGATTGTCTCGGGACGTACACCAACCTTAACGTTTTCGCCGATAACGCAGTCCTCACCGATTATCGAATATTCAATAGAGGCACCTTTTTTAATAATAGTGTTCGGCATTATTATACTATCGCGGACGGTTGCACCTTCTTCAATTACAACGCCTGCGAATAGGATTGAGAAGTCAACATGACCTTCTATATTACAGCCCTCTGCAATCATCGAGTTCTCTATAAAGCTGTTTTCACCTGCATAATGCGGGGGCATCACGGGGTTTCTTGAATAAATTCGCCAGTTGTGATCGTATAAATCCAGGTTAACATTAGGATTGAGTAAATCCATATTAGCTTCCCAGAGACTGTCGATAGTACCGACATCCTTCCAGTATGAATTGAAATGATAGGCGCAAAGCTTATCACCCTTTTCGAGCATAGCTGGAATTATATTTTTACCAAAATCCTTTGAAGCGCCCTCGTCATTTTCGTTCTTAATCAGATGCTCCTTCAAATTTTTCCATGTGAAAATGTATACACCCATTGATGCAAGATTGGATTTAGGCTCTGCCGGCTTTTCGGCGAACTCAGTTATAAGTCCGTTGCTGTCGGCGGTCATTATACCGAAGCGTGAAGCCTCCTCCCACGGAACCTCAAGCACCGCAATAGTCGCGTCTGCATTGTTCTTCTTGTGGAACTCAAGCATCTTGGAATAATCCATTTTATAAATATGGTCGCCAGACAAAACTGCAACATAGTCGGGGCTGTAACGGTCGATAAAGCTGATGTTTTGATAAATCGCATTTGCAGTACCCGAATACCAGCTTTTGCCGCTGGCTGTTTCATAGGGGGGCAATACATGAACTCCGCCGTGTACACGGTCAAGGCCCCATGGATGTCCGTTGCCTATGTACTCGTTCAAAACGAGCGGTTGGTACTGGGTAAGCACGCCTACCGTGTCAATACCAGAGTTTACACAGTTTGAAAGCGGAAAATCAATTATTCTGTATTTACCGCCATAAGGTACGGCAGGCTTTGCCATATCTTGAGTCAGAGCGTATAAACGACTGCCTTGCCCTCCGGCAAGCAGCATTGCAACGCACTCTTTTTTTACGTGGTTCATTAGAAACCCTCCTATAACATTTTCTCTATAAATAGTGATTTATTTCTTTTTTGAGGTAGCAGTCTTTGCTTTTTTGGGCCTTTTATCTTCTTTTTGGGGTTCTCTGATATTTACAGCTTCAATAAAGAGTGCCGACATCGGGGCCAGTCTCAGACTTATCGAATACTGTTCGCCGTGCAAGGGGTCCAGTGTGGCGGTTTGTGACTTATTCTGTATTCCGGTTCCTCCGAAAACTTTATCCTCAGTTGAAAAAATTTCTTTGTAATCGGCATAATAAGGAACCCCAAAGCTGTAACATTCGTGAAGCTTCGGCTGGAAGTTACATACACAGATAAGCTCCTTACCCGATTTGTCGATACGTCTGAACACAATAACAGAGT
Source organism: Ruminiclostridium sp. (assembly GCA_031549645.1). Classification (GTDB taxonomy): domain Bacteria; phylum Bacillota; class Clostridia; order Oscillospirales; family Ruminococcaceae; genus Ruminiclostridium_E. The sequence goes on along the minus strand of JAVBPL010000069.1, from coordinate 413 downwards.
TGGTGTTATCATCGCTGACTATCCATTTGAAACCGCTCCAGTCGCTGTCATTTTCCCAAAGCTCGGTACGGTTTTTGTAGAAATCATTGAGGCTCTGAACAAAGAGATTGAGCTGTTTATGTTCGTTAAACTCCAGCACATCCCAGTCAAGTCCTGTCTTGTAGTTCCATTCCTTAAACTGTGCAAATTCTTGTCCCATAAACATTAGCTTCTTACCTGGGTGCATCATCATATATGCAAGGAATGTCCTGAATGAAGCAAAGCGTTTGTCTCTCGGTCCGCTCATTTTATCGAGCATAGAGCATTTTCCGTGCACAACCTCGTCATGAGAAATAGGAAGTATATAGTTTTCGGAAAAGGCGTAATGGAACGAAAAAGTAAGCTTATTGTGATTATCGGGGCGGTATTCGGGG
>JAVBPL010000088.1:0-6831 GCA_031549645.1 Ruminiclostridium sp. | reverse complement strand
CAGGTGGCATGGGTATGTCTATCAAAACGATTTTCAGTCCTGATAACGGCAAGCTTCTAGGTGCCCAAATAGTAGGCTTCAAGGGCGTTGACAAACGCATAGATGTGTTTGCTACCGCTATTCGAGCTGGATTTACCGTGTTCGACCTCGCTGAGCTTGAGCTGTGTTATGCCCCACCATTTTCTTCGGCAAAGGACCCCGTAAATATGGCAGGTTATGTTGCTGAAAATATAGTTACAGAAAAGGTTAAGGTTTTCCACTGGCATGATGTGGACACTTTACCCCGAGACGGCTCCATAACCCTAATTGATACTCGGACTCCCACTGAATATATGCGCGGGCATATTGACGGCTTTATTAATCTTCAGCTTGATGAGCTGCGTGATAATTTTTCAGAGCTTGATAAAAATAAGCCGATATATATTCACTGTCAATCAGGGCTTCGCAGCTATATTGCGGCACGAATTTTATCTCAAAACGGCTTTGATGTGTACAATCTCAGTGGCGGATATAGACTGTACAGCATAATTAAGTCAAATCAATAATATTCATTTTGTAATATTTTGATTATATATACTATCGGTATACAAATAACGCTATCATTCGATGAATGATAGCGTTATATTCTTATTCGTCCTTGTTGATATTGATAAACAAGCTAGGCTTAGCCTGCTTAAAAATTGCATCCATTACCCGTTTTGTTTTATGCGATACGGGTACACCGTCAGCATCTGTTGGTATCTCGCTTTCCTCAAAGCCATCCTTGCGTTCAAAGCCCTTTTCAAGTATTTCGTTAAACTCAACAGGTTCGTTCCGTTCTTCTATCGTCCGTGAAAATTTTAATTCATCATGCTTTGGCGGTGGTGCAGGAATAGCGGGTGTTTGACTTGCACCTACACTTCTGTATGAGTTGGCAGCATAAGTCACCTTAGATTCTGGCTTTACCTTATCAGCTTGACGTTCACGTTCCTGTCGCTTCTTTTCAATTAGGTCTGCGTGCTCACGTTCTGCGGCAAGCGAGCTATTATGCAGAAAGCTGTCCAGCTTGCTCTCAGGCATAATGGCTTGTGTGCTTTGAAGTGGCTTGATATGCTGTATTTGCTTGATTTCGCTATCGGGTAGGGCTTCTTCGCGGTTTTCAGTACCACGCTTCTTTTTACGTCCGCCAGGCTCAAACACCTTTACAAATTCTTTTTTTACTTCAGGAGCAGGTTCCTTTACTGTATAAATTTTCATGTCATCTTCTAAATCATCTTCGGTTTCGAAGCTGTTATAAAAGGTCGGAATACTTTTCTCCTCATAAGAGGTATTATCCTCTTCGCCGTAAGGGATAATCACCGATGGCTCGATAAAGCTGTTGTCATAAACCGGCGGAGTCACTGCACCCCTGATAACCTTTGAGGATTGCGGCGTTTGATATACAGGCTGAACAGGCTCTGAATATGTCCGCTTCTTAACAAAAGTGGTGGAAAAATAATCTCCCGACACATCATTATCGAGTGAATTTCTATCAAGCTTTTCAAAAACAAAGGGCTTGATTTCCCGTCCCTGTGCATCGTACTGCACCTTCTCAGGTTTCGGCGAAGCAACAGCTTGTACAGGCTCATCGGAAATATCCTCAATACTTTCCTTTTGGGGGGCTTGCGGTAAAAATGCCATTGAACGTGAATATTCTATAAAACTCTCGAAATCCTCTAAGGTTGCGGCACCACTAAGCACATTGTCTCTTATAAGCATCATATACTTATACCAATCGGAAAAATCACGCTGCGTAATATCTACATTAACCCGTGCCGACATCTCTCTGTATAGCTGATCACAGCGAAGCGAAAGGAGACCGGCATCAATTGTTTTGTCCTTCTTTCGTGCCGCCTCACTGTCACGGCTCATAACCTCGATACAGCTTACACCCTCGCGGTTTACCTTATCACAATAATCATAATCATATTCTTCAGAACGCAAATAATAATCACGGCAACGCTCACATCTTTGTAAATAGGCATCAGACTCAATTATTGCGTCAATTTCGAGATCAATAACCGCTTTAAAGCTTGTCGGCATATATACCTTTTGGGGTGCTTCGGTAAGCGATTTAATCATCGTACCGAGCGCAAGATCGCTTTCCTCAGGGATATAAGCCTTAATCGCCGAAAAGGCATCCATTGCCGTTTGGTCAGCTAGAAAATCACCCTTAAGCCCCTTGTGCTTGGTGTCATCAAAAAACTTTACGTCTGAAAGCATATTACGCACTATTTCTCGGCTGATATTGCTCATTATGAACGGCGAATTTGGAGTACGTCCGAGCGTGTAAACCTTATTATCAGCTACATCTCCAACATCATATCCCATTTCGTTTGCCGCCACATTGAACATTAGGTCGAAGTAATTTGACCTTGTGGAAGCCTCGGTGGTGTTTTTTAGTTTCTGTCCAAAAACGAATTCAACCTTTGTTTTGGCATATTCCTGTATTTTCAAAATATTAACCCATTGATTAATAGCGTGATTATGACGGTATTCTGAAAGACGTGAAAATATAATCTTTTCAAAATCGGTTCTGCAAGGTATAAAATTATTCCATAAAGTAACCACACCGATTTCGTTTAAACGGCAGATATATTCAATCCAACAGTCAATTACAACTTTTTCAAATACGCCTCTGATATTTTGCTCTACAAATTTATGACAGCCGCCGATTGAGTTACGAATATCTATTACTTCTTCTGAGCGGTACATACCTGTTTTCATATATAGACGGCATATATCAGTACAGCGTTCCATAAACATGGTAAAATCATATTTAATAAATGTCAATATATTCTTCGGATAGGGAAGTAAATATATTTCGTTTGAGCTCTTATTTGTAAGGCTTAATCGCCTAGCCATATATAAACATTCCCTTCTCGTTTAATTAATATATAATCGGAGTTGTTTCTGCCTTGGTGACAGGCGGCGGAGAGGTAAATATTACGGTTTCACCCGAAAAATCGTCCTCTTCATTTTCATCTGCCTCGCTTATAACCGAAACGTCTTTAAGCTTATTATCAATTAAAAGCTTGGTATCCGACATCCACTTAACCTCGACTGTTTTTTCGTATCTTGATGTTAAAACCCATGCAGCACCGAAAATTTTCTCACATTTCACAAATGGCAGCTCTATATCCTCAAGAGCGTTCTCTATATAATAGTTAACAGTGCGATTTTCCTTCGACTCCTCGTCGATATATTTAACTAAGCGATAGCTTCCCTCAGTCGAGTATGAATAATCAGGCGAACGAAGCTCTGTCTCGGTGTTAACATTAAAAAATTCATCAATAATTTTAATTGAAAACTGTTGAAGCGTCATATAACCTAAAATAGCCAAAACAAAGAGAATTAAATATATAGTACCAAGTACTATTTTAAGTGTCTCACTCGAGCCTGCCGCAAAGAAAACAACTGTCGATACCACAAAAAGCGGTAAAATTAAATACCAGTTTCCAAAAGCAAAAATGAGCGTAACCATAATACAGGGATGCAGAAAAAGAGCCACTATCTGCGTTATGATTTGCTTTCTGGTATAAATCATTGCGACACCGAAAATCACGTTTATGAATAAGTACAGTACAAATAAAGCCGCAGGATTTGTCGGTATAATGTAGAATGAAAACGTAAGCCACGCCATCCACACCATAAAAATCCCGTACCCTATTGACAAAACACTAAAACCCAGCTTGGTCCATTTATTTCTAAAGAAGGATAAAACCTTGTCCATATTTGAAGTTACAGCCTTTCCATTAAAATTGAATAAACCGCCGACTTTTTAATCGGTCGGCGGATTATATGTAATTATCTTTTTCTAAAAATCTCGTCTAAATCATGGAAGGGGTCATCTTCAAAGCCGTCACTCAAGTTCTGTGTTATGAACTGGTCTAACGCATTGCTTGAGGTGGTGCTTATGAAATCATCGTCTCCGCCCATATCCACAACAGGAGTCTTTGGCTTTGCGATTGTAACATTGTCACTTGTGTCGAAGCAGGTTGCAATGATAGTAACAATCATTTCATCCTTGAGGTCCTTGTTATAATCCGCACCGTAAATAACCTGTACATCAGGATGAGCCACGCTTGTAATCTTGTTCATTACCTCGTCAACCTCATAAAGTAAGGTATCCTCTGACATCACAACGTTTACGAGTACCTTGCCAGCATTCGAGATTGAGGTTTCGAGCAGCGGTGAGTTGATAATCTTCTGAACTGCTTCGTCAACCTTGCTTTCACCTGTACCTACGCCAATAGCAATATGTGCATCACCAGCCGCCTCTAAGGTTGATTTTAAGTCAGCGAAGTCTATATTCATTACCGCGGTAGTATTTAAGAGCTCAGAAATACTTCTGACAACATTATAAAGAACATCATCTACCATAGCGAAGGCTTGTCTGAAGTTGAGAGCGCGCTCATTTAACTTTAAAAGCCTTTGGTTCGGAATGATTACAAGAGCATCAACGTGCTTTCTCATCTCAGCGATACCCTTAAGTGCCTGGTTCATCTTCTGCTCACGCTCAAAATCGAAGGGCTTGGTAACGATACCAATTGTGAGTATACCCATCTCCTGTGCTATCTGTGCAATTACGGGAGCAGCACCTGTTCCAGTTCCGCCACCCATGCCTGCTGAAATAAACACCATTGAGGAGCCTTGCAGCACCTTCTGGATTTCGTCCTTGTCCTCGTTTGCCGATTCAGCCGCTACCTCGGGGTTGCCGCCTGCGCCGCGTCCCTTGGTGGTTTTTTTGCCTATCTGAAGGCGCTTCATCAGAGTTTTATCCTTAGAACGGAGTGCAGGAACGTCTGTATTTACAGCAACATACTCTACACCCTTAACACCTTTTCTCGCCATGTGCTCAAGAGCATTACAGCCGCCGCCGCCAATACCGAAAACCTTAATCTTAACATCATAGATGGCCTCGTTTTCTAAGTCATCTAGCTCTTCAACAAAATCATCATCATCGTAAAAAATTGCCATTTTTTACCTCCAGCTTTTTATACTTCATTAAATACATTACTATATAATCATATTAAAATAAACATAAGTTAATTGTAACAGATTTATTTAATAATTTCAATAGTTTTTTCGAAAATTCCTTACATCTTTGAAAAATTGATACTAATATGTCGTAAATTTAGTCTATTTCGGGGAGCTCAGTCTCAGGAACGGTATCAGGCACTATGTCGTCGTCAATGAAATCCTCGTTACCAAGGGACGGGAGGAAGGTTATTTTTTGCAAATTTGTAACCCTCAGCGTACCAGATTCGTTTTCTGCAATCTCTGTTTTAAGCATTTCGTTTGCACTTCTAATTTTATTTTGAAGCGATGCACCTGAACCAAGCACGATATTTACACGTCCGTCGTAATTTAGGATAATATCTAGATGGTCGGTCATGTCGATTTCAAGTATTCTCGACAAGCCAATTTCCTCGATTAGTCCAATCAGCTCATACAGCAAATCCGACTTTCTCGTATTTTTCGTTTCCAGATACTGCCCGACCTCACATTCGGCAGGCTCATAACCCTTTACCACAATACAGTTTCCGAAAACATTTGTCTTTTCAAGCACCCTTCCGCTTTGAGAAATTATATAATAATTGCTTTGGTTTTCTTCAATTTGAATGTTTGCCAGCGGAACCGACTCCTCGATGCTGATTATAAGGCTTCTCGGCAGACTTTTAGATATTTCAACCTTATCAATCCATAAAAGCTTTTCGATAATCCTTTTTTCTAATAATTTACTGTCCATTCTAATCAGATTTGCTCCGAGTTTAACCTCTGTGGCATCGATTATTTCTTCATCGGAATACTTACTTTCGCCCTCGACAACAAAATTATCGACATTGAAAAGAACAGTAACCGAAAGAATTGACACCACAATCAGAATAACTATTATTATGAAAGCATAATATATTACATAGCTATTTTTATGCTTATTATTTTTCTTTTTCTGACGGCCTTTATTTTGAGGTTTATGGCTGTTATTAGCTTTAACAGGCTTTTTAATTGTCTGTGCAGGTTGTGATTTCTTTTGCGGGGGTTTATTTGGAAGTGGCTTTGTGCTGCTATGCCCCACCGCTTTTTTTTCGGGTGAAATTGGTGGTGGGGCATACCTTTTATTCTTTTTCGGCTTTTTAAATTCTGGCATTCCCTTTCCACTTCCCTTCGTTTGCTATATTCTTTTTATATCTGCACCAACGCTTCTCAGATTGTATTCGAGATTATCATATCCTCTGTCAATGTGCGAAAGCTTGGTTATTCTTGTTGTTCCTTCGGCGAAAAGTCCAGCAGTAACTAAAGCCGCTCCGCCTCTTAAGTCAGTCGCCTCTACATCAGCACCCGAAAGCTTATCAGTACCCTCAATCACTGCGACCTTACCCTCAACGCTTATCTTGGCACCAAGCCTCATAAGCTCCGAGGCATGGCGAAAACGGTTCTCAAATATAGTTTCTACAAAAACTGTTGTACCCTTAAGCGTAGATGCAAGCGCCATCAGCATGGGCTGTGCATCGGTAGGAAAGCCAGGGTGTGCCGAGGTTCGTATCGTTTGCGTGGCATGAAGGTTTTTCCTTGCGTTTATGTATATGCTGTTTTCGCCGTATGTGTAAACACTACAGCCCATTTGCTCAAAAAGCGGTATCACGGCTCCTAAATCCTTATAATCAGCGTTTTTCAATACCAGCTCACCTCGGGTTATTGCACCCATGCACATATAAGTAGCCGCGACTATTCTGTCGGGGATAACATTGTGCTCGGCGGAACCCAGCTTTTCCACACCCTCTATATAGATATTTCCAGTGCCTGCTCCGC
>JAVBPL010000029.1:0-17468 GCA_031549645.1 Ruminiclostridium sp. | reverse complement strand
GAATATACAGACCCGTTTACGGGTGGTAAGTAACAATCTTTCGCAAGTGTCAGACCGTATATGCGTCTTGAGACGCCGCTAGCAACAGAGGGCTATGCCCGCATAAGAAAAACCACCGGCTATGCCGGTGGATTCTTATTTGAAAAATTTTATATTAATGGAATATATCGTGTGTCCTTATGTTGATAGTTTTATAGAGAGTTTTCTCTCAATATATAAAAGGAAGGAAAACGAAAATGGAAAAACTAAAAACAATGGACGGACAGACACTGACCAACCAACCGCTCAAGCCAATCGAATTTATTGTTAAGGACTTATTGTCCAAAGGGTTATTCATCTTGGCTGGGGCCCCGAAAGTTGGCAAGTCGTGGCTCTCCCTACAAATGTGCTTAAACATAGCACTGGGAGAAAAATTCCTGTGCTTTGATTCTGAGCAAGCAGGAGCGCTTTATCTGTGCTTGGAGGACAGCTTCGAGCGGATTCAATCACGACTACTGGATATCACAGATGACGCACCGCCGAATGTGCATTTTGCGGTGATGTCGCAATCGATCGGCGAAGGATTGGAGGAACAAATTAAGGATTTTCTAAATGCACATCCTGACACAAAAATCATAATCATCGACACACTTCAAAAAATCAGAAAGGAGTCTAGTGACAACGCTTACGCCAACGACTACAAGGAGTTGACGGTGCTAAAACAGCTTGCAGACACAGCTGGTATTGCAATTTTATTGGTACACCATCTTCGCAAGACTAAAGACCCTGACCCATTCAACATGATATCAGGAACTACGGGCATTTCCGGCTGTGTGGATGGCAGCATGGTTATGTTTGAAAAGAAGCGTGGCGAGCGTAAAGTTACCCTGCACTGTGTGGGAAGAGATTTTGAAAATCATGAACTGGAAATTGAATTTAATCCCGTTACCCACCTATGGAACCTCAATCAAGAAATTCCCGAAGAGACACCGGATAACTTTCTTGATGTAGTATGCGACTTAGTGCGAGAGAAGGTGTCTTTCTCTGGTACGGCAACTCAATTACTTGAATTGATAGAAGGGAAATTAAACAGCACTTATTATCCGTCGACCGTAACTAAGAAGCTTATGTTAAGCACTCGTGAACTGGAAATGAAATTTATTTTATTTTCACGAGATAGAAAAAATACTGGTAGGGTCATTGAACTTGAGTATGTGGGTGACGGCACAACTTGAAACGTGACGGGGCAAGAATTGTGCCAAACCTTTGAAGCTTGATTACACCTGTGTTTATGTTGATTTATGTGACAGCAGTGACAGGAAAGTATATCTATATTCTGCCGTCATGCTGTCACAAATTTTAATTAAGAACAATGCTAAAATTAGAGGCATTTGAGAGCGCACAATATTTTATAAGCAACTTATACTAGCAAGTACATTTGGAGCGATACAAGCGATTTGTGGGGTATTACAAAGTATATTTTTCTTCTCTGCTAAAACGGTTCTAAATATAGTACAACAATAAAGAGAACATGAGCTTGAAAAATTATAACTTCCGAAGGAAGCCAGCATCGCATTTGGCTGTCCGCCCAAATACTGCTGAACGGGAGACCCGTACCCCTCTATTTAACCGAAAGGAGCAATCTGTTTTGAGAACGAGAGATAAAACAATAACAATTCGCTGTACCGATGAGGAAAAGAAGCGTATAATTACAAAATCTGAACAATCGACTTTACCTTTACAAGAGTACATTCTACGCTGTGCTTTAGGTAAAAAGATAACTGTGATTGAAGGTTTTGATAGTGTGTTAAAGGCACAGAAAGCGGTGGGTAACAACCTTAATCAGATAGCAATGCTTGCAAATTTAGGACGGATAAACGTTATAAATCTTGAAAAGGTCAAGCAGAAATTCGCAACCATTTCAAAGCTGTTAAGCGATATATCGTCCGAGGTGAAATGATGGCTATTATCCACTTTATAAACCCGAAAAGATACCAGAATAAATCAGGTATGTACAACGTATTAGCGTATATCTCACAAGAGAAAAAGGCAGGAATATACGTTTCCGGCTACAATTGCACTCCCGAAACTGTGCTTCTTGACTTTAACGCCACCAAGAATTTATATCATAAAAATGACGGACGGCAGTATTATCATCTGGTGCAGTCATTTGAAAAGCACGGCCATGTTTCACCGGAGCTTGCACATAAAATAGCACTGGAATTTGCAAAGCAGGCATTTAAAGAATACGAGGTTTTATTTGCCACCCACCACGACCGAGAGCATATCCATACGCACTTTGTGATTAATTCCGTTAGCTTTGAAACGGGTAAAAAGTATCATTCCAATGAGGAAAGCATTAAGGCTCTGATGAATTTATCTGATAAAATTTGCTTAGAGCATGGACTTACAATCCTACCAGAATATCAAAAAAAGCAGAAACAAATGCAGTTATCAGATCGTGAATATCGTGTAGCGAAGAAAGGCGAAAGCTGGAAGTTTCAACTTATGTCCGATATTGATAATGTTATGAAGCAAGCAAAATCACAGAAACAGTTTTGCTTCTTAATGCAAGGTTTAGGTTATTATGTAAGCTGGCAGGACACTCACAAATATATAACCTATACCTGCCCTAACAAAAGAAAAGTCCGTGATATACGGCTTCACGGCGAAAAATATCTGAAAGGAAATATGGAGAATGAATTCAGAATTAGATCTGGAGAACTTAAAAAAGCAATACGACCGGAGTTTGGAAAACATGTTGACAGTCGAACAAGTCGTTACGGTTCAAGAGAGCAACTGGATAGCAATAGCACAGCATCTACAGACAGTTTCGGATATGCAGATACGGTTATCGAAGCAGATGGCACAGCTATTAACACAGAAGGATTTAGAACGGGTATTATACCAGATGAGGCAGGAGCAAGCGGAAACCTTGAACGCGGCGAACAGCACACTAAGCGAGATGAAGGATTTATTGAAGGACTACCGTTCACAGGCTGGGAGAGCGAGCGAGAGCTTTACCAACAAGGCAAATATGCTGGCGGACAAGGTAGAAAAACGCTGCTTGAGTTACCTCAAAGGGATATTCATTGCGACAGGATCATCAATGCTGGTTTCGATTTTATTCAGTCTCTTTTCGAGGTAGATTATGATGGGGACGAGGATATTGACTACAGCAATTGTCCGCAAAATGTTGATAGAAAATTATGGGCAGAGATAGCAAGGAAAAAGGAAGTAATGGGAATTAAGATGAGCTGACAGTTAGAGAAAGGGACAAAAATATGGCAAATTTATATTTATTTACAGATTATCCGGATGTGGTAAACACCACACAGCTACAGGAAATGCTCGGCGTTAGTAAAGCTACTGTTTATCGGCTTTTGAAGGATAAAATCATTCAATCGGTAAAAATCGGTCATCAAATACGTATACCCAAGATAAGCGTAATAAGCTACTGCACAAATGAAAAGTTCTGGTGAGAAACAAAAAAACACTTGACTTAGAGGCCGTTTGCGGATATACTGATGGTGCATCAGCAAGCAAAGTCTAAGAAGATTGGAGGAAAAATGACTGCAAGTCTACAAATTAAAAAAGGCAATTACTATGTTGTGCTGAGTTATAAGGATAAGAGCGGTAAAAACAAAACCAAGTGGGTAGCCACTGGACTTCCGGAGCGTAACAACAAACGCCGTGCAGAAGCAATGGTACACGAGGTTATACATGAGTATGCGTATCTTGAAAAGCTTGAGGTAACTCAGGAGACCACATTCAAAGAATACGCACAGGAATGGCTGGATAATAAGAAAAAAGCCATGGAGTTTTCAACCTATGAGCGTTATGAAAATCAAGTGTTGAAACAGATAGAACCGTTTTTCGGTAAGTATAAGCTTGCCGATATTACCCCTCGGTTGGTATCTGAATACTATCAGTCTAAGGTAGCCGGCGGAAGGCTTGATGGCAGAGAGGGCGGGCTGGCACACAGGACAATGAAAAGTCATGCGGCTCTTATTCGCAGTATTCTACGACAGGCGGTTATAGAGGGTGTGCTTATGAGGAACCCAGCGGAATATGTTCCGTTACCCACCCGTGGTGACTCGCAGGAGAAAAATATTGTGTTTCTTTCAGCGGCAGAAGCCAATAAAATGCTTGAAGCTTTCGAGGGGCATCAGTTGCGTGAGCTTGTGTATGTAGCACTATATTATGGATTGAGAAGGTCAGAGGTGCTCGGGTTAAAATGGAGTGTTGTAAATTTTGAAAGTAATATCATAAGTATCAATCACACTGTCGTGAAATACTCAAGCGTTGTCGCAAAGGACAGGACGAAATCTGCTGCAAGCAATAGCTCATATGATCTGATACCGGCGGTTAAAGATGTGCTATTAAAGCTGAAGGAACGGCAAGCGGAGGATAAAAAGTTGTTCGGGAACTGCTATGTTGAGTCAGATTACATTTTCAAATGGCAAGACGGTTCGCTTATACGCCCAGATGTGCTTACAAGGTCTTTTCAACGTGTACTTAAAAACCACGGTTTACAGCACATGAGATTTCATGATCTTCGTCATAGCACAGCCAGTATGCTATTTGATTTAGGCTGGGACATCAAGGCAATTCAAGTTTGGCTTCGGCATGCCGACATAGAAACCACAGGTAATATTTACACGCATATCAGCAACGAACGGAAGAAAATCATGGCGAATGAACTTGATGATCTGCTAACATTCTGATGAAAAACCGCTCCATTTTAGAACTATTTTAGAACTGACCCAAAATCAGGCTTTTTGGTTTATAGAGATAATAAATAAAAAATACTCTCGAAAGGCTTTACAGAGCCTTTCGAGAGCCAGTACATATTGGTCTGAGTGACAAGACTTGAACTTGCGGCCTCTACCACCCCAAGGTAGCGCGCTACCAATCTGCGCCACACCCAGACACAAAGAACACATATAATTATAATACATTTTTGAGATTTGTCAAGTCTTTTTTATTGAAAACTCGATAAAATCATATTTTATTTCAATTCTTGGCGCATTTGTTCGACGAACCATAAGAATTCCTCGTAGCTTTCGTATGGCGGGGGTTCTGATATACGGTAATCAATTGGCGCGCTTGGGAAGTCATCGTTTAAATATCGTGGAAATAGGTGAATATGGAGATGCGCCCCCGAATTCGCATGCATTTCGTAGTTTATTTTTTCTGCGCCAGTTACCTTGCGGAGTGCTCTTCCCGTCCGCTGAACTTCATTCATGAAGAAAATCATATCCTTTTCGGGCATATCTTCAAAATGGAAAGCATGCTTCATCGGCATTACATACAACTTGCCGAAAAGTCTGCCTTGACCGGGATATTCGGCGCAGATACAGATTTTTTCATTCAGAATAATATTAATTTGACCGTCAGGCGCAGGTAAATCGTTGCAAACAGGGCAATTTTCTTCCCTTGAAGCGGTGATAAACTCGGGGTAACGATAATGAAAGCTTCCGCCACGGCTTTCTCCTGAGGCGAGGCGAGTCATTTCGGAGCGTGGTAAGCCACGATGCTCGACTTGCTTTTCTTTTAAAAATCCGTGTTTTTTATATAAATGACGGGCGGTTTTACCGTCTGGATTCGCTTCTGTGAAGGTTATAACCGTAATATTTTTATTAGTGTCGAGCTGTCGGAGAGCCGTTTTGAGTAAACGGTCTCCAGCAGCTTTATTTCTGTGAATTTTAGATACGGCAAACCACATAATTTGATTTTTTGCTCTTGAAAATGCAATAAAACCTAAGTTCTGGCTAGTCATATAGTCTACGGCGGTTAAAGCCTCGTAGCTATTTATACTGTCCTTTGCAAATGCTAAAAACTCTGTATCTGCCCCCATATCGGCGGGGTGCTCAAAAACCTGCGACATCTCGGTGGCGAGGCGGAGCCATGCGGCAATATCGTTTTCGTTTGCCCATCTAATAAGCATATCGTTTCTTTTCCTTAAATTAGTGTAAATGAAGCTAGGCTTGGGTTTCCGCTACCCTTGTAGGTAAAATAAAGAGGGCTAACGCCGTCGGGGATTGTTATATCAGCCGAAAAATCTGTCCATATATTTCCGCTGATAACACTGATTTTACCGATTATTTCACCTGAAAATGACGTTTTTACTTCAAATTCGCCGTTGCAATAGCCACGGGTTTTGATTTTTATACTCTTTACATCTTTAAAATCGAAGTATTTGAAACCGATAACTGCACCGTCTGTGATGTTTGCGATAAAGCCCATCTCCTCGTCGCCGTCTTTGCCGTCCTGCGTAATTTTGGGCTCGTTACCATCACGGAACAGGTGGCAGGCGATGTAAGCGGGGTATTCGCCTTTCCCGATTAGCGGTTTGCCGTTTGCGCCCATAGAGGTCATTTCGACCTGCTTAATTGAACCATCAGTCTCAATCTTGATAGGCTCGATTAAGCCTTGCCGTGAAAACCATGTGCCATTCGTCTGTCTGTGGTAGAAAATATACCATTGATTTGCTATCTCTATAATACTGCCGTGGTTGTTGCTAAGAGGGTAAACCTGAATATCGGCAGGTTTGTAGGTGTCTATGTGGAGGTCGCAGTTGCTGACAATTACACCGCCGTATTTGAAGTCCTTCGTGGGGTATTTGCTCGTGGCATAACAAAGCTCGGTCATTGGCGTAGAAGAATAGATGAAATAGTAGGTGTCGCCGTGCTTTCTGATTGACGGCGCCTCGAAAAATTCGTGATTTTCGAACTCGGTGCCTTTTCCGTAGCAGTTGCCAGGGGCAATGCGAGTAGGTTCTTCTTGTATAGTAAGCATATCTGGGCCAAGGACCGTTGCCCATGCGCCTGTGCGTGACTTGTCGCCGTGTCCGCAAAAGCCTGTGTACAAATATGTAACATCGCCCTCTGTAAGCACTCCAGGGTCGAATTGAGGCTCGTCGTCCGCTCTGTCGCCCAGTCTGGTACCGTCAGGATAATGCACATAGCCGTAGAATTTGTATTCGCCAGCAGGAGTATCACAAACAGCCACCGACACTACAGAAACGTGGTCGAGGACATAATAGAGATAATATTTTCCGTCGGGACCTTTTGTAACGTCGGGTGCATACAGACACATACTGCCATCACGGTTGAAAGGGTCCTCGGTTTTCTTATAAATTACACCTTCATAACGCCAATCACTCAAATCATCGACAGGTGCAGACCAGCAGATATAATCGTTCAGGCAGAAAACCCAGCCGTTAAACTTATCATGAGAGCCGTAAACATACACCCTTCCGTCGAAAACGTATGGTTCGCCATCGGGAACATATTCCCACGAGGGAAGATAGGGGTTAAAGCACTGTTTTTTCATCTGAAATCCTCCTAAGAATTGTGTTATGCTTACAGCATAACACAATTTCATGGGATTTTCTACTCAAATATTGTCACTTAATTTTATAGGAATAAGCAAATCAAGCTGTTTAATTTCTGATTGCTTACCTGTGTAATAATAATAAGGATTTAAGTGCTCCTCTAGCGTACCGCCCATTCCTAACGGCTCTCTATGTTCAATCTCGTATTCCTTGCTATTTTTAACATGCTCGTAAAAAGGTCCCCATTCGTGAAAGTCGCCCATATTTATACAGTGTGCGGCGTAAAGCCCGCCCGCAAATTCTTTCTTCACAAGTGGCTCTGGCACCTCCATGTTGTTTGGAATAGTCGCCCAAAATTCGTAGCCGTAGGTTTCATTTTCGCTTTGCGGAGTGGGGTTATTAAAACCATATACTCTAAAATCCTTTTTTGTTTCGGCTAGACCTGAGTCTTTAATGAAATTCGTAAGCTGCCTTCCGGCATTGTTTTCAGGTTCGGGACCAAAATAATGACTCGCTGCGACTATGGCGGGCGGGATATAAATAATTCTGATGTCTATTTTCTTTTCGGTAATCTTTTGCGCTTCGTTTAAGCTGTCCATTGATAAGTCCTCCTTCAAATTAAGTTTTGAAAGGGAAAGCGTCTTTGCGATGTCGATGAGCTCGCTGTCCTCGAGTAAATCAAGCCTTATCTTCTTATGAATGCTTTCGTCGAGACGCGAAATGTAAGCAGAAAGTATGCTCTTGATTATGCCTAGTGCCTTCATTTCATCGTCTAGCTCCGACAAATTTTCACGCATAATTTCTAAAGCCTTTGTGCCTATCTCATCGTTTAGGATAACAGCAATTTGTTTAAGCGGTATCCTAAGCTTTCGTAAAATGATGATTTGCTGTAGACGTCTTACAGCGTTTTCGTCATAAATACGATAGGCGTAATCCGCTTTGCGCTCGCTTTTAATCATGCCCGCGTTTTCGTAATATCTAAGCATTCGGGTCGAGATGTTGTAGCTTTTCGAGACCTCGCTTACTGTCATGTAATCCATTCACACAATCCCCTTTAACTATATTATAAAGTACGACACAGTGTTCAAGTCAATAGGTTTATTTTATCATAATGTAAAAATTTCGTCAATAAAATTGCTTATGTTACCAAATTGAGATAATTTGTAATCTGTATGTAATGTACATTATCTTTAATTAATGATAGAATATAATCAGACAAAAATATTTGGAGGGCATAAGTCATGGGTGAGGAAAATAAAACAGAGACAAAAAAGCTGACGTTCAAGGGTATAATGAAAAAGCCGTATGTATGGGGTGCGATAGCCTTAATTGTACTGGCTCCGATTTTATATTTTGCGTTAAAAACAGTACCTGATATTTCTGAGGATAACGAGACCGAAACGGTAACCGAGGAAACTACCGCAAGGGAAGAAAATATTCCCGTTCTCGATTTATCCGATAGTGCATTATTCACCTCGGTAGCGCCGCAGAAGCTAATGGGTAAGCTTATTGAGCCTGATACCGAATTTGTACTTACGTCTATAGATGATTTAGATGTTGAGATGTTGAAGTCATCTTTATCTTTGAGCCCCGATGTGCCTTACACTCTTACAAAAACTGCACCTAAAACCTATACCTTAAAAAGCGAAGGCTCGCTCCCTATGGGTGAAATAGTGCAGCTTGTCTTAAAAGACAGCGAAGGAAATGCTAGGTACAAATGGGCATTCCAAACCACCGATGTATTTGAAATATGCTCAGTATTTCCTGCTGATAATTCGAGCTATGCCAATATAAGCACAGGTATTGAGATTACCTTTACAAATCCAGTTTCTAAAGAAAATGCCGCCGATTATTTTGAGATATCACCCAAGATTGACGGACATTTTGAAAGCTATCATCAAACACTTGTGTTTGTGCCCGACGAAAAATTAACACCGTCAACATCGTATAAAGTCACAGTTAAGGCAGGGTTGCCCTCCGCGGCTGGGATACCTTTAAGCGAAGAGGTATCTTTTAGGTTTAGCACCTCCGAGGGTGACTCAAATAATTATTTCTATTTTTATAATAACATGGTTTCTGAAACCTTCGTACCAGGTGAGCAGGCGCTGATAAAGCTGCGTTGCTCTGAGGAGCTAAGAGAAAAGGATATACAGGTTTCGCTTTACCAGTATAAAGGCTATTCGGAATATGAAAATGCACTTAAGCAGTATGCAGAAGCTGATGCGTGGTACAGTCAGTATAAATTTCCGACTGACGGGCTTGACTGCATTTATGAGAATACAGAGAAGCTGCTTACATACGGTTATAGCTCGTATGTGTTGATGCCCGAGAACCTTGAACAGGGCTGGTATCTTGCCGATGTCAGAACTAGCGTGGGCGGGGTAGATTATCATTTACAGCGTAATATTCAAATAAATCCTATTTCGGTTTATTCTTCTACTCTGCCAAAGCAAATGTCTTTATTCATAAATGATACTGTTACTGGAGAAACGGCAATTGGTGCTGAGGTAACTTTTAATTATGACGGGAAAACAGTTAAAGGCATTACCGATAATAATGGCACCTTGATACTTGATCTAGATGCCACAGACAGCGGGAAGGGTATTCTGAATATAACCTATGACGGCTATACATACGGGGATACCATACGATATAGCGGTAAGGGTTATTATCCTGAATATGGTATTTGGGGTAAACAAAGCGGTAACGAAGATTATTATATGTACATTTATACCGATAGGGAGATTTACAGAACTACTGATACCATCAATGTATGGGGGGTTATGCTGCCACGTTATGATAGAATTAATGGCTATCCCGAAAATTTGGCAATAACGCTCGGCTACGAAGAAACCGTTTATAACCCAGAGCCCATAAAGATTAATCCTGATGGGACTTTTATGGTGACATTATCAATTAAGAATTATGAACAAAACTCATGGTGTCCGATTAGGATTGTGTCAGATGGCGAAACTCTGCTCATGAAGGGTGTTATGATTGGAGATTTTGTAAAGCCAGCTTTTGTTCTCGAAACACAGTCGCCTATTTATGCTTTCAGACCGCAGGAAAACAAAGTGGGGATTAGTCTTACGGCATCATATTTTGACGGAACAGTAGCGGACGGCTTAAACTTTGATGTTCGGGGTGATATAGCTTGGAACGAGTCTGCCGTAACCACCGACAGCAAAGGCTATACTAAAACAGAGGTCTTAATCCCAGATCAAAATACCTGGAAACCTGTAAGTACAAATGTTAGTTTTGAGTTGAATGGTATTCAAAATGAATATCAGTCTGCAAACGGCAAATTCTATTCTGTTTTCCGAGATGTAATGCTAGTGACTGATTCAAATGTTTCAGAGGGTGTGGGCAGCTTAAGAGTAGAGCCGCATTTAGTTGATGCGACCGCAATTGATTCACGTCCTGGCAATTATTATTATAGCGATTATGACAGGCTTAAGGGTGCATCGGTTGATACCGAGGTTACTGCTGTACTTAATCGTAGTTGGTATGAAAAGGTTTCATCTGGTACCTATTACGACTTTATTGAAAAGAAAAATGTTGAAAAATATACATATCAATATCGCCGAGAGGTTGTAGGAACCTATGTGTTAAAAACAATAAACGGCACAGGTGTTTTTGACAATCTTCCTATAACCGAAAAAGGAAGCGAATATTATGTGGAGCTTTCGTGGAAGGATACTTATGGCGGACTTGTTGAAGAAACTGTTTATATGCAATATGAATATTATTATAACACGCCCTACAGCTATTATGGTATAATTTCAGATAAATCCACCTTTACCGAGAATGAGAATGTTAATTTTAAGCTTATCAGAAACGGCTTTGAAGTAGAAAAGACAAACGGACGTATTTTTTATACAGTGGCTCACTCGATGTATCTAAAGTCTGATGTTGTCAGCGGCAATCAGTTCGATATTCTGATGACCGATGAATTTATTCCTAATGTTGATATAAGAGGTGCATATTTCGACGGTAAGCATGTTTTTGAAATTTCGCCGCAGTTTACAACCTACAGCTTCGACCCTAAGGAACGAGCTCTTGTGCTTGACGTAAAAGCTGACAAAGAGAAGTATTTGCCGAGTGAGGATTCGAAAATCTCTGTTACAGTAAAAGACGTAAACGGTAAGATAATGCCGAATACTACCGTCTCCTTAAGCTTGGTTGATGAAGCAATTTTTGCTATTCGTGACCAAAAAGCCGAGCCTTTAAAGGACATATACCGAACCATAACACATCCATACCCATCGATTTATGTTAGCTATCACGAATATATACTGGGTGAAGAATGGGGCTCGGAGAAGGGTGGAGGAGATGGGACTCCTAGCATACGGAAGGATTTCAAGGACACAGCGGCATTCCTAACAGCAACGACAAACGCAGACGGGATAGCAATCTTTGAGGTAACGCTACCCGATAACCTGACCTCATGGAGAGCAACTGTTCAGGCAGTTTATAAAGAAAGCGTACGAAAAATATACGCAGGGGCGACTACAAAATCCGTCATAGTAACCTTACCTTTATTTATAAATCCGATAATGCTCCCAAAATATCTTGAGGGTGATGACATAAGTGTATCGGCGACCTGCGACGGTGAAGTTATGGGCGAAATAGACATTACCGCAAGGCTGACAGGAAGCGGAATTGACAAGACATTGACGGCAGGGGCGGGTAAAGCCATTAATTTCGGGAAGCTACCATTAGGCAGCTATAAAATACTCTTTACAGCAAGCGACGGCGTAAATTCCGATGCGATAGAGCTGCCCTTTGAGGTACTCGAAACCATGCTTGAAACTCATATTGTGCGAAAATTCGATATGTTAGGCGGATTTCCTGATATCACGCCGACACGTTATCCTGTAACATTCGCCTTCTACGACAAGGAATATTTACTGAACAGCGATATTATAAGCTTTCTGACAGGAAGTTATAGTGAACGGCTGGATTGTAAGCTTGCATCGGCTTTGACAC
This sequence comes from Ruminiclostridium sp., assembly GCA_031549645.1. Taxonomy (GTDB): domain Bacteria; phylum Bacillota; class Clostridia; order Oscillospirales; family Ruminococcaceae; genus Ruminiclostridium_E. The sequence goes on along the minus strand of JAVBPL010000029.1, from coordinate 5,161 downwards.
AAAGAGAACTCGGTTATATGACCGAAGAATATTTTATAGATAGATTTGATATGTCGGGAAGTACACGGTTTCCGAGCTTGTTCTCGTATTCGGAGGAGGATTTATATTTAACCTCGCTTATCTCTATAACAGCACCCGAGCTTTTTGACAGAAAAGTAACTATTGCACGGCTCAATTCAAAGCTTTCGAGCAGTGAGGTAAAGGTCAGCGAAGCAGCAAATTGCTATCTGGCTTTGTCAGCCTTACAAGCACCCGTGCTTTTAGATGTGAGGGAGCTTATGGGGACCTCCTACGACACAGGCGTGATAAATCAGATTAAGCTAAAGCTATGTATTTCGCTTGCCTTGCTCGGTGATTATGATAATGCGCTCTTAAATTATAAAAAGATAACGCAGGATTTCTTCTTTTACAGCATAACTGACGACGGTTCGGCAAAACTCAAGGGCTATATCGATTTTGGTAAAAGCGACATTCAGGGAGACACGAAGCTTGCCTTAATGGCGGCATCAATTCTAAATCTTCCAGAAGCGGACTATATGGCAAGATACCTCGTTGAGTCAAAACCCGAAATTAACACTTATGCTCTCGAGCTTATGACTTATATCAAGAATTATAAGCCTAAATCAGTCGGAAACGCCCAAATTGAATATAATTTTAACGGAAAAACTGAGAAGATTTCATTAAATCATTATTATGGGCATACAGTATCCTTTGGTGAGGAGCAGCTCAAAAATGCCGATTTCAAGGTAATAAACGGTTCGGTATGCGGAAATATTTATTACACTGGTGCTATTACTGAGGAAGCGGAGGAACCCATCCTCACAGTGAAAAAGACTTATACACTTGATGATGCATCGGCGGGCTGGGTACCTGGTGCTCTTGTAAAAGTTGAAATAAATATACTCGGAGGCAACTCTAAGTCCGGTTATACAATCGATGATGTAATACCGTCTTGTGCAAGATATGCGTATGACGATAATAAAAGTAACAGCATAACACGGAATGGTCAGTATATAACGGGTAATATCTATAATTTTAACGTGATTAGGTATTATATCAGGCTGGTGAGTGCAGGGGGATATGCTACCGATACGGCGGTTGTACGTTCTTATAACGGTGACTGGGGAATGAGCGAGGGCGGTATGATCAATGTCTCTGAAAAATAAAAAAAGTAAAATCGGATTAATCTTAATTACTGTCTTGCAGCTTATTACGGGCTGTATGGCGAATACCGAAACAAATACACTAATAGCCGAAGCAGAAGCTTCGGCTACAAGTGTTTCGTCTCGTGAAATAAATATCGAATATTATAAAAGCCTGCTCAGTTGTAATTTTTACAACGAGCAGAGCTTTAATAGTTATGTCAATGATGCTTTTGAGTATGAAACGGATAAAAAAATAACTTCTGGTGTAATCCCTCATCATCTCCTTGCAGGGAACATGATAGCGGGATTTTTTAAGACTGCTTCCGAAAACCGTACCCGAAAAATCGACACAGTGGTTATAATAGCTCCGATGCATGAGGCGAATAAGAATATGCTTGTTACCACGCTTTCCGACTGGAATACGCCTTATGGAATTTTGGAAAACGAGGTAGCCTTTTCGGAAAAAATGGAAATAGAATTAGGTGCTGTTACTGATGATAAAATGATGGCTGCTGATCATTCAATATCCTCGCATATACCATTTGTGAAATATTATTTTCCCGATGCGACGGTTTCGTGTCTCATGATTGCGGCGGGAGCAGACAGAAGCACACCTGATGAGGTATCTGTACTTCTCTCGGAAATGGCGAAGGAAAAGGACTGCCTGTTTTTGTTTTCGGTTGATTTTTCACATTATTTAAGTCCGCAGGAAACGGATATTCATGATGAAGAAACCTTAGAGGTTATAACAAATAATAATCTTGCAAGAATTGCCGAAATGAACGACAGCAACATGGATTCCCCTCACTGTATCGGAACTTTTTTGAGGCTGAACACGCTTTCAGGCGTCGAAACTGTTTTGCTTGACCACAGCAATTCATTAAGGCTATCGGGACTTCCGCAAACTAATGAAGCGTTTTCTGCTGGGCTGACAAGTTATTTTATTTTTGCAGGGGAATAAAAAAGCAATTTTTATCAATTCTATATTATAAATTAATGATATAATATACATAAGGTGATAACAAAATGGATTATAAAGAGCATATAGAAAAGGCAATTAACTACATCGAGGATAATTTGAGAGGGGAAGTAAATATATCAGACTTAGCTAAGGTGAGCGGCTATTCGGTGTATCACTTTCTGCGTGTTTTCAAGGAAATCACAGGTCTCACCCCTGCTGATTATATCAGAAAACGCCGCATTTCCGAGATAGCAAGCGAGCTTATAGCAGGAAACGAATATGTCAGCGAGGTGGCTTTTCAGTACGGCTTCAATTCAAAGGAGAACTTTTTAAGAGCGTTTAAGAACGAGCATCATATTCTACCGACAGAATATAAATATGCTGAAAACAGCTTAAAGCTGTATGAAAAATTTACCTTTGAAAAGAAAGAATTTACCTTAACACCGAAAATAATAACTCTGGAGCCCTTTAATGTGACAGCTTATAAAAACGATGAGCCTTTTGCCCCGTATTTTTGGAATAAATACAACGCAAAAGGCTGGTCCGAAAAGCTTTCTGGCGGAGAGATTGTCACAGATTACGGTATAAGCCTTTGGAATAGCGACGAAAATAGGCTAGATTACTGGATTGGAATTAAATCAGAGGATGCAAAGGGTGATATATCGGGAACTGTTCAGCTTGATATAAAAGGCGGTCTATATGCAGTTTTTTCATCACCGGTAACTGAGCAGAAAAATTTTGTCAATAACATTCATAAGTCATGGACCTATATCAACGGTACTTGGCTCCCTGAAAGCGAATATAAACACAGAGACGGCTACGAATTTGAATGTTATATCGAAAGAAGCAGAACATTTACGGAGGATATTTATATCCCTATAAAGAGGAAGGATGGATAAGTTTGAAACAAATTTTCATTATCTTTTGTTTTTACAGGTTAAAATTTGTTTCAAACCGCTCAATGACAAGCTCAAACGGTAAACTCGCTTGTCATTGGCGTAAGAGGAAGGATGGTCATAAGAATGAAAAAACTAAACATCACATGGGACGGCATAACAGACACAACAGGGTATCTCTTTTCCTTTGCGAAATCCTTATCCTGTGCAGTTAAAAACAGCCCTTATTCGGAGCTTGCGGAAGACATTGTTGCATCTAGCGGATTTGCATTCAGAATGTGGATAGCTCCCGACCTTTGTCCTAGTGCGACGAGTATTTGGAGCTTTGACTGTCAGAAACCATGGACTGAAAATGGTGGACTCACCTGCGATTATGTCGGTAGAGGCTGGGGTGAGGAGATAATAGAGGAGGAAAGACGGCTTCTTGCTATTTCGAAAATAAAGGAAAGTATTGATAACGGCTTTGCAGCAATAAGCTGGGATATCGGCGTTCCTGAATGGGGCCTTATAATCGGTTATGACGATGAAACTCAAAAGTTTATAACGCTTTCTATTACTTGTAGCGAGGAGGAAATGGATTATGCTTTGCTTGGAAAAAGAGAGCTTCCGATTTTGAGTATACTTACGATTACAGGAAAAAAAGAAAAAAGCAGTACTGATATTATAAATGACACCTTGAATCTTGCGAAATCTCATCTTAAGGGTGAGGAATGGTGCGACAATGCAAAAGGACTTGAAGCCTACAATGCACTCATTATGCATATCGAGAGCGATAATACCGACTGCGCATTATCGTGGGAAATGGAATACGCACTAGGTACCTACGCTGCATTAAAATGGTATGCGTGGAGATTTTTCGATAAGTATAATATAGATAAGCTATGCGAGTTATATAAATCAGTTTATGAGTATTGGAAGGGTGCTTTTGACATAAAGAAAGCTGCTAATTTTTCCTCAGCAGAGGATAGAAAAGCAGCCGCAGAATTACTAAGAAAAGCTTTAAAATGTGAGGAGGAAGCCGTTAATATAATGTAAGGTCAAGCAGGTATTTTATTAGCGTTTTCAGCATAAATTTATGTATATTAAGCTTATGCTGTAAAAGAGGAATGGTTATTATAATGAAGAATAAAATAAAGCCTGCGGATTTATTAATCAGTATTTTAATCCCACAGCTTATGGGTGTCTTGGGAAGCTTATTTTCGGGGAACCAAAAGGAGTTTTATTCATCATTAATTCTGCCGCCACTTTCACCGCCAGGCTGGGTGTTTCCTGTTGTATGGTTTGTACTATACCTATTTATGGGAATTTCATCATATTTAGTTTTTCAGTCAGATACAGACAGAAAATCAAAGAAAATAGCATTAATTCTATATGGAATACAACTATTCCTAAACTTTTTATGGAGCGTTGTTTTCTTTGGATTAAACTTATTAGGACTCTCTGTTGTTATAATTTTTCTTCTTGTTATATTTGTTGTGCTTGTTATTATTTCGTTTTATAAAATAAATAAAACGGCTGCTTATTTAATGATACCTTATCTTGTTTGGATTTTATTTGCGGCTTATCTCAATATAAGTATATTTTTATTAAACTAATCTGATGTAATCTCGCCTGTGTATTCAAATCTCTTTACTATTTTACCGTTATATTCGACGTTTTCTTCCCACATGGAAAGGGGACGAATCCACATTTTACCCTCGCCGTAGAGTGCCTTATATACTACGAAGTCCTCGCGAGTTTCAGTGTGCTTAGCAACGTCAATAACCTCGTAAAAATTTCCCTTGTGGTGGCGGTAAATGCCTTTTCTAATATCCATAAAAATCACCAATTCCTTATATAATACTAATATTCTAGCATAAATTTATACTAATCACAAGACACCTCGACAATTATTTGTTGACTTTGTATTTTAAAAATAGTATAATAAATTGAATTAGGAAATTCGCTAATAGGGAATGGGGATTTTTATGAATTTTAAATGGGATAAAAAGTACCTTTACTGGGGAATGACGGCATTTTTTGTAATTGCGGCAAGCGCGGTGTTCTTCTTATCACTGTCTAATATAGCGGCCTTGCAAAGCTTTTTCGGTACGATAATAAGAATAATAACCCCAATAATATATGGCTTTGTGCTGGCATATTTACTCTCGCCGATAATG
>JAVBPL010000008.1:0-3155 GCA_031549645.1 Ruminiclostridium sp. | reverse complement strand
TGCAGTATCGGGTATTTACTTGAACATCCTGATGCTGTCGTAAACTGGGAAGATTATCATCCCAAAAACGGAAAATATCTGCTTCATACCGTTAAGCTTGTTAAATGGGGAGACGGAAAATATATTTACCTTGATGAAGCAACGGATATAACCGAAACCAAGCAGTCCGAGGTAAACTCAAGGCATCAATTAGAACAGCAAAGGATTATGTCACATATAACGCAGTCCTTCCTATCTACAAAAGACCTTGAGAGCTGTCTCAATACGGCTGTCGAGCAGGTTGGCGGATTTCTCAGCATTGATTATATAATCACTTCATTTTACAATACTCAAAGTGACTGCCTAAGGATAAACAATTACTGGATAAACCCAGATAAGAAGCCTACGCCATTAAATACTGAGAACTTTGATACATTAAGCACTTTTTTTAAAGATAAGTTTATCAGTGATAATCTTCAATATTATAAATATAACGCCGATGACAGTTATTTAAAGGAAATGGGCATAGGCGCTATGCTTTGTGTTCCCTTTTTTGAAGGTGAGCACTTTATGGGTACCTTGATTTTTATTGATGAACATGGCAGAATCTGGTCAGATAACGATATGCAGCTTACTCTGCTCTTCGGAAATGTAGTAGCTAACTCTCTAAGCCGTCAAGGAATTGAAACGCATCTTGAACGAATATCAACTATTGTTGAAAACTCACCATCTATTGTAGTTCATCTGAACAATAAATTTGAGATAGAATACCACAATCCAAGCCTAACCGAAACCTTAGGCTACAGCAACGATGAAATAAGCAGCTACGGTTTTTCTGCCTTTATGGATTATACCACTGAGGAATATTTGAAGACCGAAATATTTTCAGCCGCTTATAAGGGCACCGAGCTTACAGTTGACGTACCAGTAATAAAAAAAGATGGGCAGACCTGTATTTTTGAGATAACTGTCTTTTCCATACCTAGCGGTATAAATGATAAGGGTGTCGCCTTTACTGCTATTAATGTAACTGACCGCAGACGCCTCGCAGAGGAGCTGTCTCTTGCCCGTGATGCCGCCGAGCGTGTCAGCAATGCCAAAAGCTCATTCCTTTCAAACATCAGCCACGAAATCAGAACACCTATGACCGCTATTTTAGGAATGCTTGAAATCGCAATGAAATCTGAGAATATTAATCATATTAAGAATTGTCTCGAAAAAATGCAAACATCATCCTTCCACCTGCTCAATATCTTGAATGATGTTCTTGATATGTCAAAAATTGAATCAGGCAATTTTGAGATGTTCAACGAGACCTTTAATATCGAAAAGACACTCTCTGACTTAATTGTCGTTATAGGTGTCAAGGCTAATGAAAAGGAACAGGAAATTCTTGTTAATCTAGGACACGATATTCCTAAATTTTTGTTTGGCGACTCAATGAGACTGTCACAGGTTCTACTGAACCTTATATCAAACGCAATTAAATTTTCCCCTAAGGGTAAAAAGATTTATATTGATATTACCTTAAAGGAAAGAACCGATGAGTCTGCCGTTATTGAATTTTCTGTCAAGGACGAGGGTATCGGTATGGACGAGGAAAAAGCAGCATTAATTTTCCAGCCATTCCGACAAGCGGACGGCAGTATTACCAAACGTTATGGTGGTACTGGACTTGGACTTGCCATCTCAAAAAACATTGTTGAAAAAATGGGCGGTGTAATTTATATTAACAGTAAGGTTAATGTCGGAAGTACATTTACCTTTACAATTTCATTTAAGACCGTTTTAGTTACACGCTAAAAAAACGACTGGAGCTATTCCGGCACTGTTTTAATTGTTGATGATTCTCTGCTTGCAAGGCAGTATCTGGGTAAAATTCTATCAGAGCATAATATAAAATACATAGAAGCCGAAAGCGGACAGACAGCGATAGATATAGCAAAGAAAACTAAATTCGACATCGCGCTTATAGATTACAACATGATTGGAATGAACGGTATTCAGACAGCGATTGCACTAATGAGTATCGACAGCTTAGTTAAAACAGCACTTATTTCGATGAGTGAGGTGCTTAATATTACCTCCGAGGCAAAAGCTGCAGGAATTGAGTACTTCTTGCAAAAGCCTATATTGAGCTCTGCACTTCATGAAATGTTTATGGATATTCAAAATATCACAAATGAAAAAATACTCACCCTAACTGAATTATTACCCGATTTTTCTGATAAATCATTCTTAATAGTTGAGGACAGCGAAATAAACAGAGAAATCGCACGCTTTATTCTTGAGGAAGCAGGTGCAAACGTAGACGAAGCCGAAAATGGCGAAATAGCAGTTCATAAATATATGAAAAATCCTTTTATCTACGACTGTATTCTAATGGATGTACAGATGCCCGTAATGGACGGTTACACCGCATCTTTAAAAATCAGAGAAAGTATGATATCGGGCTGCACAAAAATTCCGATTATTGCAATGACAGCGAATGTATTTAATGACGACGTAAACGAGGCGTATAACGCAAAAATGAACGCCCATATCAGAAAACCTATAAACACCAAGGAAATGTATAAAACAATCGATAAAATATTAAAAGAACGCGAAAATGATACCTAAGATTAAACAAAAAATCCACCGACTAAACGGTGGATTTTGTTTATCTATAAAGCTACTCTTATGAGATGTGTCAACGCAAAACAATTTAGTATTTAGCACCAGCCACGCTGCTTAACGGCATTCGCAACACGATTAATTGCGATTACATAAGCTGCATCACGCATGTAAAGCTTCTTCTCTACCGATAAATCATTAACAGCGGCAAAAGCCTTCTTCATTGCAAATCTAAGCTTCTCGAGAACCTCTTCCTTGCTCCAGAAGTAGTTCATCTTGCACTGTACCTGCTCAAAATAGCTGCAAGTTACGCCGCCAGCGTTGCAAAGGAAGTCAGGAATAATTGTAATGCCCGCGTCTTCAATAAGCTTGTCACAGTCGGGAGTTGTAGGACCATTAGCTGCTTCGCAGATAATCTTTACTGTCTTTGAAATCTTCGGGAAATTAACGGGTGTAATCTGATTTTCGAGAGCGGCAGGGATAAGTATGTCAACATCTTGTGCAATCCATTCGTCACCTGGAAGAATTTCGTAGCCTAATGCCACTGCCTTATCCTTGTCAAT
>JAVBPL010000072.1:0-15093 GCA_031549645.1 Ruminiclostridium sp. | reverse complement strand
ATGCTTGGCCGCACAGCACATCAAGCGTAAGCGCACCCTTAATAAGCTTTTCAGGTACTCTTTCCGTGCGACGAAGAATTGTACTAATCCTTGCGGAAAGCTCCTCAAAATCGTATGGCTTAGTGAGATAATCATCTGCGCCAGAGGATAATCCCCCAAGCTTATCCGAAAGCTCGGATTTTGCCGTTAGTAAAATTACTGGAACCTTCGACACTCCTCTGAATTTCGCCAGCCAGTTTATACCGCTCCCGTCAGGCAGCATGACATCAAGGATAATCAAGTCGGGCGAGAAAATTCCGATTTTTGCTTCAGCCTCGGCAAGACTCATCGCAGTACTTACCGAATACCCCTCATCTGTAAGCATATCTCGGTTTAGCTCCTGTATGCTTTCGTTGTCCTCAATTAAAAGTAATCTATACATAGGATAATTCATCTACCTCGTTTTCATAAGCTGGCAGTGTGAAAGCAACCGATGTGCCGTTTCCTGCCTCGCTTTTTATATTTATCGTGCCGCCCATCGACTCGATTATGTTTTTGCAAATCGGTAGTCCCAGCCCTGTACTGCCACTTCCCGATACTCCTCGTTTAAATACATCAGGCAGCTGTTCAGGCGTAATGCCAGAGCCATTGTCATGAATCGAAATTTCAATCATGCTTTCGGCTGTGCCTGCTGTTATCTCAATCCTGCCGTTTTTTGTATATGTGTTAGAATTCATTAATAAATTCGCCAGCACCTGTGTGAAGAAATCGGAGTTCCCGTATATATCAGACAGCTTACTCTTAAACGACAGAACAAGCTCATTTCCAGACTTTTCGACAAACGGACGATACGCTTCCGCAAAATCGTAAAGCAGCTTTTCGGTTTTCAAAACATCGCTTTTCCCCTGCGTTTCAAGCTCTGAAGCAAATCTAAGCGCATTATCTGTCATTCGTGAGACACGGAGAATTTCACTTTCGGCACGGGCATATGAGGCTCGTATTTTCTCCGCATCGACACCCTCATCGTGACAGACCTTATCGAATAGACGTGCAGCTCTCTGTACGTCCAGTGATATGATAGTCAGCGGCGTTTTCATTTCATGACCGAGGTTCGCGAGATACTCGGTTTTCATATCCGACAGCCCTATTAAAAAACTGTTGCGTTCCTTAAGCTCCTCAGCTTGTATTTTTGCTGTATGATATTTTCGCATTGTTCCATAGAACATTGCCATCATCTGGAACATCACCAAGGTTAATATGCCGATACCTGACATATCATAATTCGATATTTTAAATATATTCTCAAAACGCAGTACATCATGAACTGCCGTCAGCATAAACACCGCTAATCCTAACAAGGTAAAAAGATGCTCATGCTCTATGGTTTTCCGCCAGCTCTTTTTTGTCACAAGATATATAAATCGTGCTATAAGATATAAAGCACTCGCACCTAACATTATTTCCGCACCTATTTTTATACGGGATAAAGTCACAGTATCCACCAGCAAAAAGACAACTGCCATCACCGAATAAACACCGATAAACCCGTACAAGACGGGCTTCGCAACTATATGTGAGAATTCGTCGTATATTATTAGCAGAATAAGCGGCCCGAGACTGGCGCCTATTATGCAGACAATGCGGTAAAACAACTCCCATGACATATCGGGAAACATAGTCCAATAAATTTTGTATTCGTGAAAGCCGTTCCAAATAAATGCAGCAAGGCAAAGAAGTGAGAACCACAAATTAGGTCGATAACCCCTAAAAACCAACCATAAAGTAATATGCACAAGAAATAAAGTAAGGAACATTCCCGCTGTAATCGCTTGCATCAGCTCCTGTAACGCTATCATCTCCCGCATAAGCTCTTGTGAGCCTATCCAGAAGCCTAAAAAACCGCCGCCTTCTTTATGTACAAAATTAGAGCCCTGCCGTACGATTTCGATTACCCCATCTGAAGCATCGACTTCAAACTTTAAATAGCCAGCGGCGGCGACACTTTCTTCAGCGGTAACAGCTGGATTTCCAATTTCGTATCTTAAAACACCATTTACATATATTCTGTCGTTATAATCAACCGAGGTAGATGATAGTATATAATACCCTGGGGTAACTAACAGCTTTATTCTTGCTGTTGCTGCAGAGAGCAAATCTGGTACACGACCATATATGATTTTTCCCTCGTTCTTGGCAAACTCCTCCGGTGTTAAAATCATTTCGGGTATATATTCAACCTTTCCATCAAGAAATTGAATTTTGTCGCAAAGGTCGTATTCCCGTAAATCCCATACACCTTCAACTGACTGAATATTAAAATATGAATTTTTATTGCGATATGTATACTCTGTTGATGTGTTTCTAATTAAAATGCTTACGAAAAGAACAATAAACGTAATACAGATAGTTGGTATATATTTTAATAATTTTTCTCTTCTAATTCTCATAACAAATTCGAACCTCTTTCTTGCATTTATATCAGTATATCAAATAATCTAAAATTTTACAAGATAATAAAATATGTCAGTGTTAATAATCGTGAAATACGATACCTTACATACAATTTTGGTACATAGAGGTGTATTCAATATCAAAAATAGCATTTAAATTTATATAATTCATAAAAACCTCCAATTATATATATTTATTATAATTAATTATAATTCAGATTTTCAACCCATAATATTTGCATTTATGTTATATATAACAACTTAATAAAAGACTTATAGCTATGTAAAAAATTAAGATTTTAATTTATGATTTATACAAATTTTAAAGCCGCTCAAACCTAACGTTTGAACGGTGTTGGTGCGGATAGCAGGACTTACGAACCTCGGTTCAACTCCTAAGCCTTACACAAAAAATTGACCTCTCGTTCGCAAAGCTCACTAAGGTCAATTTTTTGGTGCGGATAGCAGGACTTGAACCTGTACCTTATTGCTAAGACTGGCACCTGAAGGTGACGGAACCTCAGTGCAGATAAAATAAACCGCTATTTTTCTATAAAGGTATTATATAAGTGTGGTTAGACTTGAATGAATCAATACTAATTAACAAATTGAATTTAAACAAACAAAATTAATCTCTAAAAGTGGTTTTTGCTTTATACCGAGTATCGCCTACTTAAAGATGTTGAGGGTGTTAATATAATGTAAAAAGAGTAAATACTAAATACGTGATTAATAAGATAATTTTTTTGGAATTATGTTTAAGTTCGCATACCTATTTATCATTATTTTTATCATCGCACATATAAACTATAAATGTTCTTTTAATAATCATTAGCAAAAGCATAATATTCATAAATGATAAAGCAAGAATAACTATTGATAAAACTTTTAAAACAATAATATCTAAGATAAATATAATTATTATAGATAAGATGCTTGCTATTAATGACAAAATAGAAGAAACAACGATAGAAATGAATGTTTCTTTTACAACATCTTTTTCAACTTTATTAGCACTATCCTTTTTACTTACAAGGATTGCCTCAAATGCAAATAATAATGTAAAAATTAACGAAAACACAGTAGTTAGAATTTCGGCAAGAACTTTGTCTATAATAAAATCATAACAAAATACCATAAGAAATGAAAGTGCTAATGGACTGATAATAAAGCTGAAAATATCAAAATAAGATATTTTTTGAGTTTTATTATTTTTAAATACTTTTATCTGTTCAACAAATATCTTAATAATGTATATCTTGCGATTAAACAACATTGCCAATATACAGATGATAGTTATTGCTATGATAAAATATTCTTTGTTCAAGCCCTGCCCTCCGTAATCTGTATATAATAATTGTCGGCATTTTCTTTAAGTGAATTGGCAAAATCAGACATATTAAGGGAGTTTGTAATATTATAAGACCCTATTTGATTCTCTATCTCTCCAAATCGTACTGGGGGTAGGATCCTTTTCCCGATTTTAAACTGTATAAGAGCATCATTATAATTATTACGATTAGCTTCTCCTAAATATTCTGTTTTTATTTGTGCAAAGGCAGTATTATTATCAATACTTCCATTCCTAAAATTGTCAATAATAGTTTTTACGGGTTGATTCATATTTGATTTAAGGTCTATTGTTAAATTCTGGATAACACTTTTTTTATTCTTTTTCTTTTTATTATCATTATCTAAATCATCAGCTATATCACTTGATTTATTTTTAGTTTCTACCCATTGAATGATAACTTTTGAGGCCGTCGCATTTTTCAAATCGCAACTTTGATTTAACGGGACAATAAGTTCCATTTCGAGTTTTAAACCCTTACATCGTAATGTTTCATTTGCTGTTTCAAGAAAAACACCTTTACAACCAGCCATACTTTTACGATGAAAAATAGCAATGATACTCTTGCCGTTTTCATAAAAGAAAACATTGTAATCATATAACGCTACATCGTCCTTGCTATATTTGTGTTCTTTATTGGTTGAACCTTCAAAAACCGTTAAAGATTCTCCTTGTTTTCCAGCCTTTGGTTGCAAATGAGTTCTTATAATGCCACTTGGAAGATGTGTATTTGAAACTATTTCGGTAAGTTGTATAGCTCTGTTAGCATTTTTACCTATCGCAAGTGATGATACATCATTGATATAATGATAAATAAAATCAGATAGTGAATAATCTGGTCATGCTCCATTTTTGATTTTATCTTTAATTTCCTCTGTATTTACAGGGTTATTACGTTCCATATATTTAAAAGAACATTTGTAAGCAGTTAATGAATGTGTCAGAGCCATTTATGTACCCCTCCGATTTACTATATCAATTATTTTCTAAATTCCCTCGCATTCGCATAAACACCAAGAGTATCAATGAAAGTAACGGTATCAAGCACTATAATATCAAGGTTGTCTTTAAATTTAATAAATTCGGCAAATTTAAGTGTATCATTATGAACACGAGGACAAACCATAACACTGAAACTGTCAGAATGTTTTTTTACGCACTCACTTAAATGGCGAACAATTGCAGGCATTTCACGGATATTTTGCTGTGTTCCTGTTAAAAGTGTAACCTCAAACAATATATTTCCCTCTTTATCATAACAAACAATATCTGCACCATTACCGGGAGCGTGAGAAGTCGGCAAACCTTCATCATCAACACAATAGTTAGGTACAACCCTTAAAACTGGAAATGCTTTTTTTAAGGCAACAGCCATTAAAAATTCAAAGCGTGTTGGTTCATTGATATATTTTAAAAGCTCGTTGTGTGTGCTTACTTTTGGGTTGGAAACGATTTTTAATTCTTCTTTAACCTCATTAAGTGCAAAATGCTCAACCCAATTTTTCAACAACCGCTCTTTATCACTTTCGTCCGTGATTTCCCTTGCTTGAATAGACACGAGATTTGTGTCTATAATTTTCATATAATCATAATACTCACGCTCGCTTTTATATTCGGGCAAGGCGGTATACTCTTTTAACAAATATGCTGCTTTCTCACTTTCCAAGCTATTAATATCAATAAATCGCCCATTTCCTCGTAAGGTAATAAGTCCTGTCAACCGCATTTTACGGATAAACTCGTCAGGCATTTCACGCATAATATTTATTTTTTTAAACCGTACTATATTATTTGATTCCAATAAACCCAAGCAAAGTTCGTAAATATAGTCATCGCTCGGTTTGAAACCGTATTTGTTACGGATTGTGTTTATTTGTTCCGCAAGTTTTTTAGCATTATTATCTTTCCAGCAGAGTATAAGCGATATTTCTTGACGAGATAATCCTTTACATTCGTTTTTATAAATTTTCTTTAATTCTGTAATAGTTTGCAACAGTAAAATAAGCGGTTTGTTTGCGTTTAATACTCGTTTGAACGGATTATTACGTTGGAATTTTGCAAATGCATTTAAGAAAACTTGCTGCTCTAAATGCGAAAATTCGGGGTCAACAGCTTTTGCGAGTTTAACACCTGTTTCGGATACTTCAATCGGCTTATTCATCTCATAATAAACAAAACCCAGTTGTTTTGCAAATTTAAAAAATGTATCGAAACGAGAAGCCCAACCTTTATCAAACCCCGCTTCTTTATGGTCTTGTGGACTATTTTCAATAATAGTTTTCGTATCTTTATCTGAAAAACGAACATCTTCAAACAACAGTTGTTCTTTCAACTCCGAGTTTCTCCGCCCATACATTGGGACATATATTTTTCTCGCTACTAACTCAAACATAATCTTATCGATTAAAGCGTTAGTAAGAACCTGACCATCAAAAGATAATATTACTTCAATGATTGACTTATATCTTTCTGGATTTCTAACCGTTGTAGTCATCAACAATGGTTTATATTCTGGTTTTCTCATTATGCCCCTTAAGAATTATCTTTTTCATAAACTTTTTCATATAATTCTCTGCAATTAATCCTTCGTTGAGATTTTAAATTCCTTTTTATGCTTTCTGGAAGTTCTTCGTTTTCACCGAATTGAAACCTCCGTGCATCACCCCAAGAATTAGTTAATGTGTTAGGCTCAATATAACCTGTTCTATGTCTATTTCTAAGAAACTCTATAGCTTCTTTTTCTTCTTCAGTGGAATAAAATTCTACTTGATTTTCGTCTCCATAAAAAATACTCAATTGTTATACCTCCATTTTTAAATTAACATATAATGAGAAAATAAGAATAAAAGCTACTGCTTAAATTATTTAATAATTCTTAACAAGAATCTCATATGAATCTTTTTCGGTATTATCGTGAAAACTAATGTAATTACTCTTAATGCGAACAATACTATATTTTTGCGCCCATTCGTTGAATATTCCGTTATATCTTGTTCTATGCCAAAGGATATTTGAAACCGCAAACCGTATGTTTTGTTCATTCATTTTATCAAGAAAGTTAATCAACCGTATTTCGCTTTCCTCATCCCATAACTTATTATATTCACTAAATGTTATAAGATAAGGTGGGTCTAAATATATAAAATCATCAGAAGTAAGCTTAATATTCTTAACAAATTCTTCAAAGTCTAATGAGAAAAATTCAATGTCTTTATCATAAACATAAGAAAAATATTCGTCCAAAGAATTTTTTACATTATTATTAAAATCCACATTACCGACGGGTAAATTGAACTCACCTTTTGAATTAAAACGCAAAAATCTATTAAAACCATAAATTAACAGCAAATACAACAAATGTGGGTTTTTAGTTTTATTATAATCGCATCGCATTTTATAATATGATTCTTTATTATGTTTTGCAAAATAGGTTTTAACAAACTCTTTACGTAATTCATCAGGAACACCACGCCCTATAAACGTGGCTGATAAATCATATTTGATGATAAGGCGATTGGTTTCAATCCAAAATTCATCAGGAGAATTAGCGCAATTTAATAGAAAATTATGTAACTCAATCATATTTTCATCAATATCATTGAGTAAATAACTGTTAGCATTTACATTTAAAAAAGCACTGCCACCACCGCAAAAAGGCTCAATAAAACGGTTAATATTAACAGGGAAATTCTCTTTAAGCTGTGGAATAAGTTTAAATTTATCACCAACGTAAAAGAATGGTGAACGTCTTGTATTTTGCATTATTTTTGTTGACATATTATCTCACTTTTACAATAAATAAAAATTCTTTGTGGTCTAAAAAATCAGTTTTACCAGCATTAAAAAATTGATGACTTTTTGAAAAAGTTTTTACTTCACCTTTTTGATTAAGCATGTTTTCGATTTCTTCGAGTGTGATTTTATTACGAGAAGAATTGCTTTTTGAATTATAAGTATTGTTGTATGATACGGCTATGTATCTACAATTGAGATTTTGAATTAAATCATCAAACACTTGCTGTGCTTTCGAGCGACAATAATCACTTAACAGTCGCCCCTGCGGTTTTAAGGCAACACCGAATAATTCAGGTTTATCCCACCGTACAATAGTTTCATATATATGATAAAACTGACAATATTGCCTTGAGTTATAAGGTGGATCTACATATACAATATCAGCTTCAACCCTTTTTGCTAAAAGGTTTGAGTCCTCTCGGTAAATCTCAAAATTGGTATGAGGAAACTCAAGCGGTTTTATCAAATCAAAAGTAAATTTATCCGAAACATTATCATTATGAATATAAGCATCAAAATGACCTACGGTATTTGCACATTTATCCATTGAATATATCAACGAAGCAAGCAAAATGGCATACTCTTTATCGTTTAATGATTTTTTCGATTTTTCAATATAATTACGGATTATTTCTATTTTATGGCAATCATTAACGCTGAAATATTTGTCCCCATAATTTTTAGTAAAATATCCTTGCTTAGAAGAAAACCGTTTATTATTTAGTTCATCTTTTATAATATCAAGTTTGCTTATATCGAAATCACTTTTTGAATAAAATGCATTATATATCATATTGTTTGCTTCAAGTGTATCGTTTAAAATTACTCTCTTCATTTGAGGTGCAATCTTTGAAGATACTATTGAAGTTCCTGCAAATATTTCTAAAAAACTATCACCTTTACAATTACTATTTATTAACTCTATTATCCAATCGGCAAGTTTTAATTTACTGCCTGTGTATCTACGATTGTATATGCTAAACATCTTTTGTCCCCTTGTGGCGATTATCTTATTTACTCACTATGAATTGTAACATATTAAATATAGAACCGTCAAGCTTTTTACCAAACTTTATCTTCATCCCTTATAATATATCTACAATAATACAAGTATATTTTATCACATTAACCGCAAAATTACAATATGAACAAAAACATAAACTAAGCAGAATTATATATAAGCAGGATAAAGAGGCGGGGTCGTACCTTCCTCCACCTCAATCACAGCATCCGGCAATGCCGGTTGCAGAACGGATTTGAGAAAACCCACCCCCTCCAATTTGATGGTGTCAAGAAACCGCAAAAGTAAATTTGATGGTGTCAACGACTCGTCAAAACCGCATTGTTATCGGTTTCTATATGTAGTCAAGGCATGTTTTTGGTTTATATAAGCTGGTTTTCTACAAACCACCTGTGAGCCGTTTTAAGCCTATGCAATGTAAAAATTAAAGGAATTATACCATCAAGCCCCCAAAACGTCACACAATCGATTTGTGTAGCGTTTCTGGGGGGTTATTCTTTCTTTACAATAGCCAGAAGTTCATCCCCAGTAATTTTTCCGTCGATATATTCCTGTCGAGCAGTCTTGCAACCCTCAATCCATGCCTTAAACTCCTCACGGCTCATATCCTTACCCACAAATTCGTGCGTTTCCTTATCAACGGCTCTGTACATCCGTGAATATATTTTATTGTACTCACGCCGGTAGAGATAAAGCACCTCATCCTTACTCATAACCCTGTCAAAAAGCTCCCTAGAACCTACCTGTTTACAGGTCTTATTGTCCTTGAAAATTCTGTCACAGAATTCATGACGGCGCTTGTCTGGAACAATAAAGTATTTACCGCAGAGCTTGCAAGGCTTAATTCGCAAGTCTCTTTTAAGCATTTCTGAGAACTCGAAGAACATCATTTCTTCAAAACTTTCTATCTCAAAAAGCTCCACAAGTTGTGTTTCTGTACCTTCACCGTAAAGAGAAATACCCTTTCTAACAGTCATCTTTTCAATCTCCGGGAAGCTCTGAATAACCTCATTATAACGCTGTGCCGTAGTAAGCTCAGCGTTATTCTTATTTATAAATAATCCTTCAGCAACTACAAACCTAAAAATAAATTGCAAGCGTAACACAGATTTTAAGTAGTCGATACAGCGGAAAAACCTCTGCTCCTGTTCAAAATCTTCAAGGTGTAAAATCCGCTCAACTGTGTTTGGAACGAATAAAAACAGAGCATGATTGTCTTTCTTGATAGTAGATGATATTGAAAATAACCTCTCCTCACGTCTGGTATTAAGCTTAATCAAATCATTGGTATTTAAGAATTTATCTTTACGATTGTTATACAAACCATCTGCATTTATTTCGTCTAATGCTCTATTATAACCTTTGAAATCATACTGTGCAAAATCAATCAGAGCCTGTCCTAGAACTAGGTCAGGTTTTCTTTCAATACACATATCAATATCGGGATAATCTATAGCATTGTATGTGTTGTTTCCAAGCATTTCAATCTGCCTACTGGGATAAATATTTCTATGTTTCATTTTACACCGCTTTTTATTTTATCATATCGTAAATTTATAATATTGTCAATGCAAAGAATGATATTTACCCAAAAACAAATTTGTTATAACTTGTATACTTTTATTTTTAGATATGTTATCATAGCAACGAAGGAGATGATGTATATGAAAAATTTCTATCTGGTATCCAATAATATTTTTGATCTAAAGCTGTCTGCAAGTGAATTCTATGTCTTAAATTATTTGTTACGATGTGTAAATCGAACAACTGGTATGTGCTTTCCGAGCAAGTGGAACATATCGTCAAGCTGTTGTTTATCTGAAAGCACTGTCAGTCGAGCGATAAAATCCTTGCAAGAAAAAGGATTGATTGAGATAAATAACAACTTCAAAGGTGGCAGACAGCTTAGCAATCATTACCACATACTGACAGGGGGGCTATATCAAAATAGACCCCGACCCCTGTCAAATTCGGATACAGAACAAGACTAATATAACAAGACTAAGTTATAGAGTTACGATATTAACAGAAAAAGATATATATTTAAACTACATTATCTATATAAAAACTGTGTAAGAAGCAACAAAATATACGAATAAATCAGATACGCATAATGCTTACTAATCGTAGATTTCCGAAGGAAACCAGCATCGTATTTGGCTGTCCGCCAAATACAGCAGAACGGGAGACCCGTACCCCTATAACGTCTTTCCGTAGGTAGGCAACAAAGCAAGAAATATTTTTTAAAGCGAGGTTAATATTTATGCCAAAGAAAATTGAGCCATCAAAAATCAGATCTGTGTTCTACAAATACTCCGGAACAAAAGAAGAATTTGATAAATTCATTACTACTCTGGTCAAAGACTATATTGATTCCGATGCAAAACCAAAGCCAAAAATTAGTGGTTATGTCGAAGTTTCTTAAAGCCTATGGTAATATACCTAAAAGTGTGATATTGTCTGTCATTGAGGGAGTATAAACTGCCCTACAAATGTTGAAAGGATGAATAATATTATGAAGGTATGGCTCTATTATAGGCTCTCACGTGACGAGGATGATGAGATGAACTCACTTAATAATCAACGTAAAATTCTGGTTGATTACTGCAAAAGTAAAGGTTATGAAGTGGTCGGAGAGTCCTATGACGACAATATCAGTGGAATGCATTTCAATCGGGAGGGCATAGAAAAAATATATGAAGCTGTTGCTGAAGGTGAAATTGAAGCAATCATCGTAAAGGATTTATCTCGGCTTGGAAGGCACAGAACGCAGACTGCTCTGTTCATTGATTTCCTTCGGACAAAGAACGTAAAGGTGCTGTCAGTAACCGAAAATATTGACACATTGAATGAAAATGATGATTTACTTATAGGATTCAAACAGATACTAAACGACTTTTATGCGAAGGATATAAGCAGAAAAATTCGTGCAGGCTACAACCAAAAACAAAAAGAAGGTATCATCACCAAAGCACCATTTGGCTATTTCAAGGATAAAAATACCGGCGAAATAACTGTCGTTGAGGAGCATGCGGAGATTATCAGAGAGGTATTTGATTTATACATCAACAGTCATGGACTTAAGTATATAGCCGCTTATCTAAATAAAAAAGGCATAGCTTCACCTGGTGAATATCAGCAAAAAATGTACAATCAGAAGCTTGGTTATCATACCAGAAAAACCAATGATAAATACTTTTGGAACAATACTACAGTCAAACGTATGCTCACGAACGAACTTTACACCGGAACACTAGTGTGTCATAAGACCAGTACCAGTCGGATAAATAAAACATTTAAGGCTCTACCTTCCGAGGAACATTATCGGCATGAAAATTACGTTCCGGCGATTATAAGCAAGGAGACTTGGGATAAAGTACAATTCTTGCTCGTAGAGCGACCTAAAAAGAATATGCGAGCAGCAAGTGATTTTCCGATACATCGCTATACTGGTATATTAAAATGTGCAGAGTGCGGAGCCAGTTTCACCGCTAAACGCCGTAGAATAACTGATGTTCCCGATAAAATTGAGTATGTGTGCAGCGGTAATCATCGTTATGGCAGTAAATACTGCTCCCGACATTTACTCAAGGAAGAACAGCTAGATGAATTAATCAACGATGAAATCCTGCGTATCAAGCAGAATTACAGCAAGAACTGGATTCAACTCAACAAACAAATAAAGGAATGGACAAAGAATAAACCCAGCAACACAACAAAAACTTCTAAGTTAAAAAGTAAGATAACCAAACTTGAAAATGATGTAGAAAAAATACTTATGGAACGTATTCAAGACAAGGAAAACCGTTCTACTTATGACAATATGGTCAAGAAACGACGCGAGGAAATTTCAGAACTAGAACAGAAAATAACCGATTTCAATAATTATGACAAGGTTCTGACTGAGCGAAAAGAAAAGATTAGTTCAACCTTAAAAATCATTGATGAAATAGTAGGAGAAGGTAGGATTGAAGATGTGCATCTGCGTATGCTCATAGACAGAATTGATGTGAAGGAGATTGGTGATAATCTGGATTTGACTATATCCTTAAAGGCAGATTTTAACTCGCATCTTGATGTGTATGATGTATATGGTGAGTTGTCCAAACGGTTTAGCGAGCATAACGGTAAAACGTATATGATGCGTAATTTTACCAGTGTGAGGTTGAATTCGTAGTTACCCTTACGTAGTTATTTACGACGTAAGGGTAACAAAAGTGGTTGTCTCGTGTTTCGCGAGAGAGGCTCAAAACCGCAGTGCATTTCAGATTTTTGGCTCCGTCGTGAAACACGACGGGGCTAAAATTTACTCGGTCCCCGTTTCAGGGCGTGAATATTTTTATCATTATATATGCTCTATGCATAGATAATAAAACAAAAGAGGCTATATAATGAAACGTTAAGTAGCCTCAAATTTTATAACCTTGCGAAATGCTAGAGTGTATTATAGTAATTGGGTAAGTATAATAGACCCCGTCGTGAAACACGACCCCATCTATTGTTACCCTACTCCCTGTTTCGGGGAGTAGGGGTATGATATAATTCTCAATAGCGTACGTTTTAGGTATGTAAATCTATAATTTCTAGTGAAGTCACGAAACGCTAGGGAGCTAAAGGGTGTCGTGAAACACGATACCCTAGATACAATTTTGGTAAATATCAAAAGCCGCTTCAAAGCTATCAAAGGTTTCAGAATTTATTTTAGGTGCAGTACTCTTATATTTATTAAAGATAGCACTTAAATCTATATAACTCATAAAAACCTCCGATTATACATATTTATTATAATTAATTATAATGTAAATTCCCAACCTATAAAATTTACTTTTAAGTTTTATATCACAACTTAATAAAAAGCTTATAGCGTCTTATATCTATGCAAAAAAGCAGGTTTTTAATTTATGGTTTATACAAATTTTAAAGCCGCTCAAACCTAGCGTTTGAGCGGCTTTGGTGCGGATAGCAGGACTTGAACCTGTACCTTATTGCTAAGACTGGCACCTGAAGCCAGCGCGTCTGCCGATTCCGCCATATCCGCAAAATATTAAATTTGTATAGTTAGTACAATAAACAGAGAGAGCAATTTTAGATTTTAATTTTGCGCAAAAACGGCTTAATTAACTTAGAACTAAGAACTATCTTAAAAATTCCAAAATTTTTAATTAGGAAAGGCTATCTACACTGAGGTAACCTCACCTGAAGCCAGCGCGTCTGCCGATTCCGCCATATCCGCAAAATATTTAATTATGTTTTGTTTGTATAATGAATTTAATGTGCTGTTTTGAAGTTGGATTATGTAGATGTTATAATAAACAAGGCATATCACAACCCATATATTATAGCACATTACATAGAAAAAATCAAGACTTTGAGCCAACAATTTTACATCATTTATAGAATTTACCCTTTGTTAGAAAAATAGCAACCACTAGGCAAAGCACCAGCGAAATCGATAATGCGAACGGGGTATTTGCCAGCGGTAAATCTGAAACGTTCATTCCATAAAAACTGAAAACCAAGGTTGGAATAGACATAACTATTGTTATAACCGTAAGCACCTTCATCACAATGTTAAGATTGTTAGAGATGATGCTTGCGAATGCATCCATAGTGCCAGACAATATGTTTGAATAAATATTACTAGTCTCAATCGCCTGCTTAACCTCAATGAGAACATCCTCGAGAAGCTCCTGGTCCTCCTCGTAAAGCTTGATAATCCTGCCTCTGAGAATTTTTTCGAGCACGCTTTCGATTGATTTTAACGAGGTCGAAAAATAAACCAGCGATTTTTCTAAATCCAAGAGTTGAATAAGCTCCTTGTTTTTCATCGATTTATGAAGCTGTGTCTCCACATAATTTGAAAGCTGGTCGATTTGCTTAAGATACTGTAAATACTTACTCGCAACTCTAAGAAGCATATAGAAAATGAACTGTGTCTTATACTGCGTCTGAATTCCCTTCACAACACCCTTTGAAAAATCCTCAACAATTGCGTTGCTTTTTAAGCTGACAGTTATAACGTTCTTGTCGGTAAGAATAATACTCATAGGGAGTGTGTAATATGAAATCGTTTCTTCTTCCTTATCGTCCGATTTTTCAGCCACAGGATAACCCAAAACTATCAGTGTCTGTGCATCTTCACTCTCAATACGGGCGGTTTCCTCCTCGTCAAGTGCGGCACGAACAAAGTCTCGGTCAACCGAAAGGTCAGTTTCAAGCTTGGAAATCTCAGCTTCTGTCGGTGCGATAACTGAAACCCAGCAGCCATCCTCAATTTCAGGGATTTCTGCAATTCTATTATTTATTGTTTTGTAAAACTTCATCATTTTGCATAACGTCCCCTTTTTACATATTTATGACCATCTTTCCTCGTACGCCAATGACAAGCTGAGCTAATTCGTCCCGAGGACGAGTATTATCGTTTGAGCTTGTCATTGAGCGGTTTGAAACAAATTTTTAACCTGAAAAACAAAAGATAATGAAAATTTGTTTCAAAC
>JAVBPL010000017.1:0-21266 GCA_031549645.1 Ruminiclostridium sp. | reverse complement strand
GTATAACAGAGTGGCCAATGCCGGAGAACTGTTTTGTCTGAAGCTCTTTCCATGTGCCCTCAGGCTTTGGATTTAAAATTAAATAAACAATTGGTGATTCCCAAAAGTTCCCTGGTATAGGGGGTCACTACATAACAGGAGAAAAACATCATGAATTTATTAGTTGCAACTACAGCCACTTCAAACAATCTTGAATGGCTACCGCCTCTTATTATTCTTTCTATTATAATTATATTTTGTATTGTGATGATAGCAAAAACTTCTGGTGCCAAAAAAAGAGCGAAAAAAGCTAGAATAAACTTGATGGAGAGCAGAAATGCAAGTTTATTCTCCACTTTCGCTCATACTAATGGATTACCAATACCAGAAAATACGTTTTGTAACGTTTTATCGTGTCCAGAGCAAATAGAAATTCACGCAAGTGGCTCACAATTCGATTTAGTTAAAAACAAGATCAACGATATGTGTATAAAAACGAATGTCGATATTCAAAAGCAATATACCTCTAGTGCAGGTGGTGCGGTTGCAGGTGCGTTAATGTTCGGTGCAGTTGGTGCACTTATCGGTGGCAGAACAAAACAAAAAAATATAAGAAAAATTCAATCATATCTTATCGTTACATATCAAAAAGACGATACCGTGGACTATATTGCATTTGATGTTACAAACAATATAGCATCTGCGAATAAATTTATCAAAGAATTTAACAATCGTGAAAGTTCTACGAAAAATATAATTAAATTATAAAAAAAGCCTCTCAGTGCTACCAACACCGAAGGACTTTAAATATAGAGATATGGTATAACCATACCTCTTAAAATAATGCAAGTTTTAGGAGGATTTTTTATGCCAAAAAACAAAAAGCGTTCTGACGGACGAATACAGGCTAAGGTGTATCTCGGCATCGAAAACGGCAAAAAGCAGTATAAATATGTATATGGCAAAACTCAAAAGGAAGTCGACGATAAAATCCTTGAGATAAAACTTCAAAAGAAAAAGGGCATAGATATATCTGCAGAGCGAGATACATTCAAAGACTGGGCGGAGCAGTGGCTGTTAATTAAAAAAGCCGAAGTTTCTTATAGCTGGTATATGAATTTATTAACCTATGTCGAAGCGTTTGAGCCATTATACGATATGTCAATTATAAAAATTAAAGCAATAAACATTCAAGAGTTATTTCTGTTGTTTTCTCAAATGCCAACACGAAAGACAGGAAAACCTTATTCAAAAAACACCCTTAAAAAATTGCGAACAACCGTGAGTTCAATTTTCCAACTTGCAATCGAAAATCGAGTTCTTGATTATAATCCCGTTACAGCAATCAAACTTCCTCAATCAGCCGAACAGATACCACGTCGAGCGTTAACCGAAGAAGAGCAACAATGGATTGTAGATACGCCACACAGAGCGCAGAGAGCTGCTATGATAATGATGTATGCAGGGCTTCGAAGGGGAGAATTAATACCTTTAACTTGGTTCGATATAAATCTTGATAAAGGTACTATTATAATTAATAAATCCGTTGAAATGATAGGTGGTAAGCCCCAACTCAAAGACACGACCAAAACACCAAGCGGAATGCGTACTATATATATACCTAAGATTTTAGTAGATTTTCTAGCTAACCAAAAAAGAGACAGCACGTTAGTATGCCCAAGCGCAAAAGGTCAAATGATGTCTGATAGTTCTTGGCGTTCATTATGGAGCAGCTACTTAAAAGATTTAAACTTAAAGTATGGGAATTTTAATAATTGCATCGAAACTCAGGGACGGGTACCCAAAAATAAGTATGTTCCTAAGAGTACGCCAATGATTATACCTCATTTTACGGCGCATTGGCTACGGCATACTTTTATAACGCTCATGTATTTTGCTGGTATTGACATACTTACCGCAAAAGAGCAAGCGGGACATTCAGACATTAAAATCACTATGGGAATTTACACGCATCTTGACAAAGAGTTTAAAGTAAACGCAATGGATAAAATGAACGATTACATCAACAGAAAGAATAATAAATCAACTGCCGAGGGTTAGCCTCGGCAACTTTTTTGACACCCCTGTTGACACCCCTAAGCTTAAAATTTCAATGAATTTTTTTTATTTTATTTTAACAAATGCAAAATAAATAAAACCGCACAAGCTCAATGCTCATGCGGTTTTCATATGGGGTGGATAATGGGATTCGAACCCACGGTCTTCAGTGCCACAAACTGACGCGTTAACCAACTACGCTATATCCACCATAATGTAAAAAAATTTATGTAGCTTTGCTTTAGCAAAGATACTTGGCTATGCGAAGCGAATGACATTTGTAGCTTTGCTTTAGCAAAGATACTTGGCTATGCGAAGCGAATGACATTTGTAGCTTTGCTTTAGCAAAGATACTTGGCACGCCACACAGGATTCGAACCTGTGACCTACCGCTTAGAAGGCGGTTGCTCTATCCAACTGAGCTAGTGGCGCATATAATTTGTATTGCGCCAAACGTGGCGCATATAATTTGTATTGCGCCAAACGTGGCGCATATAATTTGTATTGCGCCAAACGTGGCGCATATAATCTGTATTGCGCCAAACTTTACGTGGCGCATATTGCATATTATAAGGATTAATATAAATTCCGCCAACCATAAGTCGACGGAATTAACCGAATTTCGGCTGGAGCGGGTGATGGGAGTCGAACCCACACGACCAGCTTGGAAGGCTGGGATTCTACCGCTGAACTACACCCGCAAAATGCTTAATCATTATAACACTTTAGAAGGATTTTGTCAAGAGTTTTTTCTTTGTATTTTATAAACTAATGAACGGGTAAATATACGAGCTATTTTGTTCATTTTAACGTTTTTTATGCCTTTTCGTTAAAAATTGTTAAAAAAAATAAAAAAACTTGAAATTTCGTAATATATATGTTATTATATTAGTATTAAATGTTAGGTACGCTGTATTTATACGCGGAATTGATGCGTTAAACAGTTGTGCCTCATAATTTTACTTTCGAAAGGAATTCAGACATGGCAGAAGAGAAAAAAGTAATACCGGCATCAAAGCCTGCTGAAACAGCGGAAGCAAAGACTGACACAACTGCACCAGCCGCTAAAGCAGCAAACGCAGAAGCTGCAAAGGCTTCTACCGTTACTACAAAAAAGACGACAGCGAAAAAGGCACCCGCTAAGAAGCCGACGGCTAAAAAAGAAGCAGCAAAAGCACCCGCAAAAGCCGCTCCTATGGCTAAGCCTGCCGCAGCAAAGGCACCCGTTAAAGCCGCTCCTGCAGCTAAGGCACCAGTAAAGGCGAAAGCAGCACCCGCAAAGAAGCCGGCTGCTAAAAAAGCTGTAAAAGAAAAGGCTCCCGAAAAAAATCTTGATATCATTACAACTGCATTATGGAACAAGCTTAAGAAGGCTGATGTTTCAAAAATCACTAAACCCACAGCTATTCAGGTAATAGTTGATGACTATGGTACATTTTACATTGCAGTGAAGCCAGGCGACGAAAAGCATATTATTCAAGCTGTTTATTATGACCGTGACGGTACATTTGAAGCTTCCTATGAAGAAATGCTGAAGATTGCCGCTGGTAAATACAATTTTATCGAAAACATTATGAGCGGTAAAATTAAGTATCAAGGCGAACTTAAAAAAGCAATTGAATTAGCAGAAATATACAGATAATTTCATTACTATTTTAAGAAAAAGACGGGTTAGCTAAGCGGCTCCCGTCTTTTTTGAATTTTTATTGAGGTGATTTTTATGTCGGAAGAAAAGAGCTTTACTGAAAGAGTTTTTGATGTAGTCAAAAAAATTCCGAAGGGGAAGGTTATGTCTTATGGCGATGTCGCGCTGCTCGCTGGAAAGCCTCGGGGTGCAAGAGTTGTCGGATATGCGCTCCATCGTAACAAGGAGCCTGTTGTTATGCCCTGTCACCGTGTCGTTTTCAAGGACGGCTCGATTTGCGACGGTTACGCCTTTGGCGGCAGAAAAATCCAAGAGCAGCTTTTAACGAACGAGGGTGTTATTTTCACTGAGGACGGACGAGTAAATATGGCGTGCTGCCGTTTTTTTCCGAATGAATAGAAAACACTTGAAATAAATACTAATATATGTTAAAATTATGGAATAACTAAAAGAAATGGAGATTGAAGATGAACGCATTTTCAGACAGAATTAAGGGACTTCAGCCATCGGCAATTAGAGAGATATTAAAATTTACCGCCGACCCGACTGTAATAAGCTTTGCAGCAGGAAACCCAGCACCAGAGGCTTTCCCTACGGAAATTATTGCTAAAATATCTGCGGACATCTTTAAGGAGGAGCCGATTAATGCCCTCCAGTACTCAATTTCCGAGGGATATACACCGCTTAGAGGCTGGCTCAAAACCGATCTCGGCACCAAGGGTGTGTTTAATAAAAACGACGATGAGCTTATAATCACCGCGGGTGCACAGCAGGTAATGGAGCTTACCACCAAGGTGCTTTGTAACGAGGGTGAGGTAATAATCTGCGAGGAGCCGACTTTTATTGGCTCGCTCAACAGCTTTCGTTCTTATAATGCGAAGCTTGTAGGAGTACCTATGGATAGCGAGGGTATGCGTCTTGACAGACTTGAGGATGCGCTTAAAAAGCATCAGCGTACCGCTTTTATCTATGTTATACCGAACTTCCAGAACCCAACTGGCAACACCACGAGCCTTGAGAGACGTAAAGCTATACTCGAGCTTGCATATAAATATAATGTTCTTATTCTCGAGGATAATCCGTATGGAGATATTCGTTTTGCTGGAAAGGATATACCAACGATAAAGTCGCTCGACACCAAGGGACACGTTATTTATGCTGGTACGTTCTCTAAAACGCTTGCTCCAGGGCTTCGTGTGGGTTATATGTGCGGACCGCAAAGCATAGTGCAGAAAGCGATTGCGGCACTTCAAGTATCTACCGTTCACACAAATATCTGGGCGCAGATACTCACCTTCCGTTTTGTTAACGAAGTAAATTTCGAGGAGCATCTTAATATGCTCCGTGATATATATAAGAAGAAATGCGCGCTTATGCTGAACAGTCTCAGGTTCAACATGCCGCTTTCTATAAATTTTACCGAACCCGAGGGCGGTCTCTTTATCTGGGGAACCCTTCCCGAAGGCTCGGATATGCAGTATTTCTGCAAGAAGGCTGTCGAAAACAAGGTCGCTGTCGTTCCTGGTAATGCGTTCCTGGTTGACGAGGGAGCTTTCTCAAATTCCTTCCGCCTTAACTTTTCCACTCCGTCAGATGAGCAGATTGAAAATGGCGTGGAAATTCTGTCTAAGGTTGCGAAAACAATGTTCAGATAATTGGTAAAACCGTTATTTACCGACTCTAAACAAGAAAGGATTGTATAAAAATTTTATGTCAGACGAAATAAAGCGTTCATTAAGCGGCATTCAGCCGACAAATACTCCGCATTTAGGCAACTACCTAGGTGCGATGAAGAACTGGGTTACTCTACAAGAGAACTTCGAGTCTATATATTTTATTGCAGATTTACATTCGATCACCGTGAGGCAGGAGCCTGCAAAGCTGCGTGCACAGACATTTCAGAGCTATGCACTTCTTCTCGCTATGGGGATTGACCCGAACAAATCTATTGCATTTGTGCAGAGCCATGTTCCGACACATTCGGAGCTTGCATGGCTTCTCCAGTGCTATACACAGTTTGGTGAGCTGTCCCGAATGACACAGTTCAAGGACAAATCAGAGAAGCACCCCGAAAACATAAATGCTGGACTTTTCAGCTATCCTGTTCTTATGGCGGCTGATATTCTGATTTATCAAGCTGATTTTGTTCCCGTTGGTGTGGACCAAAAACAGCACCTTGAAATCGCAAGAAATATAGCTCAGAGGTTCAACGGAATTTACGGCGATACGTTTAAGATGCCTGAACCATACACCGTAAAAGAGACAGGTAAAATCATGTCTTTACAGGAACCCACGAAAAAAATGTCGAAATCCGACGAAAATGCGAATGCTACAATTTCAGTCCTTGACGACAAGGATACTATACTAAAAAAATATAAACGTGCAGTAACCGACAGCGAAGCCTTGATTTGCTACCGCGAAGATGACGAGGCAAAAGCAGGTGTAAACAGCCTTATGTCGGTGTACAGCGCAGTAACCGGAAAAACATTCCCAGAGATAGAGAAAGAATTTACAGGGAAAGGTTATGGCGATTTTAAAATTGCGGTTGGTGAGACTGTCGCAGATACTCTTAAACCGATGCAGGATAAATATAAAGAGCTTGAAAAAGACAAGGATTACGTCAATTCCTGTATGAAGGACGGCGCAGAAAAAGCTTATAAGCTTTCACGCCGCACACTCCAAAAGGTGCAAAAAAAGATTGGACTTTTGCAGCTTTAGATTAATTCGTCAAACTCTCCCCGTGCTTACAGGAGAGAAAAATCATGCAGTATTTTTATAAATTAACTCCCGAAATTGAGGAGCAATTTATCATAAGAGCAGTGGATATTAATAAGCTGCTCTACATAATAAAGGCGGATATAGACGGGGAAGGTTGTTACACCGACGTTTACATCACCTTTGATAAGGAAAATCTATATATTTTAAGCGGATATTCGGTATCGTCGCACAAAAGGCGGCGGTATACCATTCATTTTGAATTTTCAGATTTTGTTACCTATCCGCTTACGGCTTTTACCGAGCTTTATGTTGACCGCTACCGTGATGCGGCAAGGCTCATGGCAAAGAAACCCGCCGACGAAAACGAAAAGCCAGAGGAAGTATGCCTTGCAAGGTTTTCAATCGGTTATGCGCAGAAGTTCGAAATGTTCACGGCAAGATACAATAAAACTGTCAAAAACGAGGAAATAGACGACTCCTCCCTCGAGGACGAGCTGCCCGAATGTCCCCGCTGCGGCAAAGCATATCCAGATCCGAACAGAAAATTCTGCCCCTATTGCGTTAAAAAATCATCAATATTCAAGAGACTGCTTGCGATGTTTAGTGAATTTAAACTCCAAACGGCCGTTTTGCTCGTTCTCATTTTAATCTCCGTTGCGATGGGCTTAGTTGCACCGTACTTTGGCACCAAGCTTCTTTACGACGAGGTGTTAAACACGGCTGGCTCCCGTTACGGCGAGGTTTTGTATGTTATTCTGATGATGGCGGGATTTCAGTTCTTTTCAATGGTATTTCAGATTGTTTACGGCTTTATTATTTCAATTATCACCCCGAAGGCTGTTCATAAGCTTAGGACAAAGATTTTTGCTGCTATGCAGCGTTTATCTCTGTCGTTTTATACCTCAAAGCAATCCTCAACTCTGATGTCGAGAGTTGACCGTGACAGCCTTGAAATTTACGGCTTCTTTGTTGATATGGTGCCGTATGGGCTTGCGAGCATTATCCGTTTGACTGGACTTGTTGTGCTTATGCTCTCAATCAGTCTCCCCGTGGCACTGGCGATGTTTTTGGTGATGGGAGCTATTATTGGTATAGAAGTTATTTGGGCTAAGGGACAACGCCGTCACTGGCGTAACCGCGACCTCGCGAGACGTGGGGTTAATCAGGTTTTGTCTGATGCCTTGAATGGACATAGAGTAGTAAAAGCATTCGCTCGTGAAAGTCAGGAAATAAACCGTTTTGGCGACAAGAACAGCCGCCTTTATACCGCTGAATATAACCGTGATATGCGTTCGGCTAAAATCGAACCATTTCAGCGGGGACTTTTCGCTATCGCAAACGGCTTAGTTTACTGCCTCGGGGTGTATCTTGTAATGACAGGTGGCCTTGCATTCGGAGGCTTAACACTCCTAATCAGCTATTTTGGTATTGCATGGGAGCCGCTTTTCTTCTTTGTTTACATGGGGAACGACTGGTCACGCTGTGTCGATGCGGCAAGCAGAATGTTCGAGATACTAGACAGCGAGCCGTCTGTAAAGCCGCCGAAAAATCCCGTAACTCCACCAAACAGCGAACTCAAGGGCGATATAATTCTTAAAGACGTTAGCTTTGAATACGAAGCAGGTCGTCCAATAATAAAGAACGCCAGCATAACAATTAATGCAGGGCAATTCTTCGGAATAGTCGGCAAAACAGGTGCGGGAAAATCTACGATAATCAATCTGATAACCCGTATGTACGATGTAACAAACGGCGAAATATTAATAGACGGCATCCCTGTAAAGCAGTTGGATTTTAACGTACTGCGCAAGAATATCGGTGTTGTGTCACAGGAAACCTATCTTTTCATGGGGACAATTGCCGATAATATCCGTTATGCCCGCCCCGAGGCGACAATGGAGGAGGTTATCGAAGCCGCAAAATCAGCGAATGCCCACGACTTTATCATAAAGCTGCCCGATGGCTATGATACAAGGATTGGCAGCGGCGGACACAATCTTTCTGGCGGCGAGCGTCAGCGTGTATCGATTGCGAGAGCACTTATTCAACGTCCGAATATACTAATACTTGATGAAGCAACCGCCGCAATGGATACCAAAACCGAACGTAAAATTCAAAGTGCAATCGATAATCTTAAAAGCGGTCGTACTATAATCGCAATTGCGCACAGGCTTTCAACCCTCCGTGATGCTGATATGCTCTGCGTTATCGATAACGGAGAGGTGAAGGGGCAAGGTACGCATGATGAACTAATTCATCAAAAAGGAAAATATTTTGAGCTGTATAAGCTGCAAGCCGAGGCGCTCCGCAGCATAGGCATTGAATAATGGAGGCATTATAATTATATGAAGAAACTATTAGATAAAACAGACGAATTCGTGCAAGACAGCCTTAAGCTGTTAAATCCTTTAAAAGTCGAATTTACAAACACAAATTCGGGTTTTCTGGATTTCAGCTACGAGGGCGAAAGCTACGAGCAGGTAAGCTTAATACGTCTTATACCCTTTCGTGAGACAGACAAATATATCAGCGTGTCATACCGTGACAATGACAAGGAATGGCACGAAATCGGCGTAATTGAGGATATAAACACGCTGCCCGAAAAGCAGCTTGAAATCGTACAAAGCTACCTCGATTATCGCTACTACATACCCGTGATAACAAAGGTTTTCAGCATTACAGACAACAGAATGGGTTATCTGTTTATCGATGCAGAAACCACAGCTGGCAGAAAACGCATTTCGGTAAACGACTGGTGGTCAAACTTTAAGCTAAACACCCATAATGTGCTTAATGTTGTAGATGCCGACGGAAACCGTTATCGAATTCACGATATGGAAAAAATGGATAGAAGAAGTATTAAAAAGCTTCAGCTATTTATTTAAGCGAGGAAGGATTGATTTATAAGTGAACTTAAATATAGCAATCCCCGACGGCATTAGTCCCGAGGGTGTTGTGTTTTCGCTTCCCTACAACGTTTCACGTTGGTCGGGGAGGAAAGCCGATACCCGAGGACAGGTGCTCGTTACAGAGGAAAAAATACAAATATACGAAAAAAATAAGCTGGTTACCGAATATGGCATAAGAGATTTCCTCGAATACGAGGTTGTTATGCATATTGGCTGTTCGGTGTTTAGAGGACGATATCCGAACGGCACATGGGAAAGCTTTGCAACCTTTTCCCAGAGCCAGTTTCTACGTTTTACAGAGCTAGCGAAGATACTAGATTTTTACATAAACACGGGTGATTTTATCATAAGCACTGATGCCCCCGAGCCTAACTGCGAAAAATGCGGAGCCTCTCTCGGCGGCGAAACCACTTGTATTTATTGCCAGAAAAAGGGGCTTGTTTTCCTAAAGCTTTTCAAGAGAATATTGCCATTTAAGAAATACTTTTTCATCTCACTTGCAGCGAGCCTGTTACTCTATTCGCTTGACGTAATTGTGCCGATTTTACAACGTTTGATGATTGATGAGCTGATTGTCCCGATGAATTTGGACTGGGATTTATTTAAAACAATTTCTCTTTGCATTGTTTCTATCGGCGTGGTGGATATGGGCTTTTTCTATCTGCTTTATTTCGTAAACACCAAGATGTCGAGTGCGTTCGGACGGAATTTGCGAGCCGATATTTTTAGCAAAACGCAGTTTCTTTCCACCTCTGCGGTAAACAGGCGAACCTCAGGAGAGCTGATTAACCGTATTTCGAGCGATGTCCAGATTATACAGGATTTCGTTACCCGTGAGGGAAAGGACATGATTTTCCAGGTTATTTCACTGATATGCCTTTCTGTAATTATGTTCCTAACTAACTGGAGGCTCGCCCTAATAGTTGTTATCCCCCTCCCAATTGCGTTTTATATTTCGACAAAGCTGTATGGCTTTATGGATTTACATTACGGGCAAATGTGGAGATTTCAATGTCAGGCGGCGGATTTACTCCATGATGTAATACAGGGAATACGAGTTATAAAGAATTACGGCAGCGAAAACCGTGAAATCGCCGCTTATAACAAGGCATCAAAAAAATGGGCGGACAGCATCACGAACGCCGATAAGGTCTGGTATATGGTGTTCAATCCCCTGCGGTATTTATTCTCAATCGGCGAATTTGCCGCGCTCTATTTCGGCGCAAGTCTGGTGCTTGCCGACGGAATTAAGCTAGGTGAGCTCGTGCAGTTTATGGCGTATGTTTATATGCTCTACGGTCCTATTCAGTGGCTGGTAAGACTGCCTAGAGTGTTGGCGCAAACCTCGGTTTCGGCGGCAAAGGTCTTTGAGATTCTTGACGAAGAAACCGATGTCAACGACAGCGAAAATGCAGTCAGTCTTGATATTAAAGGCGACATCAGCTTCGAGAAGGTGTACTTCGGTTACAAGTCATACAATCCCGTGCTTAAAGATGTCTCCTGCAATATAAAAGCAGGCGAAATGATAGGCATAGTGGGACATTCCGGTGTGGGAAAATCGACCTTTATTAACCTGATACTTCGTTTATATGACACCACAGGCGGACATATTAAGATAGATAATGTTGATATTAAGGATATTGAACAGAATTCACTCCGTTCCCAAGTCGGTGTAGTGCTTCAGGAGACGTTCTTATTCAACGGCTCGGTGTACGAAAATATTCGTTATGCTAAACCCGATGCCTCGTTCGAGGAAATAATTGAGTCAGCGAAAATTGCGAACTGCCACGACTTTATTGTAAGGCTTCCCGACGGGTATAACACGATAGTCGGCGAAAGAGGCTACAACCTTTCGGGCGGTGAAAGACAGCGTGTCGCAATAGCCAGAGCGATACTTCATAACCCTAAGATTATTATTCTCGACGAGGCAACCGCATCACTCGATACCCAAACCGAAAAGCAAATACAGGAAGCCCTCGGCAGACTCACAAAGGGGCGTACGACTATTGCTATTGCACATCGTTTGTCAACGCTTTCAAATGCTGACAGATTAATAGTGCTTGACAAAGGTAAGGTCGCCGAAATAGGCACCCACAACGAGCTTATGGCAAGCGGTGGAGTGTATTTCGGATTAGTTATGGCACAAAGACAAACCGCAAGAATTAGAAAGGCACAATAAGTTTATAATGCTTATTAAATATCCGCTCATGTTGAGCGGATATTTCTATATATTGTTCATGAATTAACTATTAATACACGAAAATACTTGGCGATAGTGCATAAGAAATATTTTCATATTTTGTAAAAATTTTACATAGACAATATAAATAAAATGTGTTACTATTTAATCACGGCAATGATTATCATCTCTTATATTTTGACAAATATTGCATCGGAATATAATATTACTAATAATATTTTTATATATTAAGATATATACTCAAAAAAATTAAGCCCGAACATTAAAGCCATCGGTTGTATGTTAATATAATTTCAAAGGAGATATAATGCTTAAACGAACAGTCACTCTATTATTAATTATGGTACTTTTATCCTCATGTGATAATGCAGAGAACACTAGCGAGACATATAACGAATATCAAAACAATATAAAAGGCTATATAAACAACAGCTTTGTTTGCTATAACGAGGAACAAATATTTTATATCGGTGATGAGGATAATTATATCTATGTAAAGGATAGAAAAAGTGGAGAATCTACACTTTTACTAGATAAATGCGTTTCATATTTACAATGCGTTAATAATGAGCTTTATTTTTTAATGGATGGCAATGGTGTTAGTCCCAACAATTTAAAAGGTTTTAAAGTCAAAGGAAAAATATACAAGTACAATTATAAAAACAATGAGTTAATATGCTTATATGACAACAATGTAAATAAATTTTGGTTATCAGAAGAGGGTATTAGATTTAGAAATGATGGTTTTATCACTGAAGGAGATATGACATATCTAAATCCTGCATACTATATATTAAGCGAAAACGGTAAGACAGTTCAAATAGACGATAACGAAAAATTTACAGTTACATATAACGGTAAATATTTGCAATCGCTTTATAATGCAGATAACAAAACCTATGATATTTTTTTTTACGACCCAAAAAACGAAACAAAGGAAACCATTATAAAAGAATCGGTGTCTAACAGTATATATGGATATATTTCGAATAATACATATTATGATTTTGATTACAAACAATATTTTCATAAGACTAATCTATTCACAAAGGAACATACCGTGTATGACATGACATTATATGATGTACTCGAATATGATCCATTTCGAATGATTATCGACTTTACAGTTATAAACGATGAAATATATTTTGCATATCAATTTGGTAATAATATCTACCGTATAGATAAAGCGGGTGAGCTCACATTATTCCACACCCTCGAGGAATGGGGTACCTTTCAAAAATCATCAATATGTAATATAAACAGCAGCGGTGACGAGCTATATGTTTATACATATTCAGATAGTGTAAACACTTCCTTAAAGCTGGATATAATATCAGTTTAATTTCAGAAAGGCAGATTAATTTTGAGACGTAGGATATTATGCATAATACTTACCACCATTTTACTTTTTACCTCTTGCGGAACAGTGGGTGATACAAAGGAAGTTACCGAGGATATTGGCGAACGTGCTGTTACAATCGGTGAAATTGCCATTAATACGACAGCCAGCACCATTGAAACACTAGAAAATGATGATTATATACCGCTTAAGAATATTACAACATTTACATATGACGGAGACGGCAATCTATATTATGTCATAGGAAACACCGACATCTACTGTGAGGATAAGAACGGTAACATACTATTTGAATATATAGTAAAATCAACCTCGAATACTTTGTCAAGCGACATGGTTAACGATATCGTTGCAGAGAACGGGTTTATTTATTATTCCGCTGTGAATCATGACTTTGAAGCATATCATACTATCACTACTTTTTTTATGCTTGATATGGAAACTAAAACCGAAAAGGAATTATTTAAAACTGAATATGACGGCTTCCCTCTTGTTACCTCAATTAAGATAGTCGGAAACAAGCTGTTTACGATGGCAGTTGATGGTAATTATTCGGAGCGGGCTGTTCTTCCTTATAGTGTTGAGGACCATTTTGACTATTTTGGTGAGAGAATTTTCGCTGTGGATTTAACCACCTTTGAGGTAATGGATGTTGGCATCGATTACCCCATAGCTATTACGAATTTTTCGGAAAATGAGCTTTATATCAACGCTTATGATGAAATAAAAGGACGATATTTCATAAAATATAATGTCACCGACAATACCTTTGGCGAGAGGCAGTACAACAATGCGATACGTCTTGACAGCTTCGAGATGTGCGGCTTTGAGGATTACATAGTGTATCCCGCCACAAATGAATTATATATCGCAAAAATCAGCAACGAGGAAAGTAAAATTAATATAGCGCAAAATATTTCTGCTGTCGGTTCAAGATTTATAGCAAATGGTGAAAGTGTATATTACCTCGAATGGATGCTTGACGGTACTAACACTATAAAAGAAGTCCGTTATAATCTCAAAAATCTGCTAAAAAAATCCGTCCATTTAATCGGTAACATCAATCTCCCCGCACTCGGCTATACAATAAAGAAAACTCGGCTTGAGGTTGATGAGCTTATGCTAAAGCTTATGGCGAACGATACCGACTGGGATATAGCTTATTGCTCTGTTAATTCTGATTATCTAAACATAATGAACAAGCAATTGT
This sequence comes from Ruminiclostridium sp., assembly GCA_031549645.1. GTDB lineage: Bacteria > Bacillota > Clostridia > Oscillospirales > Ruminococcaceae > Ruminiclostridium_E. The sequence goes on along the minus strand of JAVBPL010000017.1, from coordinate 7,184 downwards.
TTTACCCTATGAACGATATACCTGCTATAAACGAATTTTATGATAAAACCCTCCCTTTCATAAATGATGCCTTCATAATGCCTGACGGGAAAATTTCTGCACTTATTTACGAAATCCGTATGCCAAAGCTGGCGTATTTCCCCGAAAAGCTTAAAGCCTTGGGAGTAACGATTAACGGCGACGAAACACTTCCCGAATTACTTCTTAAGCTGGGAAAAGTATCGGAAAAAATTACGCCAAGCCAAATGTTATTATCTGAAAGCACTGCCATGTTTACCTCATTGACGAAATATACTTACAATTATAAGAGCATAAATACTGATAAATTCCGTGAATTCGCAAAGCTGATATATGATAATTATAATATATCAAAGCTTCTCACCCCCGAAAAAGACAGCTATATAAATCTTAATGCAATGTATGATAATAAATATTCCGAAGCATATTTTTGGGAAAATTGGGACGATTATGTTCAGAACACAAAAACAGAAGGTCCTTTTAACGTAATGCCTATCCCTAATATGCTTGGCGACGAATATTATGCACTCTGTCGGGCAGTTATAATCAATCCGTATACTAAAAATATTGATTATGTTTCTGAATATATTGCAGCACTTGCAAATGACATGATGACAAGCGATAATGCATATTTCTTCAAGGATACATCAGTATATGACCAAAACAAGAAATTTTACTACGACAGCTTTATCCAAAAAGCTGATAAAATTAAGGTAGCTTATCAATTACCGCATACCTTATATTGGCTCGATTTTATGAGGTATTTGAACGATGAGCTTACACTGGACGAAATGGTTACTCGTATAAACGATAATTTGGATATGTATTATAATGAATAATATTGGCATACTCACTTGACATTGCCTCGAGAGGAATGATATTATCAGAACTAAAATCAGCTTCAATATAAAGTGCATTCTCTGTATAGTTCCATCGATTATCGGGATAATGATATTTTACATTATCCCGTTTTTTAGGGTTCTGTACTATTCCTTAATCGACGACCAGTTCAGCCGCAATTTTATTGGTTTCCAGAATTATATCGACACTATGAGCAATGAATATTTTAGATTAGCACTTGGGAACAGCCTGCTGCTGATTGTTATTTGTATACCTATTTTGATTTTTCTTGCGGTTATTATCTCGATTTTGATTTACTTTTCGCTTAAAAAGCTTAACATTCTGCGGTCGGCTTTCGTACTGCCAATGTTTATTCCCTCTGCCTGTATCGCCTTAGTCTGGCAGTTAATTCCGTATGATAAGGATATTTTGTTCCCTATTCCGATTTATGCTATGTTTATATGGAAGTCGCTTGGTATATGCATTGTTATTCTTACAGCTGCCATTTCAGCGATTTCAAACGATGTCTACGATGCCGCAGCTCTCGACGGTGCGGGCTTTTTTACCATGCATTTTAAAATTACAGCACCGATTATTTCGCCTGCTGTGTTCTTTTGCATTTTGCTTTCTATTACCAACAGCTTTAGAATTTACAGAGAAACATATTTGCTTTTAGGTACAAACTATCCACCGAAATCTTTTTATACGTTGCAGTTTTACATGAATAACCACTTCATTAAGCTTAATTATCAAAGCCTCGCAGCAGGCTCGGTGCTTACCACCCTACTTCTGCTTGTTATAATAATAGGCGGTATACTTCTTCAAAGGAGGCACCGTATATGAAGAAATTATGCAGTATTCTTATTGCTATTCTAGGTATAATATTTGTTTCTCCGATAATCTTAGCCCTGCTCTTATCATTTAAAGACGAGGGTCATAATATAGTACTCGATAATTATGTAGAGCTATTTTTGACCTGCCGTTCCTTTTATTCAATGTTCTGGAACACTATTTTTTATTCTGTAGTAATCTGTCTTGTCCAGCTTGTGATTATTATTCCATGTGCATTCGGTCTTTCGGTGGCACGCTTTAAGCTTAAAAGCACAATCATATTTATCTATATTATTCTCATGATGATGCCGCTTCAGGTTACTCTACTCCCAAATTACATCGGGCTTCGTAATATGAACCTGCTCGATAATCGCCTCGCCGTAATTCTACCCATGGTGTTTATTCCCTTCGGTGCCGTTGTTATGGTTCAGTATATGAAGAATATAAATTTTAATATAATCGAGGCTGCAAGGCTCGACACAAGCTCAATTGTGATTATTATTGCAAAAGCCGTTATTCCGCAGATTAAGGCCTGTATTGCCGCCCTTTTCCTGTTTTCATTTTCGGAGTGCTGGAATATGGTGGAACAGCCTATGGTTTTCCTCTCGGATAATAATAAAAAAACAATGGCATTATTTTTCACTCGTACTAGTGACTTTACTACAAGCATTTTTATGCCTGCGGCAATAATTTACGCAGTGCCGATATTCTTAATTTTTCTCTGCTTCAATAAATCACTCCAAGCAGGCTTCGGCGGTTTATCATTAGGTGGCTTATATGAGTAAACAAACATTAATTTCGGTTTGTATCTTAATCATATTTTTAACTGGTGTGTTGTTCCTCACGTTTAACAGCGAAAATATATTCAAAAGAACTCTACCCATAGTGACAACAGTAAGGCTCGAGCTTCGAAGCTTCGAGAACAATTCATCTAATAAAGCTACAGCCATTCCCTCCGATGTTATCAATGATGGTTATGTTTTTACGGTAGAAAAGATTTATTATAACGGTGAATACCAAAATGCAGCTAAAAAAACCCGCCTCACCACTGGAGCGGAAAGAGATGGCTACACCGAGGTTATTAGCGGTATAGACAGGCGTTCGGTAATAATAAGCGGGTATTATGAATTAAATGACGGCGACATTGTATTTATTAGAAGTTAAAACGGCTTAGGTGAAAACACCTAAGCCGTTTTTCTATTTTTCTAGCACCCTAAAATAATCAAAATCCGCATAACCGCCGATTTCTTTTGTAGCATAGCTAAAGAGCGCAAAGCGGTAACCTGTAAAATGCTCAAGCAGATACTGCATGTCAAGCGTATTTCCGATTTTCGCCCAGCTTTTTTCATCAAGGCTGTAATAAAAATATGCCTTATCCTGCCCTGCGTTAAAGTCGAAATCAATTCGCAAATAAACACGATCATTATTTATTTCGACACGTTCGATTTCCTCTCTATTATACATGACGATATAATTCTTATCGTTTTCTTTTATAGCACCTACATAGCCGTACTTGTGCTGTAAGGCGGCAAGTCCTGCTATATCCCCGTTTTTCATGCCTGTGATTTCGAGAGCAACATTACCCGAGCAAGCTGGTCCGACGGTTCGCTGTGTTATGGTATTTCGTGCTTCAAGTAAAGTAGCGGCTATATGCTTATTCGTAAGCCTGAGAAAGCTATTACGTTCCGTAAGCGACCATGCTGTATGGTTGGGATTGTGATTCCACTGCCATTCAAGACTTAAATAAGCGTCGTCCTTATATAGATTTTCTTCGGGGTTTTCACTGCTCCCTGTGTAGATTATATCCTCGGGGTTAGAATGAAAGCTGCCTTTTTTAAGTCTAGGTTCAAACTCGTCGGAAATTAAAAAGGGCAGATTTTTATTTACAGGCAAATCATTTTTTGTCCCCATCATAGGCCAGCCGTTCTCCCATGTCACCGGCACAAGCACGGGAATTCGCCCCACCGCTCCGCTGTCCCTAAAAAGCATAGCGTACCACTTCCCGTCAGGGGTATCCACTATACCACCCTGCGCTGTACCCATTTCGTCCTGTAACACAATTTTACTTTCGTATTCCCCATCAATTCTGTCGCTTCGATAACAAAGCTCGGTACGCACACCGCCAGCTGGCCATGTGATGAAGAATATGTAATACTTGCCGTCAATTTTATATATATGAGCACCCTCGCCGCTGAGTCCTTTATCGGAAAGACGGACATTTTGAAGGAGAATTTTATCCATACCGTCCTGCTTGATGCCCGAAAGGTCAGGCATAAGCTCAATAATATTTATGGTGCCGTTCCCGTAAACCATATAGACACACCCGTCGTCGTCAAACAGCACCGACATATCATGATAACAGGCATTAAGCACAGTACGGTTAAATCTTCCGTTCTCAATATCATCGGTTTTATAGATATAGGTTTTCCCCGTGTCATACGCCATGAAAAGTATGTAGAACATTCCGTTATGATAGCGCAAACAGCTTGCCCATGAGCCTTTGCCATAAGCATTGTTACCGCGAAGTGCCGTTTTGTCGCCATCCTCCAAAATATCATACACATAATTTACTATTTCCCAGTTTACGAGGTCGTATGATCTCATAATCGGACAGCCAGGCGTAAAATACATCGTGGTGCTAGTCATATAATAAGCATTTCCGACTCTTATGACATCGGGGTCGGGTATATCTGCCCAAATAATAGGATTTATTTTATTCATTAATTTTTCCCCTTATGCTTGTGCGTATATACAGGTCGAAGGCTATTTCTCTGCCGTCGATATTTTCGGTGCAATTTTCGAGAAACGGCATAAATCCCGCCTTTTCATATAAAAGCTTAATCCCGTCATTACCTTTTTCCGCTGCAATAGTCTGCTCGGAATAACCCCTCATCACGCAAATTCGAATAGCCTCCCAAAGCAGGAGCCGTCCCACACCGAAGCCTCTAAGCTCCTCTTTGACATGATAGCCGTACAAATATGCACGTTTGTTCGGAATTACTGCGGCAGGAATTACATCATTCATGAACATGATGTTTATTTCCCCGATAATAATTCCGTCAAAATCGGCAATTACACAGATTTCACAGCCATCGGCAAGATTTTTTCTTCTTATACTGCTGTTTACGGTCTCCATGCCGCAGATTTCATTAAATCTGTTTTCGGGGAGCTGTAAAATCGTTATATTATCCTTCATTATTTTATATAAACACGCTTCATAACAACAGGCTTCGTGGGCTTATCTGAATAATCGGTTTCAACTGCCGCAATTTCATCGACTACCTCGATACCCTCCACAACCCTTCCAAATGCTGCATACTGTCCATCAAGATGAGGTGCGTCTTTATGCATGATAAAGAACTGCGAGCTTGCGGAATTAGGGTTACCTGAACGTGCCATGCTGATTACACCTCTGGTGTGGGTGAGTTTGTTGTCAACGCCGTTTGCCTTAAATTCGCCCTTAATATTTTCCCCTGCATCGCCTGTTCCCGTACCTAAGGGACAGCCGCCCTGTATCATAAAGCCACTGATAACTCTATGAAAGGTTAACCCGTCATAAAAGCCGCTCTTTACAAGCTTTGTGAAATTCTCCACTGTTATTGGTGCGTTTTCGGGGGTAAGCTCCAGCTTGATCTCTTTTCCGTTTTCCATTTCGATAATAAACATTTCTACATACTGCCTTTCTTATTTTTTAATATTATTATTAATATCACCGCTGCAGAAGCTACGCCAATAGCTAGCACCATAACAGCAATATAAAAAACCGTTAAATCCTCCGCTTCGGGCGGGAAAAAATCATCTCTGTCAGCTACTGGAATTGTATCCTGCGGAAGTACCTCGGTGGCTTTACTTTCGGTAGCTTCAGTAATTTGAGCTTCTGTTTCAGATTGAGGAGGCTTGCCGCTTTGCACATACTCATCGGCACCGAGATAATTCCTAAGCTCGGCTTTGTCACCACGATGATTAAGCGAGAGTGTCAGGCTATCCATATCAAAATATTGCATCAGAACATCTTTTTTCTCGTATTTGCCGTTCTTATATGAGTTGAATCTGTCGAAAACTACATCAGTATTTACCCATCGTTTTTCAGCCTCATACCAGAAAGCCACCCATTCATGTGCAGCCGTTTTCACTGCCAGCTCCTCATAAGTGCAGTTCTCGTTCGTGACACCGCCTGAAATATTTACTGCCTTTATGCCGACCGCCTGGAGCAGAGCAGAATACAAATTCGCAAAGCCTATACAGATTGTCCGCTTGGTCTCAAGAATGTTCTCAAGGCTGACAGTCGCAAGGGTTATTCCTTTATTTTTCGCATCATAATCGTAGTAAATATTTTCAGACACCCAAAAAGACAGAAGCTTTGCTTTCTTATAATCGTCCTCCTCGCCCTCTGTAATCTCGAAAGCCAGATTTCGAAGCCGTTCAAGTGTTTCACGGGTACGAGCAACATCAAGCTCATCGCATACATAAGCCGCACTGATTTCATCACTCACCGTGATATAGTTTTCTCTGTTATAGTCCGTGTATTTATCCAGTCCATTTACTGGGAAATACCAGCCTTCGTTGTATTCAATCCTGTAAGTCAAAATTTTACCCGACTTAAATCCAAGCTTTACATAAGCGATCCTTTCACTAGGAATACCGCCGAAATACCCCCTGAAGCTGCCGTCCTCGTATCTCGTAAATGCCTTGCTTTCAGAAAGCATAACAGAACCGCCTATAATAAATTCCTCGATAATATCATTTGTAAAACGTCCCTCGACATTTACAACATTCCCGTTGATAAAAAACCTTGCAAATCTCTCATCATCATAGGTAGTGACAAGATAATTCGTGGTGCCCTTAACCACCTGACTTAAATCCAGGGCATTAACCGATAAAGTGAATAGGTTTATAAAAACGATACATAATAACAGTAATCTTTTTTTCATACATTTCCTTTAAATAAATATCTTTATATAATTATACACCGAACAAGCGAAAAAATCAATGTTGACAAAGTAAATAATCTGTGCTATACTAGTCTCAACAATTAAAAATACTCTTTGAGGGAGTAGTTTGCGTATTAATAATACGTGATAAGTCAACATCCTGTCTGAATTAATACTAATTCATTCTGGCTTATCTTAATTAACGAGACTCATGCAAGCTTATGCTGCGTGGGTTTTATTTATAGCTAATTTAAAACTCATGTAAGGCATTAAGCAACCTTACCTGAGTTTTTTCTTTGTCTTAGCTGTTTCACCAAAATGAGAAAGGACATTAATATTATGCTGCCATATACCATGAAGCACGACGAGGTTCTAAAATCACTGAATGTATCCGCAGAAATCGGACTGACAGGCGAAAAAGCAGACGAAAACCGTATTAAGTACGGCGCAAACTCCTTCACAAAAGAGAAACCGCAGACTCTCCTTAAACGCTTTATCCTTGCACTTCGGGAGCCTATGATAATTATGCTCATTTTTGCCGCCCTAATTACACTTGCGGTCAAT
>JAVBPL010000084.1:0-12916 GCA_031549645.1 Ruminiclostridium sp. | reverse complement strand
TAATATCGGTTATATGCTTTATCATTTATATTCGTTTTTACAGTAAAGCGATTATTGCTTATCTTCCGATTATACTTTCACTTATCGGTGCTATATTTGTTCCATATTCACCTTTTATTTGTCTTGGCAGTTATATTATATTAACCTATCATAAGCATTATATCGGTGCTGCTTTACTTTCCTTGACGGGTATCGTTATTTATCAGGGAGATGACCGCTATCTACTTGTGGTACTCTACTTGTTTGCAGCTTTAGTGGGATTAATTATACAGCTATGGAACCGAGACGAAAAGTTTTATCGTGAGATGACTGACCTTGAGCGCAAAACCCGTATGGAGCTTGAACAAAGCAAGGCAAATCTACACCAAATTTCCTCTCAATCCGCTCTCCTTGCAGAACAAACCGAGCGTAACCGAATTGCGCGCGACATTCACGACCATGTCGGGCATGAAATAACAGGTGCGCTTCTTGCTGTGCAGAGTGTCGAACGACTGATTGATACGGGCTCTGTGGAAAAGGCACAGGAAATGGCAGGTAAAGCCGCCGAACGTCTCCAAAATGCTTCAGTGCATTTAAGAGAAACCGTACACAATCTTAAATCAAGCGATAGTGCAGGTTTATCAAGCTTAAGGCGGCTTACCGAGGACTTTACCTTCTGCCCTTGTTCGTTTAAAATATACGGGGATTTTACGAACGTCTCTGCACAGCATCTGATATTATTTGAGACGGTTTTGAAGGAGTCCCTTACGAATATCGCAAGACACTCGAATGCCGACAGTGCCGACGTTTTACTTGACTGCACCGACCGATTAATACGACTATGCATACATGACAACGGAAACAATTATAGCCCCACGAACCAAGGCATGGGGCTAGTTAATATAAGAGAGCGGCTGCAAGCCATGAACGGTACGTTATCGGTACAAAATAAGAACGGCTTCTCATTAATCTGCACCTTGCCGCTGAATAGGGAGAATGAATTAACATGAAAATAATTATCGCCGACGATGACGCACTTATATGTGACAGCCTAAGCTTAATATTCAGCACCGAGCCCGACATTGAGGTTATCGGCTTCGCCGTAAACGGCAATGAAGCCATAGAAAAGTGTCGTATACTTAACCCTGACCTAGTGCTAATGGATATCCGTATGCCTGAATGTGACGGTGTAAATGCGACAAAAATAATCAAATCCGAATACCCGAATATACGAGTAGTTCTCCTCACCACCTTTACCGATGAGGAATATATTTCGGGTGCGGTAAATGCGGGAGCCGAGGGGTATCTCTTAAAATCAACCCCCGCAAGCGTAATTGTTGAACGTATCCGTGTAATAAACAGCGGCGCATCTGTATATGATAGCCGTGTAAGCAACCACTTTTTAGGGGTAAGTGCCACCGATAAGAAGAATTTTACTATGCTCACCGAACGCGAGAATGAAATCATGTTTTATGTGGCACAAGGTCACTCAAACAAAGAGATAGCGGCGATTTGCTACCTCGGTGAGGGCACGGTGCGAAACGTAATCAGCACCATTCTCGACAAGCTCAACCTCAGAGACCGCACCCAGCTAGCTATCTATTATTGGCAGAATTAATATATATTCTCACAATTACTCCATTCTCGACACATTCTACCGAAGCCGAAAGCTCAGAATTCTCCATAAATTTAAGCTCCTCGCTATCAGTATAAATTTTAGGTGTACAGTTATCCAGCGAAGTACCGTTGTTTTCGATGAACAGCTTACATTTGTTTCCGCTGCTGTCAGTACCCGTTAACATATATCGTGCCGAAAGAGTAAATCCGCCGTCTTTAGTTAAAATCTGTGTATCGACACCATTAGTTATTGTTCTTCCTTTAAAATATTCGCCGTCACTTTCTGCACTAAAGGGTATCGTAACAACCCTCGTGTTATCACCGCCCAGCACCTCGGCTTCCAGAGTCTTAACATTTATCTCTAGAATTAATTTTCTGTCCATTTTCTATAACTCCCCGCACTCATTCCGACCCGTTCCTTAAACTGCCGCATAAAGTGAGCGGCGTCTGCATAACCACATTCCTCCGCTATTTGCTGAATGGTAATAGCGGTATTTTTGAGTAAATATTTAGCTCTCTCAAGCTTAAAACCAATAAGCTCCTCATTAAAGGAAACTGAAAAATATTTTTTATATAGCCGCTGAAAATGACTTCCGCTAAGCCCCGTTCTTGCCGCCGCCAAAGCTACGGTGTGACTGGTCTGCGGCGAATATTTCATCTCATTACGAAGGTCAGAAAAAATATCAAAATATGCATCAGGTCTTTTTGTGGTGCCTTTTTCCGTAAGTGAATGATACATTTCAGATAGCTGCTCATCAATGCTATAATTATCTACAATTTTACGGCATAGAATATTCAGCTCCTCGGTTTTAACATATATTCCGAGCTCCGAAAGCGAACGGCATAATTTATCCGTAACAGCATTTATATCCTCGCCGCATATTACAGCCCCGAATATCGTTTCCCCAAAATGCGCCCACCCCTCATCAGAACGTAAAACCACCGACACAGCCGGCACAAAGTACTGCATACCCGCATATCGGTCTGGGAAAGAAAGAAGCATTACATTCTCTCCCGCCGACAGTCTTGAAACAAAGCCCTTTCTGCTAAGCAGCCCTGTATAAATATCAGTAAGGCTGCGTTCCTCAAGTCTCGCCCACATTTTAGAAACATTTTCCTTCTTGGTTACTATATCGAGTCCATTCGCAACTGCATCACACCAGCTTATATAATGCTCGTCTACCGCAAACTGCTCTGCCTCATCATAAGATGTTGCAATATACCCTAAAATCCTGTCAAAATAGTGGAGTGATGTAAATACCCAGAACTGTGGCTCATGCTCTCGATTTAACTGCGGAAGAAGCGTATTTAACGAAAAAGGGAGCTGCCCTGGTTGATTTTCGGAATATATCAATCTCATATTCTCAGAATAACCGTTTTTGCGATATTCGGGCTGTTCGATGTTCCAGTCCTCACATAGGCAAACATTGACAGTACGGCAATCGGGAAGCATATATCTAAGGCTGTTAAGCACCGCCGCAAATTTCGGCAGCGACTTGCAGTCCGACATTTTTACGATATAATTTGAGAACATAAAGGGCTTTCGGTTAAGCTTATTATTAAGCATAGCCTCAGTTTCTCTTAGGAGCATATCGTTCCCCTCCGCTTCATTATGACAACCGCAGCTTCCGCCGAAGCGTATTTTTGGAACATCGCAGTCTATATCTGCATTTATGCCAAGCTTTGCCGCAAGCTCCTTAACAGCAAGCATACCAAGGCAGCGTTCTGCACCGCTAACCGTGGTAATTGCTGGCTTTGTCAGGAGTGTATACAGACTTCCGTCATAACCTGTTACCGCAATATCCATGGGTACATTAATACCATATTTTAGTAATTCACGGCATAAGGTCACTGCCATAATATCATTTGTGCAAACTATTGCTTCGGGGCGTGTCATTTCACCCGTGGCTATTTTTTCGGCAAGGTTGACAGGGCAAACCCGCCAAAAGTCGCCATATATTATCCTGTTCTCGCTTTTTATACCGTATTTTTCGAGAGCCTCTATGAACCCCCTGGCGCGCTCTAAAGCCTCAAAATCTCTTTCAGGTCCCGTAAGGCAAATAAGCTCTTTGTACCCATGGCTTAAAATAAGATGCTCGGTTATATCGTATATAAATCTGCTTTGGTCAAGAGACACCTCTGTAATTTTTCCGTGTTTTTCCCCGACTGAAACAGAAGGCACTCTGCTTTTTTCAAGCAGATTTAATATTGATGCCTTTAGCTTTTCGTCATGAAATTTACTCACAGCTAAAATTATACCATCAATTCTTGTACTGAAAGGCAGGGTATAAATATTGCCCTCACCTTCAGCATAGCTATCGGTGTTTACGGCAGGTATACCCGTAAAGACCAAGATATCAAATCCGATTTTCCGTGCCGCTAGCTGTACTCCTGTGAAAAATTCTTTATCAAGCTCATCATGCACCGCAGGTGCAAGAATAGCAAGTCTTCCTCTAGTCATTACTAATCCCCCCACTACATAGTACCAAGGTTTTAGGTTCATGTCAATAGAATTGATATAAAATGCAATTAAAATCTTAAATATTTTTTGCACTTTTTAAACAAAATGATATGATATATCATAAATGTGATATAAAATATTATTGAAATCTTGATAAATTCTTATTATACTATGAATGATAGGAGTACCATAATTATGAAAAAGTTATTATCCACAATTTTGGCAGTCTCAGCACTTTTACTTGTCGGCTGTAGTTCATCTGAAAAACCACTTGAAACCCCAGAACCAGTTAAAACAGAAACAGTAACAGTCGCTGAAACAACGACTACAGCCGAAACAACAACAGAAGCCATTACAACAAAGGAGGCCGCAAACCTTATGCCTGAAAGAATATACCCCGACAATCCTTTTAAAGAGCTAAGCCTTAGCTATGACGGAGACGCTTCGTTACCCCAAGGCACAGTAGTAAAATTTACTTATGAAACCAAAAATCATTTAAGCAGCAGTGATGCCATATACGAAAAATATGCGCTGGTTTATCTACCCGCTTCTTATGACGAAAACGACACCGAAACTAAATACAACGTACTGTACCTTATGCACGGCGGCAGTGACTCACCCGAATGGTACTTAAACGGCGAGGGAAAATCCAGCAGTCTTGCAAAAATTCTTGATACACTGATTGCAAGAGGCGAAATGGAGCCCGTTATTATTTGCGCAGTTTCTTACTACACCGAATACAGCTCTGATGCTACTAAAAATTGTATAGATTTCTACCACGAGCTTATGAATGATGTAATCCCAGTTTTTGAAAAGAAATACAACATTTTTTCAGACGAAAACAAGGAAATTATGAGAAGACATCGTGCTTTCGGCGGCTTCTCAATGGGCGCTGTTGCCACCTGGTCGGTGTTTGAAAATTGTCTCGATGATTTTGCATATTTTATGCCAATGAGCGGCGATTGCTGGGCACTTGGGCGAACGGCAGGCGGAAGTCAGGCTACGCTTACAGCCGAGCATCTTGCCGATGCAGTAAAGAAGAACGGCAGAACCGCAGATGACTTTAAGATTTACGCAGGCTGCGGCGGCACCGATATCGCAAAGCCTAATCTCATGCCGCAAATCGAAGCCATGAAAAAGCTTACCGACACCTTCGTTTACTGCGACAACTTCTCCGACGGAAATCTATATCACTGCCTTTTCGAAAACGGCGGACATGACCTTAACACCGTACTTCATGTAATGTACAACGCTCTCCCGAAAATGTTCGGATAATAACTCCAATTTCCTCTTAACATAAAAATTTCCTGTTCCGGTACTTAACGCCGAAACAGGAAATTTTATTTTACTTAAACAACATTCTAAAGAAATTATATAGATGCGGTCTAACACTGCTGTGGTCGTGACCTGTGGAGGTAAGCTTGTGCAAGAGATAATCTACACCGTTGTTCTCCATTATTACGCAGTAATCGTTCGGTGAGGAGCCAACCACTCCATCTGCACCCGACCAGCTAACAAGCAGCGCATACGGCTTATCCTCGGGGAAAATCATTTCCTCCTTTGTCATCTGTCCAGGGTGTGCTGGTGAATTCGGAATTTCAACAAGACCAGGTGCAGGGCATACAGCACCTATATATCCAAAAAGCTCAGGATGTTGGAAACCGATGAACAAAGACTCTCTGCCGCCCATTGAAAAGCCTGTTATCGCCGTATTCTCCCTACCCTTCTTAACCGAGAAGGTATCCTCAATAAAGGGCATAAGGTCTGTAGTAAGGTCATTTATGAAGTTGTCATAGCTAAGGCTGTTCGAAAGGTCCATTCCAGTAACTGTTGGGCGAAGCTTGTCACAGTATATGTAAGGCATAACGACTATCATTTCCTCGGCTTCACCGCTGTCGTTCAGATTGCCAAGAATATTTTGAATGTTAACCTCAGGGCGAGCCATCCAGTTTTCATTGTCATAATATCCATGAAGAATGTATACCACGGGATATTCCTTATCCTCTGAATAATTCGGCGGTAGGAAAATATTTACGCTCGTATCCCTGTCGGCTGTTGATGAATAATAACGATGTCTCTGAAACTCAAGCGCAGCGCCTTCTCTATTTGCATCAAAACCGCTCGGTGCCAGCTCTGTAATCATATCCTTAAATTTTTCCATATCTGGTGCCTCCTGTGTCGCAGTGGTTGTTGCTTCTGTTATCGTAGTAGCTTCCGTTGTGGTAATCGCTTTTGTTTCTGATACAGCTTCAGTAACGGGTACAGTTTCTGTGACGGTACCGGTATTTGCTTCAGCAGCAGGTGCCGAGCACGAGGTTATCAGCAAAGCCGCAAGTATGGTTAAAAGCATGATGCATTTATTAATTTTTCGCATCTATTTCCTCCTATTATTGCATTTTAGTTTATTATACAATATAAAGGCTCCATTTTCTATGAATTTTTAAACTATAAATATTGCATATTGTACCATCGCTAATATTTGTTAAGCTTGCAAAAATAATCCAAATTCCCGATTTTTCTTCCATAGCATGAAATTTCTTATTCAAACAACTCAGTAAAAACATCAATCATATGGACAATTATTTTTCTTCAAATTATATATATTTCTCTTTTCGAGTGAACTTATTTTGATTTCTCCATATTCGTGCCATTTTTTGGGGTTGTGATAATCATCAAAATGTACACCGCCATTTTCGACTATACTATGAAGCTTAAGACCGATTGATTGTAAAATTTCAATATACGGCTGAATAGCTTCTTCATGTGGCACAGTTACAACTTTAAACGTATCTTTTCCAGTTTTGGTTTTAGCGGGAATTTTTTTCACTTCAATTTCACTATATAGAGCAAGTGATAATATACCGCTGGGGTTAAGTAAAGATACAATATTTTTTGCAAATTCCAATTTTGTAGTGTCTCCCCATTCGTTAAACATTCCGTGTAATATATCATAAAGAATGATGAAATCAATACTGTTTTTATATTTGTCAAGACCTTTTTCGTCTGCTTTAAGACATATTATATTTTTCATATCATATTCCGCAGCTCTGCTATTAATATGCCTGAAAAGCTTTTCATGTATATCAACCGCAATAACTCTGCCATTTTCTCCTGCGGCAACAGCGGCGGGAAATGTATAATGTCCATGTCCGCAGCCCATATCAAGTACCGTCATTCCCTCAACAATTCCGCATTTTTTTAGTATTTCAACAGCTTCTACTGTTTCAAATCTTTTTAAATCATTCCATGTCGATTTTGCTAATTCAGCGGTTTTGATAAAAGACATGGCTTTTTCTATTCTATAACCTACCAATATTCTTTAAACCTCCCAAGCTGTTATTTATTGCAATATTTTAAATAATCCAGATAATTAAGTGACAGAGCGGCTAGCTGGATACATTACTTTTATCTTCTTCAATCGGAATATATATCCGCTCCTCATAACAAGAAAAATCATTGTTAGGAGAATAATATTCAATAGTACAAAAAGGATATCCAGTATTTAGTGCAGATTGGTAACCGCTCTTATCAAGCCATGTATCGTATAAATAATCAGTTATATCTCTATAATCAAGACCACCCTCATAACCAATAACAGCACACTTCTTTTCGGGTAAGGTTAATGTTTCGACATCAGACGATACAATGTCAAAAGATGAGACCTCTACGCCTACGAAATAATCATGTTTCCCGTTTTCGAGCATTATTGAAACCGCATAAGTCGCGTTTGTGGAATTAGGATATTTGCGGTTTGGGGCGTTTCTGAAATATCTGTCGTATTGATTATAAAATACATCAAAAGCAAATTCACCTTCTCCTACTATTTGCTTTACACCTATTAGTTTAGTTTCTTCTAATGTAACAATGTCAACCTTGTGTTGCTCCCAATTTTCCATTGATTCTTCCCCTTTATAAATATTATTTTGTAAAGAAGGCATTGAAAACCCTGATATGCAATAACTATTTTGACGATAAAAATCATTAAGCAACATACTTTTTGCAAAAAAATCAGTCGGTGTTGTATCAAAAAAACGCTTAAACACTCTGATGAATACATCATGCGACTCAAAACCATAT
The DNA here is from genome assembly GCA_031549645.1 of Ruminiclostridium sp. Classification (GTDB taxonomy): domain Bacteria; phylum Bacillota; class Clostridia; order Oscillospirales; family Ruminococcaceae; genus Ruminiclostridium_E. The sequence goes on along the minus strand of JAVBPL010000084.1, from coordinate 4,782 downwards.
TTGAACGCAATATCGGCGATTTTTTTATCGTCGTTGATAATATCCTTCGCAGCAAAAAACAGTTTACGTCTTTTCACATAGTTCATCGGGGTAGTATTCAGTTCTGCAATAAACTTCCGATAAATTTGGATTGCAGAATAAAATGAAATACCCACGAGTGTTTCCATGCTGATTTTTTCAGTGATATTATTGTCAATATAATCAAGTATAAGCTTTATATTATCATCCATGGTTCTCAATCACTTCCTTATTATTCAGCATATCATATTTCAATAAAGGTTTCTCGACGATTTCATTCATTATAACGTATAATATAGATATTCTTTATTACAACATATAAATAAAAGAACTCAATCACTAAAGCAATTGACTTCTTTTAAATATTTAGAAGTGTGTTATAATTTAGTGATTTAAAAATGCTTATCATCAGAGTCTATATCTGTCTTTGAACTCTTTTTTTGCAAGGCTTGAATATTTTAAAATGAAGTCGGATTTGGCTTCCGTATAACCATCTCTATCACATTCATAATTTTCTTGTAAACTTATCTTTAGCTCCCCGTATTCATTCGCTACATCAAGATGTGCTATTAAGTAATCTCTAAAATACAATTCATTCCAATCTCCTGCATACCCAACATGAAGATGATAAACTTTTTCTGCATACCCATCGGGAGTGTATCCTTTGTTAAACGACAACTTAAACGGATCATTTTCTTGACGCATGAGCGACCACCCGATTGTACTCAAATTTTTAATTAACTTAGTAACATTGCAACAGCCATCAATCTCCAATAGAATATCTATTGTAGGCTTGGCAATAAGTCCAGCGACTGCACTGCTTCCTATGTGGTTAATACGTACTATATATTCTGTGTTAATGTTGCTAAGTATTATTTGCTTCTCGGTTTCGTACCATTCTTTATATTGTGGATTATGCTCTCTTAAAATTATCGGAAACAGTTCCCATAATTCCTTTATTGACATTTCTGATAATTGTTTTTTCAAAAGCTTAACATCCTTTCTAGGTTTGCGATATATAAATTTTCTTCATTGTAACATATAAAGGAAAAGAAATCAATCACTAAAGCAATCGACTTCTTGTTAAATATTTGGCAGGGTATTACGAAATAAATTTTATGCTATTATGTAGAAAATGATTAATCCGTGCGAGAATTATTGAAAATAAAACCTACCATTTCTTCATTTTCAGTACCACATTCTTGATAATTATTATCTGTGTATTCTGATATAACAGTTTTCCAAAATTTTCGTGCAGGCATATTATTTTGCATTTGACATACTTCCCACGCTCCTTTGAACATATCAAACACAGTTTTTGCCACATAACTCCCGACACCGTTTCGGCGATATTTTTTCATTATGAAAAATTCGTCTATATTATGAGAGTTTTTATCGTCAAGATATTTATAACCACCGTCTTTTACAACAACAAATCCAGCTAAATTTCCGTCAACACGAATAAAAAGATGATTTCTATCATCTGTCCATATACCATAATAACCATAAAAATATCCGGTTTCTTTTACATCATCATTATTATACTCAGTAAAATCATAATTATATAAATTCATTAATTGTGCAAAAGTATCTTGTTGCTCAAGTAATACTGTTTCAATTTCAATTTTCATATAGCATTTCCCCCATACCTTAATATAAATTTTCTTAATTATATCACATATATATAAAGAAATCAATCATCTTGCGATAATCGGTTTCTTTATAAATATTTGGTCGGGACAACAGCACTCTGAACCTTGCAGCTTCGATTCCTGGACCCGAAAGCAAAAAACAGACAATGCCCACTTTGTGGTCATCATCTGTTTTTTTGGCAGGGTGTTACGAAAAAGATTTTATGATATTATACAAAAAATCTGCTTATTTTGCAAATAGGTGTTATTTTGATAACTTCATTGGTACAAGCACAAATCCAGATTCGAGTGTTTCAGCTTCACCACATTGGCAGAAACCAAATTTCTCATAAAACTTGCAAACTTGTTGTTGTGCAGTTAATAAAATTTCTTCGCCTCCATTAGAAGTTATGTGTTCTATAGCAGCTTTCATAACACTTTCACCCATATGTTGACCTCGCATTGATTTACTAACAGCAACAAGCCCAATCCGCCAATTATGACCATTATTTATTATCCTTGCTGTAGCAATCGGAACATTACTGTTAAAAATGACAATATGAGTTGCTTGAATATTCAAGCCATCAAATATTTCGTTTTCTGGAATGCCCTGCTCGTCAATAAAGACAATCCGTCTTAGTTCGTCAGCTGCTTTAATAAGTGCATCATATGCGCCTATTTCAATTTTCAAGTTAATCACCCTTTGAATATTATATAAATTATCTTCATTCTACCATCATCTTGCGACAATCAATTTTCTTAAACAAATTTTAGCAGGGTGTTATTAAAAATTTTGTGCTATTATGTAGAAAATGGTTATTAAATACGATGACTGGCTAAATTGTTATAATATTGTCCAATCTTGCTCTATATGAATGCCACCAAGCAGGAATATACCCTGACTTAATTGCAACACGTGTAGAAAATATGTTGCTTGGTGAAGTGAAAAAATAAGGTATATATCCTCTATTCAAGACCTCAAGTGTCAATGTATTCACAAGTATTGATGCGAGCCCTTTTCCTCTGTGCAAGGGTAAGACATCAACATTGATGCCCCACATGGTTTTACAATCGCAGTTTGCCCCTGCCATACCAACTACATTGCCCTCATGCTTCGCCAATACAACCAGCATTTCGGAAAAAAAGGAATTTGCATCATATTGTAAAACATATCCGAAATTTTCAAATTGATATAGTTTATGTATATTTGATTTTTCTACTATTTCGTATTCATATTCACTTATAGTTTTTAAGGGAGCAATTTTATCTATATCAGGTAAAAAGTAAGTGTTAACACCATAAATAAGAGTAGAATTAAGCACTTCCAACCTCGTTTTACCTTCAAACTCTTTGTGGATATATGGCAAAATGTCACTTGAGGCATTAATTATTAAACCTAATCCCATTGTTATCATTTCAAGGCGAGGAGTTAAAAATGGATAGGGTCGTCTGCCTTCGTTCTCTTTTGCTTCTGTGAAAATCATTTCATCTTTCTGAAAATCTTCTGGAGTACAATTATAATCAATAGCGAGTTGCTTATATACGCAATCCATCATATCTTTTTTATCTATCATAATTTTCCTCTCATACAAAATATAAATTATATGCATTATATCATATATAGAAAAAGAAATCAATCATCTTACGACAATTGACTTCTTCAGACAAATTTTGGCAGGGTGTTACGTAAAAGATTTTATTTAATTACTATATTCTATTTCACAATTCTTCAAATTTTCTTTTAAATTATCCCAGGCGGATTGGTCTATTATCGCTCCGAATATTACTAATTCTTCAAGATTATGAAGTTCTATTAATGGAGAAATATCTGTAATAGGTTTTCCGTAGCTCTTTTTTTCTGCATCGCTTGCTATTTCGGAATCATCTAAATAATACCAATTACTTATATACAGACTTTTTAGTTGAGTAAAGGCACTGAGTGCGTTTATATCGCTAATCTCCCCTCCTATTCTTAATTCTGTGAGATTTGTAAGATCCAAAAACATATAAAGGTCATCGGGAGTAACACACGGTCCGCTGAAACCACAAACATCCAAAATTAAGGACAGCGATTGTAGATTAACAAATTTTGAAACCATACTGGTATTTTCTATACCTCCATATTGGGTATATATATCAAGATTTGTAAGATTTATCAGATTCTCAAAAAGGCTTATGTCGATTATTGACATACGGCTACTAATACATAAGGAGGTTAAATTTATAAGTTCTCCGATAGGACTTAAATCACCGCATCCGTGGCGATTTGTTATTTTAAGCGATTTAAGATTTGTTAAGAGAGTTATTTCGCTTATATCATCTCTGAAATAATTTTCCCGTATCTCAAGGTTGGTTAAATTTGGTAGTGTTGTGAGCGCACTTAAATACGGAGCATATTCGAACTCACTTTCCATGTTTTCCAACTCCAAAACAACCGAAGTCACATTTGTCATTTTTTTTAGTACGGATAGGTCGGGAAATTCATACCAATAAAGATATAATTCTGTTGCATTGTAATCATAATCTTCATATTTGCTTCCTGTTGTTTCAAGAAATATACTTGTAATTTCTGTTGTTTCATTTTGGATCAAATTTGGTGAGGTTTGGACAGCTGTATTATTAACTTCAGTTTCAGGTAAAGTTTCATTTATTGCTTCTGATAATTTGGGTATCGGATTTTCCGCTTCGCTGAAAGTTTTATTTGTAGTTTTATCGCAAGAAGCAAGCAAAGTTAATATAAGCATTAACGTTATCATTTTTTTCATATTTATAACCTTATTTTCCTTCCCAGGAAATTTACTTAATAATCTACTAAGTACAATAACCTGGCAAATTTGACTTCCGAACCCGAAAATAAAAAACAGACACTGCCGTTGAGTGGGCAGCTTCCGTTTGCAACAGGGTGTTACGAAAAGTTTTTTTATTACGTAGAAAATGCTTATACTACGAAACTGATTATAAAATCATTTCAAATTCGATTTCGTGTAACGCTGGGATATCATTATCTCCGACAAGCGGGATAGTTGGATTTAATTTCCTTGAATAATCAAGTTCATTCCACCTAACATCGCACATTATAAAACCACGTCGCTGATAAAAACGAAAAGCGTGAGAGTTGTCATTTGTCGTTTGC
>JAVBPL010000046.1:0-27083 GCA_031549645.1 Ruminiclostridium sp. | reverse complement strand
TCTGTCTACAAGCTCTTTTTAAAAGAAAATTTTAGCGTAATTACCGCAGTGGATATTGCAAAGGACTCCGGGGTAAACCAACGGTCGTTTTATCGATATTTCAATAGAAAAGAAGATGTTCTGGGTCATCTCGTTTCCTATATTGAGACTCAAATGTATGAGTATCTTAAGCCCTTTGGTATCGCAGACACATATTTGAACTACGCAGTGTTTACAATATTCAAATATGAATTTTCATTATGGTTTCCCGAGTATTTCAAACTTAGGTCAAACCTTATCAAATATCCGGATACCTTTATCGAAAGCTTTACAAAGGTCTTTGCATTATTTTCACCTAAGGGTCCCCTGTGGATTACAAACGAGGATTTACGAAGTAAGCTTTTTTACACCATGGGAGGTATGCAAATGCTCCAGTATGAGTTCTTAACAGATTATCCGAATAAAAACATCGAGGACGACAGGAGCGATTTCTTATCAGACTCCGATTACAATGTGTTGTCTGAAAAAACCAAGGACGCTTTCCGCAGATACATGTTTTTTGCTTTGGAGCAAAACCTTAAGGTTTTTGATTTTAATAGAGAACAGATTCAATCTATGATTGACGAAGCCTCGGGTTATGTAAAAAATATAAATATGGCAAATTTCAGACAGTTTTACGAAACCAACTTAAATCTCGTGTAAAATTAAAACCGGCTTAGACAGCCGGTTTTAATCTTAATATTTAATTCCAAAAGCGTAAATTGTTGCTGAGCGATATGCTTTTCCCCTCTTAAGAACGCATGTGGGGAAGCCAGACATATTAGGGGTGTTGGGGGAATACTGCGTTTCAAGGCAGAAGCCGCCATGTCTCGTCATGAGCTGTTTGTTTTTGCCGATTTCGTTTAAACCGTTAGCGGTATAAAGCTGCATCGCTGGCATATCGGTATAGGCAGCCATAATTATGCCGTTTTCCTTTGAGTAAGCGACAGCCGCTTTCTTCATCATTCCTGCTTCGCCTAAAAGATAATTATGGTCATAACCGCTGGTTTTATTGGTTTCGATATCAGCACCTATGCGTTTGGGCTTTGTAAAATTGTACACCGTTCCGAAAACAGGCTCAATCTCCCCCGTTGGAATAAGCATCTCGTCAACAGGCGTATAATTTACCGCATTTATTTGAAGAATTGTATCAAGAACGCTTCCTGAGCCGTTCAGGTTAAAATACGAATGGTTTGTGAGATTAACGATTGTATCCGCGTCGCTCTTTGCGAAGTACTGGATTTTAAGCTCATTATTTGAAGTTAATGTGAACTTAATCGATATTTTAACATTACCAGGAAACCCACATTCACCGTCATGGCTAAAATATGTGAAAATTACGCTGTTCTGACGAGAGCTGCTGTTACACATCCACACTCGCTTGTCATAACCGATAAAGCCGCCGTGCAGCATATTTTCGCCGTCATTACATTCCAGCGTATACACAACATCATTCAAATTAAATCTAGCGCCGCCTATTCTGTTAGCGTAACGTCCCGCGGTCGCCCCTTGAAACGAGCTTCCCTCAAGATAGCCTTGAAAATCGTCATAACCCAAAACTACATCAACATTATTGCCGTTTCTGTCTGGTAGCTCAATGCCAACAATAGTGGCACCGTAATTTGTAAGCTTAACCTTCATTCCCTTTTCATTGACAAGCGTGAAAAGAGTTATCTCATAACCGTTATAATTACCCCATTTTTCTTTAAATACAGGCATTTTAATTTTTCCTTTCGGTGCAAAATATAATACGAAGCTGATACAGTATATTATACTCTTTTTTTATATGATAGTCAATGAAAATTTACTTTTTATTAATAGCTTCTTATAAACACCTCTATACCATTCGAAAGAGGTAGGCTCGTCTTCGTGACAAGTAAATCCGACTGCGTTATCCCATTTTCTATAAAATAAAATGTCTCATTCTCACCGTTAAAGGATATAAAAACTTGTTTAAGGAACGTACGCTTTTCATTATTTACAACACGGTTTTCAATTACATATACACCCTCCATGCTATCGAATAGCTCTTTACTAATAGCAAGCTTCGAATATGACGAATAAACCTCAGTTCCATCATCTAAAAAAAAGCTGCTCTCCATTTGCTCATTTTTAAGACGCTCCACCCAGACATTCGGCAGCAGATAATAGTTCCTAATATCTCGTGCAGTGAAAGTAAGCACAAGCATAATAGCAGTAAATATTATCGTTATAATTATTGTAAGCTTCTTTATTTTCATCTTGCTAAATCTCCAAACGTAAGCCCTTTTTCAAGATAATCACTGAAAAACGAATATAAAAGCAGCACAGGAATAAAGAATATCACCGAAGCGGGATATAAAATATCACCGACATAATTCTCCGCTGTGCTTATAAAAACCGAAAGATTTTTTAATCCTTCATTTTTTAAGAAAATCATTGGCTGTTCAAGCATATTCCAGCTCTCTGCAAAAACAAAAACCGCCACCGCAAAAATGCAAATCTTAATCTGCGGAACCACACAGCTTATTAAAACTCTGATAGATGAGCTGGTTTCAAGCCTTGCAGCCTCTATAATCGAGGTGTTTATCCCTTGCATATACTGCCGCATAATAACTACACCAAGCGGCGAAAAAATCGCAGGCAGAATAATACAAAGCCTAGTATCAAGCAGCCCCATATCCCGCAGTCCAATGTAGTTTGGTAGGAGTGTCACCTGTAAAGGCATCATCATAAGAATAATGTAAAATATAAATAGAACACCCTTCCCCCTAAACCTTGCAGTAGCGAAAGCAAAAGCACAAGGGACAATTATAACAAGCTCAAATATCACAGTAGCCACAGCATAAAAAACCGAGTTCCAAAAAGCTGGATAGAAACCAAAGGCACCAAAAAGCAAATCCATATAATTTTGAACGCTGGGGCTATTTTCAGAGAGGAAAGAAAAGCCTATTGTCAGAATAACAGGCACTATGAAAACAACCGCAAGCAGTATAAATAATGTGTTTAAAATTATTTTTTTCATCGGCTGTACCTTCTTTGAAAGCCAAAGCAAATAAGCACCAGAACTATTACCAAAACAGTAGTATAAACCGAGCTTGTGGCTAGCGACTGATAATCAAGCTTTAGAAAGTTGTTGTTCATATAATACTGCAATGTATAGCTGTGACTGGGAGGATAGTTAGAACCAAAAAAGAGATAGCTCTCTTTAAATATTTTAAAGCTATTAACGATTGAAAGCAGAATAGCAAAAATCGTCGTAGGCAGTATAAGTGGCAGGCTTATCTTTGTATGCAGTCTAACCCCGTTTACTCCGTCTAAAGATGCGGCTTCAAAGATTTCCTTCTCAATCGCAGTAAGTGCAGCGGTAATAAGTATTACGCAAATTCCGATGTTCTTCCATATAAATAGCAGATAAATAGGAAGAACAGTCTCTCCGCTAAAGGCAGAACGCCAAATAATAACTATACTGGCAGTCGGAATAAGCATAGGAAGAACAAAAGCAGCGCGTGTTTTTTTGAGTGCGTTTATTCCATACGAAAGTGAAAGCGAAATAATCAGAGCCAAAATAATTAGCACAGGAATGCAAATGAGTATTAAAAGCAAGCTATTTTTTAAAGCAAGTTGAAAATATTCATTATTAATCGTCTTTATATAGTTATCTAACCCTACAAATTGCTTTTGAAATTGGTTATTGATTAAGGAATAATACAGGACTCGTAGAAACGGTATTATATAAAATACAAATAAACCGATTAAGCTTGGGAGAAGAAGCACCAAACACCTATTGTTCCAGCTATTAAGTTTTATTTTTTTCTTACTCATATTTATTCCTTCAAATACGCATTAAGCTTAAATATTTTTACACTTATTCGTTTAGATATATTGAGAGCTTTTCATCTGCACTAGCTATAAACTGTTCAAGAGTTATTTCATCAGAAACATATTTATAAAAATCGTCAAAAAATATCTCAGGCTCCATAGAAAAACGAACTACACTATTCATATTAATTTTTTCAAGATTTTTATAATAATCATTTGATTCATATAACGCATTGTCCTTAATTATAAGATTGGAGCTGTCAGCTCTTAATTTTTTTGCGAGGGCTGATATATATAATAATGCTGTGTCAAGGTTTTCGGCATTTGGGTTAACACATAAAAATGTACAGTTTGAAATGTTTTTCTGACCACTCTCAATATACGGGACAGGCATAACATTAAATAGATTTGTATTGCTGTAAGCTTTATGAAAAGAATTAGTAAGGAGTGTAAGTGCCATTTTGGAATGTTCACCGTTAAAAAGTATACTAGATACTTCATTTGAAATTGTAAATGCTTCGATATTCAAAAACACCTCGTTCTTTAATAATTCTGCCAAAGAACGAAATTCTTCAGTGTTAAACTTTCTATTTTTATTAAGATATTGCGACAACGCCAACTCAGATATAATATTAGCACCTATATCGCATGGAGCTTTATAATTCCCATTTTCGTAAAGCGAATTTACAATACCGACAAATTCATTTAATGTTAAATTTTCGGATATCCCCAAACCAAGCGAGTCATTTAAAAGCTCGTTATATGCAACGCACATAGTATCAATTTCTATAGGTAACATCCATATATTCCCGTTTTCGTCAGTCGCCGCTTCTTTTACAAAAGGAAAACATGAATCTATATATTCGGTTACACCTTCCACATCATTAAGCGGATAAAACGACTTTTTTTCTTTGATGCTATTTGCAAACACCTGTCTTGAAAGTATTGCACAAATATCATAGTTTTTATCAAGCGATAATACCTTAAGCGCAAAACTATTATAATCTATTTCTTCTCGATTAATATTAAATCCTGCGGAATAGGGGTTGAATTGAACGTATTCAGCCGAAATAACATTTATTATACCGAGCTCTCTTAATTCAAGCTTATCTTTTAAATTCACTCTTTTAACTTTATTGCTTTGATTAATGTCTATATAATAAAAATTACCGTTTTTACATAAAAATTCGTTATTCAAGTATATATCATCAAATATTTCGATATTTGTTTCGGCGTTTAACGAAGTGATTATGACACGGCTATCTATAAACGGACTACTATAAATAAATTCAGAATTTGAAATCATCGAAAAATTATAAAGCTTCTTTAAATCATAATATGTTTTTTCATAAAATTTATTTTCTTTATTGCTGTATTTAATAAAGCCATAACCGCCATTTTTGTCGTATGTATAAATCATTAATTCATCATTGGGAGTTTTATCTATGGCGACAGGAAAATTATCGTAAAAATTCGACATTTTATCCTTTGCTATATCATAAACTGTTACAATTTCACCATTATTTCTATAATTACCTTCTTCATTATAAAGCACCACGTCATCTATATGCTCGTTATCACATCCGAGAATATATAATTTCCCATTTATTTCAACCATCTTATTAATATCGGAATAACTTTCAAACATATATAGTGCAGTAATTTCTTCATTGTTAAAATCATATTTACGTAAAACAGGAGTCATGGGATTAAAGCCATTAATTGTAGTAGTAATATAATAAATAGCATTATCATAATATATTATTTGAGATATACTATTTTCCTCATCAAGTATATATTTTTTCTCTAAATCTCCATCTTTATTAAAAATACTCAATTCAGTTTTTCGTATTGATGTTTCATAAATTTCACCGTTATATTCGGTTTTATTTACTTCGCCTGTATTATATATGGCAGGGCAATAAATATTCCCATTCTCATCGACATCAAATGCTTTGACATTTTCGGGTGCGAAAATATAATCATCATACCCCTCAACTATATGATAATCGTTATCATCTTTGTCTGTAATAAGTTTACTTTCACAGCCAGCAAAACATAAGAACGCAATCAATACAATATATAAAATAAATGTTTTTTTCATGGAATCTCCTAGCCTAATTTTTTCAGTACCAGCTCACCCTCATCATTTTCTGTCAATATATTGAGTGAAATATTCTTTATCATATCTTCGTTTCTTTGCTCCACTATTGCATACAGGTTTATGCCGTCATTATATAGCCTTAGAAAATACTTTAACTTTTCCGCTTTATATACTGGGATAAACATCTTTTCATCTGTATTATATTTGTAAATATAATTGTCATATCGGATTACATATAATTGATTGTCCATCACAGAATAATCGGCAAATTTAGGCTGTTCTTCACCGTCAATGGAAGTAACTTCTGCGAAATTATGAATCTCTCCATCTTCGTCATTTGTTATATAGTATTCTGAACTTGCACTATATGATTCTGTTTGTCCAGTTTTAAAATTCAAAGAATGTACTTTCGCATCCGAATTATCATAATAATAAAAAAAGTCGCCGACAATTGTTTTATTTAATTCTGTTTGAAAACCGTCATCATCCGGTAAAAATAAATGCCCTGCATCTTTGCTGACTAAACCTAACCCCTTATATGTTTCATCATCAAAAACAGATGATACTTGATATTCACCATAAAACAATGGAACGAATAGTCCTAATTTAACAGGCTTTTCTCCGTCAAATGATAAAAAGTAATTTTGAGTTACATTATCTTCATTACCTTCAAAAAATATGCCCTTCTCATTTACTGTTAAATAATTGATTTTCATATCTAAAACTAACTCTGTTGTTTTATTTTTAATATTATATTTATAAAGATTACCGAAATAAAAATATGCATTCAGCTCAGGCAAGTTTTTACCATTTGATATAAAATATAAGTCGCCGTTCCAATAATTAAGAAAATTTCCCGGCATTTCTATTAGAAGCTCTGATTTTCCATCACTGTACGAATATATATAATTATCCCCGCCATAATTTGCGTAATAAACCGCCAAACTGGATGTGTCAGTGCAAATAGGTGATAGATTAGTCAGCATATATTTACTATTTGATGCGATATCTCCCCTCATAGGCGATTTTTCATTGATTGTTATACCAGTAAACGGAATATCTGTGCTTATTATAACATCATCTTTTACATAATATGCCGTTTCATTGGCATTATCAACTGTTTCTGCCGAATTACCATCACATGATGTTAAAAAAAAGGTTGCTGCCAATAACGACAATAACAGGATAACTTTATTCTTCATAGAAACTCCTTTATATAAAAACATTAGACAAATAAATAGATATCATGCCGATATCACAACTTTTAACAAGAAGTGACATCGGCAAAGTAAATAAAAGTAAATTAATTGTGAGACTGACTATGGGTTGTTAAAATATCTGTATAACTTCCTGATATGCAATTACTGATGATGTACAAACTGCGTTCGAGGTATGCGGAGGACAAGTAGCAGTTATCGAAATCAATGCTTCGGGTGCGGTTACTTCTGTAAAGATAATTGTAGAATGGTCATGAGCTTCTGTGCATACATGGTGGGGACCAGTATCAGCACCTTCAGTCTCCGTTGCATTTGCAAAAATTGAAAGTGACAAGGTCATTGCTGTTGCTATTAATAATCCTAATATCCTTTTTGAAAACTTTTTAATTATAAATTCCCTTTCGTTAAAAAATATGTTTTTCGACTTAAAAAGTATTATAGATAATTACATTAGCATTATAAATATATATTACCATATATTTCAAATAATGTCAATATTCATTAACTATCTATGTTAACTATATTAATTTAAGCTCCCCTCATATATATCATCAATCCCTTCTTTTTTGATTTATTGTACCTTCAGTAATAGATTTATTACTTTACATTAATATTATAGCACATCTTTTTCAAAAATGTTAAAACTTGCAGAAATCTCCTACAAAAAAAATAAAACTTGCAAGAACCTTACAAGTTTTATAAAAATAATTGCTCTTTTTACTCTTTCAAATACGCATTAAGCTTAAATTCGATATTGTTTAAATATTCATCAAGCATAATTTCGTCGCGAAGGAATTTCTCGAAATCATCAATAAATATTTCGTTACTCATACCAAAGCTTATATATCCATTTGAAAACATATCATAATGGTCTTGTATTAACACTCTATCATCATACATTGAACGGTCTTTTAATGTAAATGTATTTTTTGTATTTAGTTTTCTCTTGCAAAATTCGCTTATATAATAAAGCGTTGTATCAAGATTTTTCGAATTTGGATTGACGCAGAAAAATTCACAAGTGATAGGATTCATTTCATATTCGTTAATTGTGAGTAATGTCTTACTTCTATAATGCTTGTTATTTAAACTGCAAAATGATGAGGTTTTACCGCTATATAGTGCATCGAGTGCAGTATCTATATCGTCGAAATCTTCGTTCTTTATTACCTCCTTCATAAATTCAGAGTCTATTCCATAATTAGTTTCGAAGAAGGGACAATGCATCGACTCATTTTCAGTGCTTGTGGTTTGGTGAGCTATAACATCACTCTTTAAATAATTAAGATTATTATAGCAGTATTCAGCCATAGCTTTAAAGTCATCGCGATTAAAGCCCCCATTTTTATGTAATAGCTGATAAAAATACTGTTCACATACAACAAAGCTGTTTAAGCTATATGTTTCATTGATATTATTATCAGCTACCTGTTTTAATAAATCAACAAGGTCAGATAAGGTTTTTACAGAATTTATTTCGAGGTTGTATTTGCTCCATAAATTTTCATTATAAGAAAAAGAAATAGTTCTAACCTTATACGGAATCATCCAAATATCATTATTTTTATCCATAGCCGCTTCCTTTATATATGGGAAACAGGCGTTAATGTACTCGACAGCTTCGGGTATTCCGCTTAAAGGATAGAAGGCACCTTTGCTGCGTAAATTATCTGCCATACGATGCCTAGAGTTGACAATATAAAGGTCATACGAAGTATCGCCCGACAGCACATACAAGGCATACTCATCATACGATATTTCTTGCTTGTTTATTTTAAAGCCGTAATTCTCAGGGAACTCCCACATATCAGTATAAATCATATTTATTGGCATAGTATCTCGAAACAACTCCGACATAAGTACTCTGTTTATGCCTTTGTCCAATTTATAAAACAGATACCCGCTTTTATAAATCATGGTGCGATATGGTAAAGCTGAAAGATTATTTATCAGCTCTGTTGTAGTTTCGTTTTGTCCAATCCCAGAAGCGTTAAGAGATTGATTTTTACTGTATATTATTTGTTTATCAGAAACAGCTTCAAAAAATGTCAGCATTTTAATGTTGTTATTATATATTTTCCCGCCAGCTTTTTGGATAGTTGTGTTATACTCGGTAAAGTAATATCCACCCGCTTTGTCATAAGCATATATCATGATATTGCCGTCTGCTGTTTCAGAAAAAGCAAGTGGTAATTCTGTATAGACATCAATTAATTCACCGCTAACAAGATCCAAGCTTTTTATAACCTCGCCTTTGTAAACAAATTCATCTGAATAATCATATACATCATAATATGTAGTTGCTTTGTCTGCGTCTATTCCAATAAAATAGAGCTTGTTTCCGATAATAGCCAGCTTTGTAATCTCTGTGTAATTCTTGATTATACATATTGCTTTGTTCTCTTTACTTTTTAAATCATAAGAATATATTGCACTATCTGATGCTTCATATCCGACAGGCATATAATACATAATATTGTTACTTACTACCATTGCAAAAATAATTCCTGTATTTGAAAGTATATGCGATGCAACAAAGCTGCCGTTTAAATCAAGTATATTTACGACATTTTCAAAGGTTTGCTTATCCTGTGTTATGTAATATAGCAAACCGTTTTCATCAACATTGAAAAGAAACATATCTTCTACAGCATATATGAATTTATTAGACTCAGCTTTAAAATCCGCTTTAATATATTGACTGTTTATGCTTTCGCTTAATTTAGCTTGGTTGTTACTATTATCACATGAGGTTATTATAAATACAGCACATAATATGAGTAAAAATATTTTGATGTATTTCATACGGCATCCTTTCAATATATTTATTATTTACTCTTTCAAATACGCATTAAGCTTAAATTCGATATTGTTTAAATATTCATCAAGCGAAATTTCATCGCCCAGATATTTTTCAAAATCGTCGCTAATTAATTCACTATCAAGACTAAATCTTATAAAGTTACCTTCATAGTTTAAGACATCATACATGTCGTTTATAAAATGCCTGTCAGAGTAGGTTGCTTTGTCCTTTAAAATAAAGCTGTTCTCTAAGCTTAACCGATATTCACATAGCTTTGATATATATTCGAGTGTTACATCAAGATTTTTCGAATTGGGGTTGACAGCAACGAATTCCATAGTAACATCGCTTTCAGTCATACCCTCAATGGTGGGGAGCAGAATATTTCGGTTATGTTTATAATTTAAGTCATTGCTGTTATTTGATAATGTTTTTATATTTGCCCAAAATTCTTCTTCGTTAAAATCTTCGCAGCTTAAAGCTTTTTTAATTACATCATCATAATAATTTGGGATAGATCCCCAATTAAATAGATACCTACCTCGGAAGTCAAAGTATGTATTAGGACCAGCTTTAATTATTAACGAATCGGGATCCACACCATTTCCTAAATATCGGCTTAGATGCCAATCGGTTTTTATATAATTAATATTTTCATAAAAGTATTCAGCCATTCTATTAAAATCATCACGATTAAATCCATTGTTTTTTCTCATTATTTGATAAAAATATCGTTCAAAAAACATTTCGCCTGATGCACCTAAATAATAATCTAGTTCCTTTTCATTAAGTGCATATAAAATATCAGCAAATTCTTCAAGCGACTTTATAGATTTAGGTTCAATATTATATTCAGCACATAATAGTTCATTATATTTTATTGCACTAGCCCGCAGACTAATCGGAATTATCCATACATTGCCATTTTCGTCGTATGCCGCTTCTTTAACATAGGGGAAGCAAGCATCAATATATTCCTTAACAAAGGGTACATTGTTAAGCGAGTAAAATGCCCCTTTTCTGCGTATATTATCACTTATGTCATTCCACGAGTCTAAATAATATATATCATAATTATTGTCATTTGATAAAAGGGATAAAGCAAAGTCGTAATAGTCTATTCTTTTTGAATCAATTCTAAATTTTAGCTTTTCTAAAGCAGGTGAATTATATTCATTATCGAAAGGATTTGCATGCACTAAGCTTAAAATAGTTGTATTTTTAAGCAGATTTTTTACAGAAACCCTCCTTATACCATCGTTTACAGTAACAAAAAAATACCCGCTTTTTGAAACGAAGCTGTTAAGCTCGCTTGTTAAATCGTTAATAATATCCTTTGCATTATCAGTCTCATTAATCGGTGATAAGTAAGCAATTTTGCCCGATATATACATAATGGTTGAATCATCATACATTTCAAAATTGCCGTTGTTATATAGCTCAAAACCATTTGATAATTTTGTATCATTATATATAACTTTCTTGTCAGAATTAAGCTCTTTGAAATAATATCCAGCTTTTTCATCATAAGCATAGAGCATTACACCGCCGCTTACTGTCTCAGCAATCATAACAGGCATCTTTTCGGACTGGAATTCTGTCTCTATTTTTTTGCTGCTTAAGTCAAGGCTCTTAACAATTTCGCCTTTGTAATTATACTCTGAAATGTTGTCATTGTTTTGGCTTAACCCAGTATCAATACCGAGCAGATAAAGCTTATTTCCAGAAGGTACAATTTTTTTGACATTAATAAAGCCTTTTATTTCGGCAATCTTTTCTTGTTTTTTTGTATCGAAGTTGTAACTGTAAATCTCGGTGTCATTAGTAATTTCAACGACACCATACTTAAATGGTGCAAATGAAAAATATAGTATATCATTATGAATGGCGATATTGCCCAACAATCCGTTAAAATCATCAATCTCATATTCATTTATCTTTTCTCCGTCTAAATCGAGAATTACTATTGATTTTTTATTTTCTTCGCGATTTATGTAATAAAGATTTCCGTTATCTCCTACTGTAAAGCTTAATGTCCCATCAAGCTTGTAAGTGAAATCGCTTTTTTCGGTGGTAAAGCTTAGCTTTTCGGTGTTAATACCATAATCGGTTGCGGTATCAATTTTAACATTAATATCAGTGTTTGTCTTATCGCATGAAGATAATAACGATAAACACAAAATGACAATTGTAGTTGATAAAAATATGCATTTTTTCATATAGTTCTCCTTTTTATGTAGCATTATACTTGGCTAATGCTTTCGTCGAATACCAACAATAATTATAACTATATATATAATAATACAATATTCTTACAAAAAAGGTGATGTTTTTCTTAAGAATTTATTAAGAAAAAACCTAATACGTTTATCTAATATATCTACGTTAATAGATTTAAGCCGCTCAATATCAGCGTTTGAGCGGCTTAAATATTTATATTTCTTATCCTAGCACAAGCGGCGTATTGTTACCATCTTACTCGCCACCGCTCAAAGAATTTTTCAGGCTTTTCTCTCTGAGCGGCAGTTATTTTTTTCTTGCTTTTTCGCTTTTTATAAGTTCATTGAGGTGCTTTTCAAATAACACTTCATCTGTGGGAATTTCAGCCCAATCATCTGTCCATGCGGAAATATAAGCAGCATTCGAAATGGAAAGTGAATGTATCCCCTCTTTCCCCTCGGCAATCAAATAGCTGTCATTAAGTATTCCTTTCGCAAAGGCTTCAAGTACCTCTGGATGCCCCTCGGGCTCTGTGTCGGTAAACTCCTCATAATCTGTTTCGGGATTGATAAAGCCTTCCTTTGATGTAAAGCAAAGCTCACGTTCGGGAACTGTCAGCTTCCACCATTTTAACTTTCCATGCTCAACTACTATTTTTCCTCGGTCTCCTGAAATTTCAAGACGATTTGTCCCAGGAGCCTCTCCCGTTGAGGTAATAAAGGTCGCAGTGGCCCCGTTTTCGTACTCGCCGTAAATCGTTACATCGTCCTCAACATCAATATTGTGATATTTTCCGAAACCGCAAAACGCTCTTACCCGTCTCGGCATACCAAAAATCCACTGCCACAAATCGAGATTATGCGGTGCTTGGTTTAGCAACACACCGCCTCCCTCACCGCCCCAGCTAGCTCTCCAGCTTCCCGAATCGTAATAAGCCTGAGTGCGATACCAGTTGGTGATTATCCAAACCATTCGTTTTAGCTCTCCAAGCTGACCGCTTTGAACTATTTCACGAGCCTTTTTATACATAGGGTTAGTTCGCTGATTAAACATAATTCCGAATTTTACTCCAGATTTTTCAGCCGCTTCGTTCATTTCACGAACCTGTCTTGCGTAAACACCCGCGGGCTTTTCTATCAGTACATTAATTCCACGCTTAAAGCATTCTATTGCAAGAGTCGGATGGTCATAATGCGGAACTGCTATAAGTACAGCATTAATAAGCCTACTGTCAAGCATTTCGTCACTGTCTGTAAAGCACATTATCGATGAAGGAGCAGCCTTCAGTTTATCTGGGTTGATGTCACAAATAGCGGTTACTTCCACAGAAGGACATTTTCCAGCAAGAACATTATTAAGATGCCCTGTTCCCATATTACCCACGCCAATTATGCCAAGCTTTATTTTTTCCATAATATTATTTTCCTTTCATAATTTCTTTAACAGCGTTTACAGCAGCATCAAAGGCTGCACGAGATGAGGGATAACAGTATTTTCCCTTAGTTACCTTTTCAGCTGCCTCAAGCTCATCGAACCCTTCAAACACCGTTAAATGCGGCTCAATCGTGATAACACTACCTTTATAATTTTGAAGCAGATATAGTATATTTCCCACACCTTCTCCAGCCGGAACAACTGCCCCGTCAGCTAGTGCATCCTTAATATGCATATAATCAACATAAGGACTTAATTTATCCCAAGCAGCCTTCGTATCCTCTCCGCACTGTACGAAATTAGCAGGGTCAAACACAGCTTTTATCTGCGGAAACGTCCTGTGTATTTCTTCGCATCGTATTGCCGTTTCGCCATAAATTCCTTTCTCGTTTTCGTGGCATAAAATTACTCCGCTGTCTTTAGAAGCTGTTATAAACTCCCCGATACGGCTCATAACCTCATCTTTGTATTCAGCTTCCTTCCCAGTCGGAACATAAAAGCTGAACATACGAATACGCTTAGCTCCAAGAATTTCCGCGAGCTCCAAGCCTCGTTTAAAGCTATCAAGATGCGGAGTAAAATCCTCGCCAATACTGATTTTACCGTATGGAGAACCTAGTGACCATACGAATATTCCTGCTTCGTCAAGTGTTTTACGCACCTGTCTTGCTTCATCGGCTGTTAGCTTGTCGATATTCTTACCATTAACCCCCCGTATCTCAAGTAAACCTATATCATTTTCCCGCATTGCTTTTATCTGCTCATCAATTCTGCTATCTGCCTCATCAGCAAAAGCCGCTAATTCAAATTTCATAAGATTATCCTCCTTTTATTGATAATACCATTTTACCACTATCGAATTTACATTACTATTGTATTTTTGAGCTATATATATTGCGTTTTCAAGCACATTATGGTATGATAATAAAAAGAGGTGATTATTACGGTTAATGAATATAGCTTCGGCGATATATATATTAGGCATGCGATTGATGAAAGTCCCAACGACAGATACTTCCATATGCATATTCACGAACGATGTGAAATGTTTTTATTCATTTCTGGAAACGTTGAATATCTTGTTGAGGGTTCAAGGTATCCCCTTGACGAAAAAAGCCTTATGATAATGCGACCAGCTGAGTCACATAAAGCAAAAATTATTGATAACAGCCGTTTTGAACGTTATGCTATAAATTTTCCGACGTCCTTTATGAATTCACTAGACCCTGAAGGTAGGCTTATGAATGCGTTTATAAACCGTACACTGGGTCATTATAATTTGTTTACATCGACCGAGCTTGATATGCCGCTAGTTTATAAGCTTATTGAGGAGATGTGTTCAGAAGCTGACGATTACAGCAAGAAACTAACTATCAACACACATCTGTTAATCCTGCTTGATATGATAAGTCGTGCTTTTGTAAAAAAAGAAGCCATACAGCATAAGCCTCGCAGTGATTCCGAACGTATGGTAATATATGTAAATAATCATCTTTTTGAGGAGCTGTCTGTACCTATGTTAGCACAGCATTTTTATCTAAGTACCTCGCAGTTCAACCGAATATTTAAGCAAGCAACAGGTGCCGCACCGTGGGAATATATAATCAAAAAGCGGTTAACCGCTGCAAAAGAAAAAATCCGCTTAGGCTCATCGGCTCATATAGCCTGCGAGTCCTGCGGATTTGGTGATTATTCTTCGTTTTACAGAGCATATATAAAGCATTTCGGCTGTGCACCAAAGAATACCTGTGATAAATAAAAAATAATATGAGTTATGCGTCAATGGCAATAAAAATACGTGCTTTTCGTAACCTTTATTACTAAATCTAAAAATAATTCAACTAGCTTGAAACAAAGTAAGCAGACTAAGGGTATTAATATTATCAAGCTAATTCTAAGCTTTTTCAGATGAGGCTCTCAACTGATTTTGCTTATGTGGGAAAGGAAATTGGTATGAAAAAAAGATTAGTAAAAATCATTTCTATAATCTTAACAGTATCTATTCTGCTGACATCACTCAATTTAACCGTATTCGCAGCAGAGCTGTACATAAAGGACATTAAGGTCTTTATAGCGGGGAGCAGCTCACAAGCGAAAGAATACTGCGCACAAGAGGGATATACCCTACTTGATTACGATGTAAACCAGGATACAGGAAAAGATTTTGTTTACATTGGCTACCAGACAACCACAGATCCAGCTGAAGCAATCACCGATATTAAGGTAATGAATATGGGCGGCGGCTATATTGTTAAGGATGGCGGTGCAATGATGGAGCAAATGCAGGCTGATCTGCTTGCAGATGCCACTTACTTCATGACAATTGTCGAGGAGTTCAGAGCAAATTACCACGCTGGCAGCGAAGCGGCGCAATCAGCCGTAAACATGATGAATATATGCTATATGGACGATGGTGAGTCACTTGGAGATTTTATTCTTAACACAGCCAACGCTCAAAACATGGTTGATGTGCTTTTTTATGCAGATCCCCAACATACCATATTTGTTAAAACCTGCCTATCAATGGGGCTTGGATATTTAGGCAAGCTAGACTGGCTAGAGCGTACTAAAATGGTTATGCAAAGTGATATGTCCTTCCGCGGAGATTACAAAGAACCAGATTTAACAGATGAGTCATCGGCTGAGGCAACAGAAACAGAGCCAGTAGCATTACCAATAATAGCTCCCGAGCCTTATACATACACCGATGAAGAGATTGAACGGGCATACGATATTTATGACCAGACTATTGCTTTTCAGGAAAGGTATCAGGAATGGCTTGCGCAAAAAATTGAACGGGAAAATTCAGGTGTTGTTCAAACTGAAGTTGAAATGCTGCTAGATTACTTCTCCTTCTATTTTTCTTGTCTTGAAGCATTTGAGATTACTGACGGCGTAAAAATGTCAGATTACTTATTAAATGAAAACATCACAGTCGAAGATGTATATCCGATTGCGGCTGCCATCACAGAGGGCGAGACTGTAATGCTGAACTTTGTCGGAATACTAGCCTTTTCGAACACCATGGGTTTTGAAGCGAAAAATTTTTCGAACCTCATGAGTATTGTAAATGCAACTGAACCATTTTCGTTCTGGGAAAACAACAGCCGTGTAGATTACAACGGGTTGATAGCCTTTACAACAGAGGCATCTCAGGAAATGAGCTTAAATCCTCACGACTACCAAACTGGTTTCGATTTCGCTATGGCAGGAAGAGCACTCGGCGGCTCGGCATTGATTGCTGTGTTATCAATTATTGGACTTAATATTGAATCAAGAGCTTATCCTGCGCTAGTCGCTGAGGAGGCAGTGGCAATGAGGTATGCCAGTTCCGTGGCATATTCTTGGAATGCCGCGAAAGCAGAAGCAGGTGAAGCTGCTTACACTGCAGCGAATGCTTCAAGAGTAGCTTCTGCAAACACGATTAAAACTTTTAGTAGACTAGCACGCGGAGCAATTATAGTTATGATAATCTTAGCAGCAGTAATGGCAAGCTTCGCCCTATATGAGCATTTTAAAACCCCTGAGATTGACGAGAGACCTGACGTAATTTTCAGTGTAGTCGAAGATCTAGATACAGGTAAAAACACCTATCTTCAATATAAAGTCGTCCGAGACCAAAACGGCAGTGCAGGAAATATAAACGGTTCGGGCATCTGGACTTCACTATATATAACAAAGGACCCTAGAGCTGGAAAACCCATAACAGCAAATTTAATTGCACAAACTAGTCAAGCTACTCCCGATGGCTATGCAAATGTAAGCAAATTCGGCAGAGAAGCAGCAATTGATTTAAACGGAATGATAAAAGGCAGCCAAACCCACTTCTTGTTCTTTAAGCCTAGTGCAACCAGCTATTTCCCTGCCAGCATCTTCGGGGATAACGGAATGATGTTTTTAATTGGCGGCGGCGGACTTATTGTTGGAATAGTCGTAGGAGGTCTTGTGACAGGAATGAATAAAAAGCGAAAAAGTGTTTTGAAAAATATTTAAAAACACGAAACAAAACAGTTAAATTTTAGGTATTACTATTGTAAAGCTTAAAATTAGCGTAATCCGACTAGTTTTGCTTATTAAGGAAAGGAAATTATTATGAAAAAAAGATTTTTAAAAATTGTTTCTATGATTTTAACAGTATCTATCCTGTTGACATCACTCAATTTAACCGCATTTGCAGCAGAGCTGTACATAAAGGACATAAAGGTCTTTATAGCAGAAAGCAGCTCACAAGCGAAGGAATACTGCGCACAAGAGGGATATATCCTACTTGATTACGATGTAAACCAGGATACAGGAAAAGATTTTGTTTACATTGGCTACCAGACAACCACCGACCCGGCAGAAGCAATCACCGATATTAAGGTAATGAATATGGGTGGCGGTTATATTGTTAAGGACGGCGGTGCAATGATGGAGCAAATGCAAGCTGACCTGCTCGCAGATGCAACATATTTCATGGGAATTATCGAGGAGTTCAGAGCAAACTATCATGCTGGCAGTGAAACGGCACAATCAGCCGTAAACATGATGAATATATGCTACATGGATGACGGCGAATCTCTCGGAGATTTTATTCTGAACACAGCCAACGCCCAAAACATGGTTGATGTGCTTTATTATGCGGTTCCCACGCAAACCATATTTGTTAAAACCTGTCTTTCAATGGGACTTGGATATTTAAGCAAGCTCGACTGGATGGAGCGTACCAAAATGGTTATGCAGGGTGATATGTCCTTCCGTGGAAATTACCAAGAACCAGTTCTGGATCCTATACCTGATTTAACAGCTGAGTCATCGGCTGAGGCAACAGAAACAGAAACAGAAACTGAGCCAGTAGTAGCATTACCGATAATAGTCCCCGAACCTTATATATACACCGATGAGGAGATTGAACGGGCATACGACATCTATGACCAGACTATAAACTTCCAGGAAAAACACCAGGAATGGCTGATAAATAAATCAGAAGCCGATAAATCAGAAAACGAAGAAGATAAAATGATAGTCAACTACTACTCATGCTATTTTTCAAGCCTTGAGGCATTTGAAATTACTGATGGTGTAACCATGGCAGATTATCTTTTAAATGACAATATCTCAGTTGAAGACCTATACCCAATAGCAGCAGCTATCACGGAGGGTGAGACTGTAATGCTCAACTTCGTTGGATTATTGATGTTTTCGAACACGTTAGGCTTCGAATCTAAAGATTTTTCAGAAATGATGAAAATTGTTAATACAACCGAGGCATTTTCGTTTTGGGAAGGCAACACCCGCGTCGATTACGATGGCTTAATAGCTTTTACAACCGAGGCATCTCAAGAGATGAGCTTAAATCCTGACGACTATCAGGTTGGCTTTAGTTATGGTAAAATAATGGGAACTGCACTTGGTCTTTCAGCGGTGGCTACCTTAGGACTCACTATTGCATGGAGAGTAGCAGCATCAAAATTAGCGACAGCGATCTCTGATGAAGCAGCTGCAATTGCTTATCAAGGTATAACACATTTTAGTTTTGAGGCTCAAGCGTTAGCTAATGGTTCTGCCGTTTCAGCTAATGCCACAAGGGTAGTTGCTGCAAGAACAGCTACATCATTAGGTAGAGCTACGGTCATAGGGATAATAGTCTTGGTAGTCTTAGCAGCAGTAATGGCGGGATTTGCTTTGTATGAGCATTTCAAAGCTCCTGAGATTGACGAAAGACCTGACGTAATTTTCAGCGTAATTGAGGACCCTGATACTGGTAAAAATACATATTTACAATATAAAGTCGTCCGAGACCAAAACGGCAGTGCAGGAAACATAAACGGTTCAGGTATATGGACTTCACTGTATACAACAAAGGACCCTAGAGCTGGAAAACCTATAACGGCAAACTTAATAGCACAAACAACCCAAGCTACCCCCGATGGATATGCAAATGTAAGTAAGTTCGGCAGAGAAGCCGCAATGGATTTAAACGGAATGATAAAGGGCAGCCAAACGCACTTCTTGTTCTTTAAGCCTAGTTCAACCAGCTTTTTCCCTGCCAGCATCTTCGGAAATAGCGGAATGTTGTTCTTGATTGGCGGCGGCGGACTTATTGTTGGAATAGTTGCTGGAGGTCTTGTGACGGGAATGTTAAAAAAGCGTAAGAAGGCGTAGTATCATATATAAGCAACGTATGAAAGGATATGATTTTTGTGAAAAATAAAGTTAAGCAATTTATTTCACTGGTGGTGACACTTGCTATAAGTCTTAATATTCTTGCCTTAGACGTTGTTTATGCCGAGAGTTCTGAAATAACAACGGCGCCGACTGACACCACGTCGGCGCCAACCGACACCACGACTGAACCTACCGACACCACAACGGCACCTAATGACACCACAACTGAGCCACCCGACACCACAACTGATCCAACCGACACCACAACTGAACCAACCGACACCACAACTGAACCGACCGACACCACAACTGAACCAACCGACACCACTACGGCACCGACTGATGGCACCGAGGAGGCTGTCGAAAGTGATATTTCTTTAACCGATGAAGATATTTTAGCAAAAAAAGCCGAGGTTTTAGAATTATTAAAGATAAAAGCGATAACCAAGGAAGAGCTTTATGTACTCGTTACAGAGGGTTATTATACAGAGGAAGAATACGAAGCGCTCGTAAAGGAATACATAATCGATGTAATAAGGGCCGATGTTCTTGAAATGTTAAAAGAAAGGCTAATATCTAAGGAAGAGCTTTATGTGCTCGTTACAGATGGCTATTTCACCGAGGAAGAATATGAAGCGCTTGTAAAGGAATATCTAAAGCCCCTTTATGTCAGCAATATTATGTTAGCGACAGATTCAGACCCATGGAGAGCAAAACAGGCGATACTTGACTCAGGCTATATAGTTTATGATGTCGACTTGAACCAAGGTGTCAGCGACAGTAAAGTGCTGGATATTGAATATCTGTATTTAGGTTATAAGACAACAGAAAATCCTGCGCGAGCATTAACCGATATCAGGGTCTCAATGCTGACATTAAATGAGATTAGTCAAAAATATTATACAGCAAGCCAGGACGGAAATATTCTTTATGCGGGTGTTCCGATAGTTTATTCATGTGGAAGCTATGAGATTGATACCTGCTCCTTCACTGGACTTCCTACACTTGAAGCCCTAGCACCAGAGTTTGACTGGTTGGATAAGATTGAAGATTTCTTTGTAAATTATGTTTGGGTTGTTTTAGGAGAGTTCCTTTTCCAGCTTGCTGATATTTTCACTTTTGGTGTACTGAGCGAAATTGATACCGCTTATGACAGGAAAGATTATCTGGCAATGTATGTAACTCGGTCAGCTGATGCAGGACAGCCGATTTTGGCAGATTTCTTTGTTAAGCACGAAAATTCATATACACCAGATGGCTATGTTTCAGTCTCTCTTTTCGGCTCTGATATCGCAGAGGATTTAAATCACCCCGATTATGACGGTTTCGGTTCTTTTGGCGCCTTCAGGTCGACACAGTGCAACTTTCTTTATTTCCGCTCTGATGTTTCAGACGGCAATACCGAATATTTAAGCTCGGTGCGCTTATTTGTAGGTCATGATGCAAGCGGCGAAACTAGAGATGCACTGTTTAGTAGAGCCATACAAGAGAATTATCAGCTCTTTCATGAAAATCTATATACTGAAGTTAACGAACGTCTTATTCTTGGTTACCGAACTACAAAAAATCCATACAGGGCATTAACAGATATTAAGCTGCTGGCGGTCACCAGACACTCAAACCCACTGCCAGGTATGATTAATATACCTGAAGTTGGTGGATATTTCGGGGTCGCTTACACCGAAACCAGAGGTTCGAACTCAAGCGGCAGACATTTTTACCGCAGTACGAACTGGAGCTTTGCAATAGATACATTCTGGCAAGGCACTTCAAGAGACGATTATGTCGGAATGTATGTAACCTCCTCAAAGCTTGCGGGAGACCCAATCATAGCTGAATTTTTTCAGACTGATTATGATTTCGGAGATAATGCACCTGAAGGCTTCAGCTCAGTAGACTGGCTTGGCGGAGATGGTATAGCAGACTTTAACAGAGGCAGCGGAGAAGAGACAGATTCGCATCTCTATTTCAAGCGAAACCCTGTACCCGAAACGGTATACAAGTACTTCTCGGAAATAGCCATTATTCATGCAGTCGATAAAGGGACTGCTACATATATGGCGCTTAGTCAGGGATATACTGGAATTTTACAGGATACCGACAGAAACGATGGATTTTGGGATACATATTGGCCGGACAGAAATACCTTCATCGCTTATAAAGGGACAAACAAAAAAAGCGAAGCAATCACTGGAATAAGAACCTATAACATCAAAAAATCTGATTATTACAATGATTTCACCCTTCCTAAAAAAAGAGTAGACGGAGACGATGCGCATTATTATAAGCCTAACCAGAGTATGACCTTTGATAACGTAGAATATACGCTGGCTGGAACCGTCACCCCTTTTACAGGTGAAACAAAGAACATATACGAACAAAAAGGTTCAGGTAAACATATCTATTTTGTAATTAAAGCACGCTTTGAAGAAGTTGAGTCAGATATAATTACTTTATATACGACAAAATCCTCAAGGGCAGGAAATCCGATAACAGAGCTATTTGTTTCAGATTACGCAATTTCCAATACACATGATGCAGTTTTAAAAACAACCCGTGGTGACGAAAGCAGACGAGCGGTTTGTAATATGAATGAGGGTCATGTTGACAGCGACGTAAAGCCAGCATATTTACTATATTGCCGTGAAAATCAAAAGGAAAAGAAATATATTTCAAATATAGCAGTTGCTCAAAATGTTAGCAAGGAGGGAGCTCTATTACAGCTCACTGATGCGGGCGCAACAAATTTCATTGACTGCGATTTTAATGATGATACAGGCGGCGAATTTGTTTATGTCGGCTATTCGAAGTCCACAAATGACAAAGAGGCAATCACGGGGCTAATTTTTAGCTTCCAGGGCAGACAGGATTATGAGATTATTCATAATGGTATAACCTACACATTAGCAGGACATGTTGATTTTAATATGGGAAACAGCGGTTCGACTGATATATATCTTTACTACACAAAGGACCCAGCCGCTGGCTCACCTATTACAGAAATTGCGACCTTCGAACATCCCTTTGAAGACGAATCAAAATGGGAAATAGTCAACCGGCTAGAAGGCTTTGCCGCAAACACCAACGACAGTGTTAAAAGAGACCCTAGGTATTTGTATGTAAAGCGTATCGATATGCCAGAATTCGGTAAATACATCGGAGAATTATTTGTCTCGCAAACAGACAGCTGGGTAGATGCTGTTATAAATGCGGCAAATCATAAGATGAAGAACTATTGCTATTATGACTTCAATCACACCACAGGCGGAACCTATGTTTTCATGTCATACAACCGAACGAATAACCCTGACGAAGCGATAACAGGATTGTTGTCTGTTCACAAAAAAAATCCAGAGAGTGAAATTGTTCATAAAGGCATAACCTATTATCTTGCAAGCTGGGCAGACTTTAACAAGGGTGGCGGCGGCGATTATATCTATCTCTACTATACAAAGGATAAAAAAGCTGGCGACCCGATAACTGACCTCTGCGGCAATGATTATGACACACTTACAGGGTGGGAAGCAGTTAACAGGATTGACGGAGGTATATCAAACTTTAACGAGGGCGCAAGTAATAAGGTTTCATATATGTTCATTAAACGCACAGTAGATACTGGCTTATCAGAAATTTCATCGGTGTTTTCGTTCCCGAACTATATCTTTATCATTATAATGCCACTTGCAGCTACTATTATTGTTTTTATTCTTATCAGAAGAAGGATATCAGCTAATAAAAATAAATCTTAAAAACAAGCACCTCCGAAACAACCGTTTCGGAGGTGTTTGTTTTAAGATTAGTAGTAAAACTATCTAGCTTTTCTGCGTTTTGTGAACATTCCTGTAAAAATTCCGCCTACGATAACACCGACAATCAGTCCACCGCCGCCAGCCAATAACAGACCTCCTGCATCGCCAAAAATACTTGCGGGAAAATAGCTTTCCGTACTCGGCTTAAAGAATAAGTAGTGATGCGATTTTGTCTTTAGATTTGAGTTAAAGCTCATTGCCGCTTCCCTGTTAAACTTGCTGACATTAGTATATCCGTTTGGAGTTGATTGGTCATTTTTTTGCACTAATAAATTTGCTGTTATAGGATTTCCCGCAATAGGGTCCTTCGTTGTATATAGTGCATTCCAATAATCTACACCATTAAGATTTCCAGGGGAACCATCTTGATTTTGGACGACTCGATACTGAATATATGTGTTTCTTCCTGTTTTGACATCCTCGACTACATTAACCATAACCTCTGGGATATCCTCTATATCGGGTCCGCTGAACCTGTCGACTAGATTTACAGTTGCTAAAATTGCCGCAATAATAACCATAATAATTAGAGTTATAACAAACCCTCTTGCCACACCTGATGCTCTTGTAACCGCCTTAACCTTAGAAGCGTTTGCCACGGTAACCTTAGCTGCTTCCCTTGAAGCTTTTCTGCTGAGATGAGCCGCGAACTGCTTTGCCATATTTACCGAATATCCATTTTTTGCAAAGTGAGCCATTCTTTCTGCATACTTAGCAGAAGCTGTAGCAGCTCTTAACGCTGCTTGTTCACTTACCAGTACGGCATCAGATACGGCTGCTTTTGCGGTATATAAGGCTCTGCCTGCTACCATTGTCGCAATAGCAGCAGCACCACCTAAAACACCTAAAGCGATATTCGCTATTGCGAGATTACTTATTCCGCTGTCGGAAGGTTCCATTTTCATTTCCATGATTGCTTCAGATGTGAATGCAATCGGTCCGTTATAATCAAGACGTGATGAGCTTTCCCAAAAATCTATTTTTTCGACTCCCTCAATTACTGTATTGATTTCAGTGTAGTCACCAGCATTAGAAGCGGCATCTGCAAATAATAAAAATCCAACAAAGTTCAGCATTACAAGCTCACCTTCTGTAAGTGCTGCTGCAATAGGATAAGCATTTTCAATACTAAAATCGGGGCTTAGTAAATAATCTGCCATTGAAATCCCTGGCATAACTTCAAACGAAGACAAAATATCAAAATATATTTCGTAATATGAGGTAAAGGTTTCATCAATATCTTTAAGGTCCTCTGGGGCTGGTTCCTCATCCTCATCTGTTTCTTTTTCGCCGAGAAGCCATTCCTGATGCTTATCTTGAAAATTTATAACCTGGTCATAAACATCATAAGCATCGTCCATTTGTTTATCGCTATAAGTATACTCTCCAGCCGTATCCTGCTCAATAATCAAGCCTGTTCTATCTATCCAGCTTGTTCCATCGATGGTTCCTATACCCATTGAGATATATGATTTGACGAGAAGAATACGTTCAGAAGAAGCGTAATTAAGAACATCAATCATATTTTCAGCATCAGCAGTATTTAAGATAAAATCACCAAGCAGCTCACCATTTTCCATGAAGCAAATATTCATAGAATTAACCGCCGCTTTGGCAAGTTCGCTCCCTGCGTAATAATTCGCACGAAATTCATTAACAGCACCCATAAAATATATCGAGTCATGAAGCAAGTCCTCATGCATCTGCGCCATTAGCTCTCCGCCGTCTTCAACGACATAACCACCGCCCATATTCATAACTCTTATGTCGGTTATGGCTTCTGCTGGATTTGATGTTGTCAGGTAGCCGAGATAAACATAATAATCTCCCCCGTCTTGATTAACATCATAGTCATAAAGTATATAGCCATCGTCGACGCATTTTTGCTTTGCTTCAGAGCTGTCTTTGGAGGTAAAAAGCTTCAATTCCTTTATATATAGTGTTTCGGCGAAGGCTGTTATATTTACAGCCTGAAATGTAATTGCGACTGTTAATATTAATGAGATTAATTTAATAAATCTTTTTTTCATAATATTTCCTTTCAATTGATATTCTATTTTTTCGTACAATGCTTGACATTATTAATACCTTTTTAAATATTATTTTGTTTCAAATAATTTAACTTTTTTAGATTTGCGAAAAAAAGAACTGGTATTAGCCAGTTCTTTTTGAATAGTTATTCTGTTCAATTATTATTATTAACTATATTTTCTGATGAACGGGTTGCCAGTCCTCTTTAGTTAACTCATAATCAATTGAATTTTGGATTTCACCCAATTGGTCGTACCACGACTGCTCACGAACTCCCAGAGCTTTAAACCCTAGCTTTTTTTCATAGACATATTGTGCTCGCTTGTTTTTCGTGTTCGTATCAAGAATGATTTTTTTGTAATAATAGATACCAAACAATGCATCAATAAACATGGATAGAAGAATGGTACCTAATCCTTTGTCCTGCTCGGTGAAATCACAAATCTTAATT
This sequence comes from Ruminiclostridium sp., assembly GCA_031549645.1. Taxonomy (GTDB): domain Bacteria; phylum Bacillota; class Clostridia; order Oscillospirales; family Ruminococcaceae; genus Ruminiclostridium_E. The sequence goes on along the minus strand of JAVBPL010000046.1, from coordinate 1,048 downwards.
CCTATTTCTGCAACTCCGTTGCCTTTATTCCGATAATTCATTTCACCTATGGCTTTACCTTTGAGCTCGATAATATGACGACGATGGGTTTCGTCTGTATCATTAACAAGACTCTTTCGTATTTCGTCAGCGGTTGTGTTAATCCCATTGGGAAAACCAGCATGAGCCATAATCTGACCGTCATTCCACCATGTGCAAAGCTGCTCTGCATCAGCAGATGCAGCATTACGAATTGTCAAATCCTTGTGCTTAACTAGCATATAAATCCTCCATTATAAGGAGGGTTAAAGTATAGTCACCCTCCTTGGTTTTACGCTGATAACTATAAATATATTTTTCATGATTATCGTCCTTTCTGAATAATTTTATTACAACGCATATTTATTGCGAAATAACCTTAGTTTACTTGATTATAACACGATTATTTAAATAATGCAACAAGACGGTCCCAGAAGGTTTCATTATTTTCTGTTTCGTTCTCGGTGATTTTTGGGGCCTCAGATTTTTGTATACTGTCGCATTTGAGGACAAACTGCACAAAGTCGGGTGCCATATTATCCGATGAAGTGAAGGATATGGGTTCAAATTCGGTTCCGATAAAGCTAGAAAGCATATTATCGATTTCCCCCTCTATGGTATCAGGAATTTTGGCCGCTTCCGTGTTTAACTGAGAGGTGCCGTCCGACAGCTCATATGCACCGTTTGCAAGCTCATCTATACCACTCGAAAATTCGTCCAATCCTGTATGGAATTCTAAGTATCCGCCACTTAACTGTGTAACACCGTCAAAATAGCTTTGTAGTCCCGTATGGAAAGCCTGATACTCATTTGAAAGCTGAGAGAAGCCGGCTACAAGCTCCGACAACTGCCCTAAAGCAAGTGTCTGCTGTGAAATGCCACTTAAAGCCGCTGACATTTCATCAAGGGATTTAGTTATAGTTGGCAATGTATTCACGACCGCCTCAAATGCAGGTTTAACCTGCTTATATGTGCCTGATACAGTTTGAGCCGCCACATAGGTATTTATTAAATCATTAATTAAGTATTA
>JAVBPL010000129.1:0-4169 GCA_031549645.1 Ruminiclostridium sp. | reverse complement strand
AGCATGATAAAGTCTCCGATTATCGGAACCTTTTATGCTGCTCCAGCACCTGATAAGCCTGCTTTTGTGAAAGTCGGCGATAAGGTGGAAAAGGGGCAGGTAATCTGCATCGTGGAAAGCATGAAGCTGATGAACGAGATAGTCAGCGAATTTTCAGGAACGGTTTCTGAAATATTCGTGAAGGACGGCTCTGCGGTTGAATATGACCAAGAGATAATGTTGATTGTATAAAATAAAGGATTATAATTATGATTTTAGATAAAGAAGAAATAAAGAAGATTATCCCTCACAGAGACCCGTTTCTACTCATCAATGAAATAATCGAAATGGAGCCAGGTAAAAGTGTTGTGGCGATAAAACATATAAAAGCAGATGATTTTTGGTTTAAGGGGCATTTCCCCGATTATCCTGTTGTGCCAGGTGTACTTATGCTTGAAATGCTCGCGCAGGCAGGTGCGGCTGCTATGCTTTCACTTCCTGAAAACAAGGGCAAAATCGGCTTTTTCGGCGGTGTAAAGGAAGCAAAATTTCGCCGTCAGGTAATCCCAGGAGATATCTTAAGGCTTGAGGTTGAAATTATAAAAGTCAAGGGACCTGTCGGAATAGGCAAGGGTCTTGCAACCGTAGACGGCGAAAAGGCTGTCAGCGCCGAGATTTCATTTGCAATTAAATAGTAAAAGTAAGGGAAAAGTATGTTGAATAAAATACTTATAGCAAACAGGGGAGAAATTGCAATCCGTATAATTCGTGCTTGCCGTGAGCTGGGAATAAAAACGGTGGCGGTGTATAGCAGTGCGGATAAAAATGCTCTCCATACATTCATAGCCGATGAAGCAATTTGCATAGGACCTCCGCAGTCTAAGGACAGCTACTTAAATACCAAGGCACTTCTTTCTGCCTGCGAAATCACGGGGGCTGATGCAATTCACCCAGGCTTTGGCTTTTTGTCAGAGAACAGTTCATTTGTACGGCTTTGTGCAAAATGTGGCATAAAATGGATAGGACCCACAGCCGAGGCGATGGACGCTATGGGCGACAAGGCTAACGCGAAAATCACCATGATAGCCGCAAATGTGCCTGTTGTACCTGGTTCTGATGGTGTTGTCAAAACAATTGAGACGGCAAAAGAGGTTGCAAAAGAGGTTGGATATCCAATAATGGTGAAAGCTTCCGCAGGTGGCGGCGGCAGAGGAATTAGGCTCGTAAATAATGAAGATGAGCTGGAAAGCCAGATGACAGCGGCGAAAGTCGAGGCTATGACTTGTTTTGGAAATGACGATATTTATATAGAAAAATTCATCGTAAATCCAAGACATGTTGAAATACAGCTTCTTGCTGATGAGCATGGAAATGTTATACATTTAGGCGAGCGTGACTGCTCGTGTCAGAGAAGAAATCAGAAGGTGCTTGAAGAAAGTCCAAGCCCGATTATGACACCAGAGCTGCGTGAAAGAATGGGCGAAGCGGCGGTAAGAGCGGCTAAGGCCTGCGGTTATCACAATGCGGGTACCGTTGAATTTCTTGTAGACAAGGACTTGAATTTCTATTTTATGGAAATGAACGCGCGTATTCAGGTTGAACACCCTGTAACCGAGCTTGTTTCGGGCGTGGATTTAATAAAGGCGCAGATAAAAATTGCCTCAGGTGAGCCTTTAAGCATAAAACAAGAGAATATTAAGCTTTCAGGACATGTAATCGAGTGCAGAATTAACGCTGAGGACCCCGAGCTTGATTTCAGACCCTCTCCTGGAAAAATCCAGTCGCTTCATATGCCAGGCGGTTTTGGTGTCAGAATAGATACTGCGGTGTTTCAGGGTTATACGATACCGCCCTATTATGACAGCATGATTGCGAAGGTTATAGTTAAGGGTGACACTCGTACCGAGGCTATACAGAAGATGAGAGTAGCTCTTTCGGAGTTTATAATAGACGGAATAAAGACAAACATTGATTTTCAGCTTAAGCTTTTAAAGGACGAAGAATTTGAAAGCGGAATTTTTGATATAGGCTTCTTAAATCGTAAAAAGCTGATATGAAGGAATTAATATGGGATTAGAAGATTTATTTAAGGTTGTAAAGGATAGATTTAACGACGAAAAAACCGAGTCTATCCAAGATGAAGCGAAAAAGGTTGAGGTGCCGAAGGACCTCCTTTTTAAATGTCCGAGATGCCAGACGGTTATATATATGGAGGATTTCCACAAAAACCGCAAGATATGCAGCAATTGTAATTATCATGCGAGACTTTCGTGGAATGAACGCCTTGAGCTGACAGCCGATAAGGACAGCTTTATCGAGTTTGATGCGGATATGACATCAGGCAACCCTATCGAGTACCCTGAATATTCTGAAAAGCTTGAAAAGCTTCAAAAAGCATGCAAAACCAAAGATGCCGTAGTTACAGGTACCTGTACTATCCACGGATACAAGACCGTAATCGGTATAATGGACAGCAACTTTATGATGGCAAGTATGGGAAGTGTGGTGGGTGAAAAAATCACCCGTGCATTCGAATACGCCGCCGAAAACAAGCTGCCGATTATTCTTTTCACAGCTTCGGGGGGGGCCAGAATGCAGGAGGGTATAATTTCGCTCATGCAAATGGCTAAGACAAGCGGTGCAATCGCAAAGCTTAACGAAGCAGGACAGCTATACATTACAGTCCTCACAGACCCCACAACAGGCGGTGTTACAGCGTCCTTTGCATCTCTCGGAGATATTATCATTGCAGAACCGAAGGTACTGGTTGGCTTTGCGGGACGGCGTGTAATTCAGGACACAATCAGACAGCAGCTTCCCGACGAGTTTCAGTCGGCAGAATTTATGCTCGAAAACGGCTTTGTAGACATGATAGTTGACCGTAAAAAAATGCGTTCCTCTTTATCAAGATTGCTCAGAGTGCATAATTACGAAAAGCTGTCGAGGGAGGCACAGATATGAAGCTTACTGCAACCGAACGTTTAGGGCTGATACGGTTAAAAAACAGACCGACTGTAAATGACTATATACCTATGATTTTCCATCATTTCATGGAGCTTCATGGTGACCGTTATTATGGTGATGATGCGGCTATTATGGGTGGTGTAGCGACTTTTCAATCTATCCCTGTGACTGTGCTTGCACAGGTAAAGGGACGAAATCTTGATGAAAATAAAAAGACAAATTTTTCCATGCCGCACCCCGAGGGTTATAGAAAGGCTTTAAGGCTTGCAAAGCAGGCGGAAAAATTTCATCGTCCGATAATATGCTTTATCGATACACCTGGTGCCTTTTGCGGTATAGAAGCAGAGGAAAGAGGCCAGGGCGAAGCTATTGCGAGAAATTTAATGGAATTCATGACACTTAAAACGCCTATAATATCGGTGGTGCTAGGCGAGGGCGGAAGCGGCGGTGCGCTTGCTTTGGGTGTCTGCGACGAGCTTGCTATGCTTGAGAATGCGATTTATTCGGTAATTTCACCGAGAGGCTTTGCATCGATACTTTGGAAGGACCCTACTCGTGAGAAGGAGGCTGCCGAGCTTATGAAAATAACCTCGGAGGATTTGCTTTCCTTTGGAATATCTGAAAAAATTATTTCAGAGCCTGTCGGCGGGGCACATAATGATGCTCAGCTAACAGCTGAAAATATTTCAGAATATTTATACGAAGCGGTTAAGAGACTTCAAAATCAAGACATCGATACACTTCTTTCAAATCGTTACGAAAAGTTTCGGAAAATCGGGATTTTTAACGAATGATACAACATGAACAATTGTATAATTAAAAATAATTAAAATTTGTCAAAAAATCTATTGATTATTTAGGCTCAATGCCTTATAATAATAAAAACCAGTAAAATTTTGGAGGATTACAGAAATGATTTTCGAAAAGGTAAGATCAATTATTGTTACGCAGCTCGATATTGACGAGGATAAGGTTACAATCACAGCTAATATTCAGGACGACTTAGGTGCAGACTCTCTTGATATTGTTGACCTTGTAATGAGCTTCGAGGAAGAATTCGATATCGAAATCCCTGATGAACAGGTTGAAAACATCAAGACTGTTGGAGATGTTGTAAAATATATTGAGGATAATGTTGACTAAGAGGGTAACCGAATAAGATTATTAAAGAAAAAAGGGCTAGCCCCTTTTTTTTATTGCAAAAAAATGAATACCTGGATATAATA
>JAVBPL010000032.1:0-5655 GCA_031549645.1 Ruminiclostridium sp. | reverse complement strand
TAGTAAAGTGCAAGGAGAGCAAGGAGCATAGACGCAGCCTTAAAATCGACAATGTTCTTACAAACAGATTTATAGCTTTACCGCTGTTTATTATCATTATGCTGACAGTTTTTTGGCTGACTTTTGAGGTAATAGGTGCTTTTCTAAGCGACTGGCTTGCTATGGGTATAGACTGGGTTACTCTTTTGGTGGATAGGGGACTTACAGATTTTGGGATCAATAGCGTGGTACATAGCCTTATTATAGACGGAATTTTTGCTGGAGTGGGTAGTGTGTTAGGTTTTCTGCCGATTATAGTCACACTTTTCTTCTTCCTCTCTATTCTAGAGGACTCGGGTTATATGGCTAGAGTTGCGTTTATTATGGATAAGCTTCTTCGTAAAATCGGCTTATCGGGCAGAAGCTTTGTGCCTATGCTGCTCGGTTTCGGCTGTTCGGTGCCTGCAATTATGGCTACACGGACTCTTTCGTCTGACAGAGACCGCCGAATGACTATAATGTTGACACCTTTTATGTCTTGTTCAGCTAAGATACCGATTTATGCGGTGTTCACCGCTGCTTTTTTCGAAGAACGGCAGGCTCTTATCATGATTTTACTGTATGGAATTGGTATAATCGTGGGGATAATCTGTGCGGTACTGCTTAATAACACAAAGTTCAAGGGTAAACCCATTCCTTTCGTAATGGAGCTGCCGAATTACAGAATGCCGTCTCTCAAGAGCGTGGTTCTTCTGATGTGGGATAAGGCTAAGGATTTTTTACAAAGAGCATTTACGATTATCTTTATAGCCACTATTATTATTTGGTTCCTTCAAAGCTTTGATTTAAGGCTCAATATAGTAGATAACAGCGAAAATAGCCTTCTTGCCTCAATTGGTAAGGTTATTGCTCCTATTTTTGCACCGCTGGGGCTCGGAGACTGGAGAATATCTACCGCGCTTATTACAGGGCTTACCGCTAAGGAAGCTGTTGTAAGTACATTATCGGTATTAATTGGCACAGATATACAGGATAACGTCAATGCATTATCCTCGCTGTTCACGGTTGGCACTTCGTTTAGCTTTTTGGTGTTTACTTTGCTTTATACCCCTTGCTTCGCCGCTATCGCAGCAATGAAAAGAGAATTGGGTTCATGGCTTCAAACTATCGGTATTATTATATCTCAGTGTTTAATTGCTTGGGTGGTAGCGTTCTTGGTGGGACAACCTACTAGCCTAGTTGTTGTGATTATCGCAACCTGCATTTTAATGGCAGCTTTGAGCATAAAAAGACGTCGCAGTAATAAAAAATGCGGCGGCTGTTCAGGTGACTGCACAGGCTGTAAATAAACAAAAGACACCCTCGTGTGGAGGGTGTCTTATATGTATGGCTACTTTTGCTCAGTCGGAGCAGTATTTTCACTCTTTGGTTCATCTTCAGGTGTGGTTGGGAGAATTGATGGATTTGATAATAAGCTTGCAAGCATTGCATCAATCTCTGCTTGTGACAGAACACGCATTAACTTTCCTCCTCGGTACCTAAAAGGGTAAAATATTTAAACTACTATATATTGTATCACATATTAATGTTTATTTCAAGTGGTTGTTGTGAATTAATAAAAATTTAATAAATATGGTGGTTAAATAAAGTAAGTAAATAAAGTAACGAATAAGCTTATGATGTATTGTTTATGCGTTTTTGGGTATTATATATCTAAAAAGGCATAAGGAATTAACATGAAAAAGCTGATTAATGCTTCGATTGGATTTGTTTCGGGTATATTAAACGGATTATTTGGTTCTGGCGGCGGTGTGGCAGCGGTGCCGCTTCTTGAGGCTTCGGGGCTTGAAGCAAAGAAAAGCCACGCAACCTCGGTAGCACTCATTTTTTTATTAAGCATAATTTCAGTTATAATATATGGCTTTAATGGCAACCTTGATTATGAAACAGCACTTAAATATATACCCTACGGCTTAGTAGGAGCGGTGTTAGGCGCAGTTTTACTCAAAAAGGTGCCTAATTCGCTTCTGCGGCGTATTTTCGGCGGTGTTATCCTTATTTCGGCTGTAAAGATTTTGCTGGGGTAGTGTGATATTATGAACATTATAATTGGATTTTTAACTGGTGTTGCGGCTTCTATGGGGCTTGGCGGGGGCTTTATTTTAATTATATATATGACCGTTTTCACTGATATATCGCAGAAGGCTTCAGGAGGCATTAATCTTCTCTTTTTTCTTCCGATTGCTTTAATATCAATCATTATCCATACAAAAAATAAATTGATTGAGTGGAAGCTTGTGCCATTAGCCTGTATAGTCGGGGCAGGCGGAGTGGCTTTAGGATATTTGCTGTTATCGGTGCTCGATGAAGATATTCTGCGTAAAATATTTGCCGTTCTGCTAATATTAGTTGGAATAAAAGAAATTTTTCATAAAAATTCAAAAAAGACTTGACAAACGCAAAAAACTTATGTATAATTCAAATAAATTAATAAATCTAAATGCATTGATTGGGAACAAAGCAGAAAATGTAGTTTCAGAGAGCCGCTGTTTGGTGTGAAGCGGTACTGCCAACCTGTCATAACTCGCCCATGAGCAGTCGGCTGAACGAGCAATCGCTAGGCTTGAACGGGTACTCCCGTTATAGAGAAGCACATTGCTAGATGTGTTGAGTGGATGCGTAGCGTCAATTAGAGTGGTACCACGAGGTATTTGTAACTAACAAACCCCGTCTCTTTTCCGAATATTCGGATTAGAGACGGTTTTTTTATTTCAGAAAGGAATTTATTTTATGAAAAACGCATCACAAAAGTATAAAAGAGCATATTTTATGCCGCCGACAAAATCGGTAAAATGGACAGAACGTGATTATATCGACAAAGCACCGATTTGGTGCAGTGTTGACTTAAGGGACGGAAACCAGGCTCTCGTTGTACCTATGAGCCTTGAGGAGAAGCTTGAATTTTTCACTTTTTTGGTAAAGCTGGGTTTCAAGGAAATTGAAATCGGTTTTCCAGCCGCATCTGAAACAGAGTTTGAGTTCTGCCGTGCCTTGATTGAGAAGGGATTAATACCAGATGATGTAACAATTCAAGTTTTGACCCAGTCGAGAGAGCATATAATCGACAGAACTTTTAAAGCCTTGGAGGGTGCAAAAAGTGCGGTGGTTCATCTTTACAACTCAACCTCGGTGGCGCAAAGAGAACAGGTGTTTAAGAAAAGCAAAGCCGAGATTATCGAAATAGCGGTTAAGGGTGCGAGGCTTTTGAAAGAGAAGGCACAAACCACAGAGGGAAACTTTAAGTTTGAGTATTCGCCCGAAAGCTTTACCGGTACCGAAATTGATTTTGCTTTGGAAATCTGCAACGAGGTGCTCAAAATATGGGAGCCTAGTGCTGAAAACAAGCCGATTATTAATCTGCCAGTGACAGTTGAGCTATCAATGCCACACGTTTATGCGAGCCAGATTGAATATATGTGTGACAATCTTTATAAGCGTGAAAACGTAATTGTTTCGCTCCACCCGCATAATGACAGAGGCTGTGCTGTTGCAGATACCGAGCTTGGTTTACTTGCTGGTGCTGACAGGGTAGAGGGCACGCTTTTCGGTAACGGCGAGAGAACAGGAAATGTAGACATAATAACGCTTGCTTTAAATATGTACTCACATGGTGTTGAACCCGAGCTGGATTTCACGAATTTACCTCAGATATGTGAATTTTACGAAAAAATCACCGATATGCAGGTAAATGTTAGACACCCATATTGCGGTCAGCTGGTGTTTGCAGCTTTTTCTGGCTCGCACCAAGATGCGATTGCAAAGGGAATGGCATGGCGTGATGAGAAAAACCTAGATGAATGGTCTGTGCCTTATCTGCCAATTGACCCACATGATGTGGGACGGCAGTATGACGGCGATGTAATCAGAATAAACAGCCAGAGTGGTAAGGGCGGAATAGGCTATTTACTTAAGAATAAATATGGAATTGATTTACCGGCTAAATTCCGTGAGCAGGTGGGTTATGCGGTTAAGGATTATTCAGATAAGCTTCACAAGGAATTACAGCCCGATGAGGTTTATAATGTATTCCGCAACAGCTTTGTAAATCTTGATGCACCTATAAAGCTTGTGTCTGCACATTATACACAGGAGGCGGACGGAATTTCATCAACAGTTACGATAAAAGTGAACGGCAATGAGAGAATAATCACTGGTAAGGGTAACGGCCGTCTTGACGCAGTTAGCGATGCACTCAAACGTTGCTTGAATCTTAAATATAATCTCACCTCATATTCTGAGCACGCACTTGAAATAGGCTCAAAATCTCAGGCAATTTCATACGTGGAAATAGTAGATGCAAATGGTAAAATCACTTGGGGTGCAGGTCTAGATACTGATATTATTGCTTCCTCCATTAATGCGCTGATAAGTGCTCTTAACAAAAGTGAAATAATTAATTAGTGCTTGTATGTCGTTTAAGTTTATGTTATTATATATGTATTAACATGGATACGAGGATATTAAGATGAACGACATAATCTTATCAATCGGCTTAATAGTAAGAGATGAGGCAAAGAAGCTTGATGCCTGCCTTAAAGCGCTTGACACATTATTAAACGCTGTATCTAGCGAGCTTGTTATAATTGATACTGGTTCGGTAGATAGCACAGTCGAAATCGCACGTAGATACACCGATAAAATTTATAGCTTCGAATGGATAAAGGACTTTTCAGCCGCCAGAAATTTTTGTTATAATAAATGCTCGGGCGAGTGGTTTATGTTTATCGATGCTGATGAGGTACTTCAGAGTGCTGAGGAGCTTATAAACTTTTTTAAGAATACCGAGCTTAATAAAAATTATAATCATGCCACATATATTCAAAGAAATTTCAAGGACGAGGCAAAATCGATTTATTACGATTTCAGAGTCGGCAGGATTACAAGACGGGTTCCGGAACAGCATTTTGAAGGGGTAATTCACGAAAATTTTGCTATATGGATTGAACCGATTTATAATCTTAATACGGCTGTTCTTCACGATGGATATTTATTCACAGATAAAAAAGGCGAGGAAGCAAAGCTTAACAGAAACAGGGAGCTCTTGATACCTAAGTATAAAGAAAATCCCTCAGATTTGAGAGTAATTTTTCAAATTCTTGATTGCTGTACAGATAGCGTAGAAAAGGATTTCTATATAAACCAGGCACTGGAAAATGCCCGAAAGACTAATGATGCATATAGTCCTGTTGCATATCATTATGCGGTTCTGTTTTATCTCGTTGAAGGTAGATTATCCGATATAATTAGCTGTGTAGAGGAATATTTTGAACGCTTTAAAGAAACAAATGTTTTACTGATTGATTTGTTTTACTCGTATGCATCGGCTTTTTCAAGACTATCTCGTGTTAACGATGCCATACTCGCTTATAAAGAATATTTTAAGCTTTGTAAGCTATATGACGAAAATAAGCTTGATACAGAACCTCTTAAAATTACAACAATAACCTGCAATGAAAAGACTATTTTTAAACTTATTTCAAGGCAATATTTCGATATGGCGGTAGGTAACGGCTATGTGAGAGACGCACTAGACTTTTTCCCGAATATGCCCCCAATTATAGAGAATAATGATGAATTCAAAAAGCTGTTTTCAAGTCTGCTTGACTTGTCAAATAA
>JAVBPL010000021.1:0-3970 GCA_031549645.1 Ruminiclostridium sp. | reverse complement strand
TGTTGTTGCATTTTGGGCATTTAATGTGATATACTTTTTCCATGAGAACCCCTTTCCTTTTTGGAGGTATAGTTTTTGTGGTGAAAACATTATACCATAAAGGCTTAGGGGTTCTCAACTTTCATTTAACTTTACAATACGTTAAATTATAAATGGAGGTTTTTCGAATGAAATTAATCAAATTATTATCAATGGGCGCTGCTGCTTCAATTGCAGCATTATCACTTTCTGTTATTTCACTTGCGGCAACCACAAAGGAAATCGATATGCAGGAAACAGGATATGGAATTAACGGAAGCGTTGTATTCACTGACAGCGAAATCGTGGCTAATGTAAGCACCCTTGGAGACCTGGCTGAAAAATATGACTTTATTGAGTTCTCAATATCGGCAGATGATTTAGGCGGACGTGATGATTTATTATTCCAGGTTTATGTTGCAGCTGACACATGGGGCGTTTGGGCGAACGGCGAATCAACTCCACCTATTACAGAAGCAGGTGTTACCTATGGCTTCTCTTTAGACGTAGATGCTGTTGCTGAAAAGTATGGTGCAGACAAGGTTATTTGCGATATGGGCTTCCAGATTTTATCACAGACACCTGGAGCTGTGACCGTGAACTACGAATATGAGTTTACATCAGGCGAGCCAGCTAGATCGATTACTTCTTATGTAGCACCTGATGCTGCTCAAGTTACCGATGCTGCTCAGACCACAGACACAGCAACTACCGATGCAAAGGCTAACAACCCTGATACAGGAATTGCTGATACAGGCGTTCTTGTTGGTGTTATGATGGTTTCTGCTCTTGCTGTTACTCTTACAAAAAAGAGAGCAAAGTAATTTAAGACTTAAAAATTAGTGCCGTGCGAAATTAATCTTTCGTCACGGCACTTTTATGTTTAAAGTATATTGTAAATTCTAAGTATTGTTGTACCAAGTCACCCATTGAACCTAGTTTTGCTCCAACTTATCTTCCACCAATTTGTACAGCTGTAGATATGGTTTTTAAACCGAGCTGTTTATCGACATCGTGTAAATCATCATATATCGCCATAATCTATTGCTAGCAAAATTAAGCATATCACAAATAAAACGAAAAATAAAGTGCTTATTATAAGTATATATAAATTCAAAATTAAGACAGGCTCACCAGGAGCCTGTTTTTAGTATGAACTGTTATACTAATGCAATAAATCTTGATTTACTTCTTTAGTATAAACAATATTTATAGCTTTACAATCGGGATTTGGAGCTCTGTCAGCCAGTCCTCCTCGCTTTCCTTGTTCCATATACCGTCAATATAGCTTTCGCGGGGGTTTTCGACTGCCTTATAGCCATTTTTTTCAATCCATTCAAAGGCAAAGGCATACGCGTTCTTAAGCCCCTGATAACTCCCTTTATGCAAAACAGAAACAGCGGCAATAGGCGGTATCTTTTTAAACGAAACATCTTCGAAATCAACCTTCATTTCAGTCACCGCTTCGCAAAACTCTATGTTTATATCTTTTTCTTTATATTCGCCGTCAAGATAAACAATAAAGCAATATTCGGGGGTGCTTAATTTTAAATCGGGATATTTTTTAGTTACCTGCTCGCCGATAGCGGGAATTAGCTCGAAATAAGCTTCATAGCTTGGTGCCAATATCTTTTTTGAATAAACTATGCACTCTGGTAAATCTTTAATAATTGCCGTGTAATTCATAATCTGGGTACCTCCACTTAAAATAAATTCAATCCGAGATAAGCGGTTCTGTCCCTCTGAAATCTCTGTCATAAGCTCTGCTCTCCTTTTTTCCAAAACACCAGCGGCATCATGCCCTGACATTATCCATTTGATTTCATCGATTGTTAATCCGACCTGACGAAACGACTGTATGCGGTGAAGAGTCATAAGCTGTTTTGTTGAGTACAGCCTATAACCAGTAAATTTATCGGTTGTTTCAGCCTTAAGAAGTCCGATTTCATCGTAATAACGCAGTGTTTTTATTGTGGTTTTTGACATTTTTGAGAATTCACCAATTCGGAACATTTAATCACCTACCTCTTTCTTGTAGCTTTATTATAAATGCTCCCCTAACGGGAGAGTCAATAGCTATTCAAATTTATTTTGTATTATTTTTGACGTTCCTTAATAGGTAGCAGCAAATCTGTTTGAACCTGCTTTTGATCGAAGGGCAGCTTATATAAGTTAATGTAGTTCAGATAATCTTCGAGCAGCCCAAAGTTACAGTTAGGTTCAAATCCGCCAGCATACTCATACTTATCATTATTCATAATCCAGTGGTTGAGCACCTCCCACTCGTCGGAATCTCCGCCAGACATCGGAAGCGGTCGGCTGTATGCTGCATATAATCCGCCTTTAATTTGCTTTTTTACGAACGGAAAAAGAACATCCATTTCTTCTTTAATTTTAAGCCAACGCCCAAATCCATAAAACGGACCGTAATTTTCCATATCAGAACAATTCGCAAAGCCAAACAAACGAAAATCCGGCATAATATCAGCAAGCTTATTGTCTATAATAAACTTATCAATTGCATTAATTCCAGCGTTGAAATGGTTAGGTATAATTTTACCGTCTTTTTCAAAATCGGGATTCCCGTTTTGCGGCATATATATTTCTTCGCCAGGCATTATTTCCTCGCCGTAAAAATTAATCTCTGCTACTGTCATGGGCGGTAAATAAATTATTCTAATATACTTTTCTTTGGATTTTAATAAATTCTCGTCAGCTTTATTTAATTCTTCATAATATTTTTCTTCTTTTAATACAGGGCGGGTTATAGTCAGTGAATCCGCAATTTCAAGTATTGTACTGTCGTCAAGTAAATCTAGCTTAATATCAATTTTAATGTTTTCGTTAAGCTTTGAAATGAAAGAATTAAGTATTGACCGTATAATTGACAGTGCGTTAATTTCATTGTCAATTTGATTCAAGCTTTGTTCCAAGGTATCAATAATTTCGCTGGAGTTGTTACTTTCTAAAACCATTATAATTTGTTTTAAGGGTAGCCGTAGTTTTCGCAGTACAAGTATTTGTTTTATCCTTTGCTGGTTTTCTTCATCGTAATAACGATAATCATTATCAGCTCGGGAGCTTTTGATAATACCCATTTCCTCCCAGTAATGCAGAGAGCGATGCGATATTCCGTATTTTCCTGTGATATCTCCAATTTTCATTAACATAAAGCACACATCCTTTATTTTATTTATCATAAGTATACACCCTAACATCACGTAAGTGTCAAGAGAAAAAAATAAATAAGCCGACTGCTCCAAGACAATCGACTTATTATATAAAGTAATGTGGTTTGGGGAGCTTGGTAGAAAAATCAAAGATTTTTCTACTAGGTTCAAATCCCTTTCCCAAAAGCAAAAAACGACTCCCTGTTCGCAAAGCTCACGGAAGTCATTTTTTTGGCTATGCACGGTTATATTAATACAATAAAACAGTGTAAAATTACCCACATCGTTATAGTGTAAAAGATTAGAAAAAATATTCTGACAAGGTATCATAATAATGAAATTATGCTACACCGGTGTCATTTACAATTACGCCTTTCAAATATAAGGTTTCGGGCGAAATATCAATTTCACCTTCATTCCATACAACAGTTCCATAATCAACATAGGCACCTTTAAACATCTCAATACTAATCAATGGTTTATAGGCTTCATATTGTAAATAAGATGTAAAATCAAATATTTTTTTTAAATCATCGCTAAAACGTATCATAAGTTTATAATCATCTAATGCCCTGACAGACTTTACTTTTATTATCGTTTGTTCTTCTCCTGCATAGGCAATGTCATTTTTTATATACATATTACCTCCTGTTATGTAGTGACCCCCTATACCAGGGAACTTTTGGGAATCACCAATTGTTTATTTAATTTTAAATCCAAAGCCTGAGGGCACATGGAAAGAGCTTCAGACAAAACAGTTCTCCGGCATTGGCCACTCTGTT
>JAVBPL010000051.1:0-6732 GCA_031549645.1 Ruminiclostridium sp. | reverse complement strand
GTTTGAGGTGCTTGATACTGCGGCTGCTGGACTTGGTCACCAAATGAATATGAACGCTGTAAGGGTATTTCCTCAACAGGTTCTGTTTGAGCCTCGTTTAAGCTCATATATGTTTCGGTATCATCGTCGAGCTTCGGTTCGTATACTGGTGAATACTCCTCACGTCTAGGTGCACTATCCTCGTTATCGACAGCCTTGCGGAGTGTTTCAACCTGTGCAGCCTTCTTTTCTGCCGCCTTTTCTTCCTTATTACCGCCTGTCAGCTCTTTAACAGCTTGAGCGAAATTTTCTTTAATTCCCATTTTAGTTAATCCTTTCAGTGTTAAAATTGCTGTGGGCGAGTATTTTCGTTTATTGCTGAGAATACATAGTTCCTGGGGTCTTTTTCCAAAGCCTTGATTATATCTTCAAGAACGTAAACGGTGTTTGAGCTGCTAGGTCCATCGTGGAAAAGAACCACCGAACGTTTTAAGTCCTCAATCGCTATTAAAACTGAATCGTACATTTCCGTCCAGAGAGCCCCTGCTGAGTCTCGGCTATCGACATTCCAGTCATAATAAATGAAGCCTCTGCGCTCCATTTCGGCTATAATATCTGCTCTTACTGCACCGTTATAATCGTTTTTACTGCCGCCTGGAAATCTGAAAAACATCGGTCTGTATCCAGTTTGGTCGTATATCAGATTAAAGGCATCGTTGAAATCATCGAGAAAGGCTTCAACACTGGCATAAATCTTGTCATAAACATGTGTCATGCTGTGAACTCCGACGGTATGACCAGCATCTAACATTCGGTTCAAATAATTCTTGGAGGCCTCTGTATTGTCAGGGATAACGAAGAAGGTTGCTTTAACATCGTGGTCGCTTAATATATTAAGCACATCGTTTGTATAAATAGACGGTCCGTCGTCAAAAGTCAGATAAACATAATTTTCATCGGCAGTATAAACGGGGTTTGCGTTTGTGTTAACATACAGATGCGGAAAAAGCTCCTGATATGCGGGGGGCTCTGCTACGGTTTCAGTCGTTTCGGTGTCTATTTCTGTTTCTGTCGGGGGTGTAGTAGTAATGGGTGTAGTTTCGGTTGGTGTCGGCAGGGTTACTTCTGGGAGGGTTCCTGAGTCTGTTTCAAAAAGAGTTAGTCCGCTGAGCGAGGTAGGCTGTGCCTCTACAAGCGCCTCATACGCTTCCTTGTTATTATCGTAAAGATAGCTTAACAGCTCGTCCAGTGATATGTCAAAATATGTAAGTAAATCATAATATTCTCCGACGGTAAAATCTTCAGTTCCGTTATTGAAATCAACAACAGACTGGAGAGCCTTATTCTTCTCCGTCAGGACCTTTACCTTCTCCGCATTATCATTGTTATTAATGCCAAAAACAACCGTAAGCACTGCGAGAACGGCGATTATTCCGAACACTAAAAACAAAATAATTTGTTTGAATAAGCGATCAATTCCAAAATACAAATTTTCTTCCTCCATGCATAGTACATGATATACACATTACATAATACTATAATATAACCATTTTGTCAAGAAAAATTGTTTCCTGTCAAATTATACCTTAATTTTTTGCAAATAAATCTCTTTGCTCCACTGCAAGACGGTCGCAGCGTTCGTTTTCGTTGTGTCCGGCATGACCCTTTATCCAGTTAAAGGTCACATCATGAATATCGCATAATGATAACAGATCTTCCCACAAATCAGTGTTCAGAGCGGGTTTCTTGTCGCTCTTAACCCAGCCGTTCTTTTTCCATGACCTTGCCCAGCCCTTCGTAATCCCGTCTACTACATATTTTGAGTCGGTCTGGACGGTGACCTTGCATGGAAATTTTAACAGCTTAAGAGCACTTATTACGCCTGTAAGCTCCATTCGGTTATTAGTGGTGTGTTTTTCGCCGCCCGAAATTTCCTTTTCTCTGTCACCCGAACGGAGGATTGCGCCCCAACCGCCAGGTCCTGGGTTTCCTGAGCAGGCACCATCTGAAAATATATGCACCGTATTATTTTCCAAAATTCTTTTTCCTTTTCAGTTCTTTATATCGCATAATTATATTGTCGCTGAGCCTTGGAAGATACACCACGACAGCAACTGCGACTGCTATAATAAGCACCGTAACCATCAGCATAGATAAGCTGAACTCGGTAATAGATAGCAGCTTTTCAAAATTATTCACAGCTAACGAAAACGCTATACCCAGAACAATCACCATGAATGCTCTCCGCTTATTGAAGGGCATACATATTCTGCACAAAATAAGGAAGGATACAACACCTAAAAGCACTGTCGCCACCGAGCGAACTTCTCCAGGAGTGAAGTGGTAAATATGTCCTAAAATCGTCAGTAAGGATATACAGATTATACTGCAAGAGCCATAAGGTATCGCTTTTTTGAGTACATTTTCGATAAATTCGCCCCGAACCATACTGTAATTCGGCTCGAGTGCCAGCAAAAAGCTTGGAATACCGATGAAAAGTGCATTTATCAAAGTCATCTGTATTGATACGAAGGGGTAGGGCTTTAAGACAAATACATAGATTAACGCTAAAATAAAGGCATATACGGTTTTAGTCAAAAAGAGCGTGGCGCTGCGTTCAACGTTGTTGATACTGCGGCGGCCTTCCTCAACTACCTTTGGAATTGATGCGAAATTGCTGTCGAGTAAAATCAGATTAGAGACGTTTCTTGCCGCTTCGCTTCCCGACTGCATTGCAATAGAGCAGTCGGCTTCTTTAAGAGCCAGCACATCATTTGCGCCGTCACCTGTCATTGCGACTGTGTGACCGTTGTTTTTAAGTGCCTTGATTATCGCAAGCTTTTGGTCTGGGGTTACACGTCCGAAAACGGTGTACTTAAGTGCCGCTTCTGATAAATTATCATCGCTGACCGTTGACATATCGATATATTTATCGGAGTCCTTTACACCCGCCCTCATTGCGACATTCTTCACTGTTAATGGGTTGTCGCCCGAGATTATTTTAACCGTTACGTTCTGGTCTTTAAAATATTTTAGAGTTTCTGGAGCTTCTTCTCTGATAATGTCGCTGATTATAATTAATGCCAGAGCTTTTAGTGAGGGGGGGAGGCTTTTTTCTTCAAATGCGTAGGGTGAGCCTGCAAGGACAATTACACGCTGTCCGTTACTGCTATGCTCTTTTATTTTTTCTGAGATTTCGGACGAGCGGTTCTTTTCATTCGGGAAAACAAATTCGTAAGCTCCCATTACATAAGAGCCCTTACCCTTAAAATGGACACCGCTCCACTTTCTCGCACTCGAAAAGGGATAGGTTTTTTCGGCCGTCCATGAAGCCGTTTCGTTATATTTTTGCCTTATTGCTTCGGCGGTCTGGTTATTGTCGTGAAGGGCACCGCTGATTTCGCTGAGTGCCTTTGTTATCGTAGCGGCTTCGGTTTCGCTTACAAGCGGAATAACAGCTTCGACCAGCATTTTACCCTCGGTTATGGTCCCTGTTTTATCAAGGCAAAGCACATCTACACGGGCAAGCGTTTCGGCGCAGTACATATCTTGAACCAGCGTTTTATGCTTTGATATTCTGATTGCGCTTACCGCCATTACGATGCTGATAAGAAGCACTAAGCCTTCGGGTATCATTCCGATAACAGCCGCAACTACGCTAGTTACTGCCGTCTTAATTGGTTCGCCTGTGATGAAAAGCGATTTGTAGAAAAGAATAAGCATAATGGGTAAAATGCAGATACTTATTTTCTTTACTATTTTATCCATTGCACGAAACATTTTTGAATTAGGCTTTTTTAAATATCCTGCACCCTGAGTTATTTTATTTGCAAAGCTGTCCTTTCCGACTGCGGTAACCACAGCATAAATTTCACCCGAAACTACAAAGCTTCCCGAAAGAAGTGAATTACCTCGAGCCTTTAATAGAGCATCGCTTTCGCCTGTGACTAGGCTTTCATTTACCTCACATTCACCCTCGATTACCTTGCAGTCGGTGCAGATTTGCATACCAGCCTTAAGGAGCAGGGTGTCACCCAGCACAATATCTCTCGCAGATATGTCGGTTAAAGCACCGTCGCGGATTGCTTTAGCATGAGGCTCAGAAATTAATGAAAGCTTGTCTGTAATAAGCTTTGCTCGAATTTCCTGTATTGTTCCGATAAAAATGTTGCAAATAATTACGCCCATAAAAAGGGCGCTCTCAAAAGAGCCGACGATGATTACCAAGGCGGCAAGACAAGCATTTATGAGATTAAAGAAGGTGAGAGTATTTGTTCTGATAATATCCTTAATCGATTTTGTGGGGATAAGGTTGTCGCCGTTGATGTTGCCCTTTTGTATTTCGGCAAGAACCTCGTCGTTTGTGAGTCCTTTTATTTTTTCCATATGGTAATTATACAATAATCATGCAGTTTTGTAAAGTATTTGATGTTATCATTTACTTGATTTTTTATTATTTTGCAAGTTTTAAGATTTTACTTGCGTTTTTTCTTTAAATGTTGTATTATAGTTGTAGATTGTGCTAGGGGGGATTTTACCGTTATGCCAACAGAGGATTTAATTTCTCAGATTAAAAATAAAATGCAGGAGTTTTCAAAGGGGCAGAAGCTTATTGGGAACTACATTATTGAACACTACGAAAAGGCTGCCTATATGACCGCATTAAAACTTGGAAACACGGTCGGCACAAGCGAAAGCACCGTGGTGCGTTTTGCTATTCTTCTCGGCTATGAGGGTTACCCCGAGCTTCAGAGGAGCCTCCAAACCTATATTAAAAATCGCCTTACTGCTCTTCAAAGAATTGAGATAACCAACGACCAGCTTAACCGAAGCAACATTCTGGCAAGCGTGCTGTCGCAGGATATCGGGAGAATTCGTGCAACGATTGAGTTATCGAGCAGCGAGGTTTTTACCGAGGCTGTTTCGAAAATCGTTATGGCACGAAAAATATACATCTTCGGAGCAATGAGCAGTAATATAATTGCACGATTTTTAGATAATTATTTCCAGATTATTTTCGACAATGTTGTGTTCGTGAGTGCTGTTAATACCAGCGGAATTTATCAGCAGATGATTAGAATGAACGAGAACGACACCATGATTGTTATATCGTTCCCGAGATACTCAAAGTCGGCACTTAATGCGGCAAATTTTGCCCGCTCCTGCGGTGCCAATATTGTGGCTCTTACTGACAGCGAACAGTCGCCGCTGGCACCGATTGCAAACCAGCTTCTCCTTGCAAGAAGTGATATGGCAAGCTTTGCAGACAGTCTTGTTGCTCCGCTTAGTGTTGCGAATGCGCTTATTGTGGCAGTCGGAATGGAAAAGCAAGATGAGGTGCAGAATATATACACAAGACTTGAAAAAATTTGGGAAGAAAACGATGTGTTTAAAAAGGATTAAGAAAGTATAGATGCTTTGAATAAATTTGATTTACTAATTATTGGCGGAGGACCTGCAGGCTGTATGGCGGCAATTTCAGCGGCAGAAGCGGGCTTAAGCGGTGAAAAAATATTAATAATTGAGCGGAATGACCGCCTTCTGCGAAAGCTTGGCATTACAGGTAAGGGCAGATGCAATATCACGAATAATTGCGATTTAACGGAGTTTATTAAGAATTTACCCGTAAATGGCAGATTTATGTATTCGGCTTTTTCGGAGTTTGGCAGCAGCGACACCATGGATTTCTTTGAGAAGCTGGGTGTGCCGCTTAAAACTGAGCGCGGCAACAGGGTTTTTCCCGTGTCGGATAAAGCACTGGATATAGTTGATGCGTTCAAGAAAAGAGTTAAGTCACTCGGAATAAAAACATCAAGCGACAGAATAATAGATTTTGAAATTTGCGATAACAAAGTAGTCGGTGTAAAAGGCGAAAAAAGCCTATATCACGGGAAAAATGTAATACTTGCGACAGGCGGAAAATCCTACAGCAAAACAGGCTCGACTGGCGACGGTTACAAGCTGGCTGAAAAGCTTGGACATACAATTATACCGCTTAAGCCTTCACTAGTCCCTGTGATTACGGAGGAAAGCTGTGCTGAAATGGCAGGGCTAAGCCTTAAGAATGTCACTTTAAGCTTATTAGAAAAGGGTGGGAAGAAGCCGCTTTTCAAGGAAATGGGTGAGATGCTTTTCACTCACACGGGAGTAAGCGGACCGCTGGTGCTTAGTGCAAGCTCGTATATTAAGCTCGGTAAGGATTATTACATTGAGCTTGATTTGAAGCCCGCTTTAGACGAAGTAAAGCTTGATGCAAGACTTCTCAGAGAATTTGAGGAGCTTAAAAATAAGCAGATTAGTAACGCAGTTAGGAGACTTTTGCCAGAGAGCCTTATAAAAATGTTCCTAGAAAAAGCGAA
Source organism: Ruminiclostridium sp. (assembly GCA_031549645.1). Taxonomy (GTDB): domain Bacteria; phylum Bacillota; class Clostridia; order Oscillospirales; family Ruminococcaceae; genus Ruminiclostridium_E. The sequence continues at coordinate 394 of JAVBPL010000051.1, read as the reverse complement.
AATTTCACCCGAAAAACAGGTGAATGAGATTAATCGTGCTGAAAGACAGAATATAATACAGGTGCTGAAGCATTTCAGGCTTACAGTGATAGGCCTTGAGGATATTGAGCAGGCGATTATAACCGATGGCGGTGTATTGGTAAAGGAAATTGAACCGAATACCATGAAATCGAAGTTAATCGAAAATCTTTATTTTGCAGGTGAAATCATCGATGTCACGGGTTTTACGGGAGGATTTAATTTACAAATTGCGTTAAGTACAGGGTTTTTGGCGGGTAAGAACGGAGGATAAATTGTAATGAAGATAAGGGTTGCTATTGATGGTCCTGTTGGCGCAGGCAAAAGCACTATTGCGAAGGAATGTGCTAAAAAGCTTGGCTTCATTTATATAGAC
>JAVBPL010000107.1:0-18839 GCA_031549645.1 Ruminiclostridium sp. | reverse complement strand
AGTAGGCTTCTTCCCATCTTCGAAACGTACAAATACAGCGGCAAGGTGACCGTTTGTTACAGGCACGCGAATACACTGAGTTGTGATGTTAGGAGTGGTTGCGGGAACAATTTTTTCGCCCTCAATTTTACCCCATACCTTGAGCGGCTCAAGCTCGGATTTTTCCTCCTCGCCTCCGATATAAGGGATAACATTGTCAATCATTTCTGGCCATGTGTCAAAATTCTTGCCTGCACCAGAAATTGCTTGATAGGTGCAAACCACAACGTCCTTAATGCCGTATTTCATGAGCGGGTGAAGAGCTGGAACATAGCTTTGAATTGAGCAATTAGATTTAACCGAGATAAAGCCGCGTTTAGTGCCTAGCCTGCTTCTCTGAAGCTTTATTATATCAAGGTGGTCGGCATTAACCTCTGGTATTACCATTGGCACATCGTCTGTGAAGCGGTGCGCTGAGTTATTCGACATAACAGGGCATTCAGCTTTAGCATACGCTTCTTCAAGAGCCTTGATTTCGTCTTTCTTCATATCAACGGCGCAAAAAACGAAGTCAACAAGGGGTGTAATCTTCGCTATATCCGCAGTAGCATCGAACAAAACCATATCCTCCATATTTTTGGGTATGGGTTTATCCATGAGCCATCTGCCGTCGGTTGCTTCCTTAAACGTTTTACCCGCTGAACGAGGAGATGCTGCAAGTGCAGTCACCTTAAAAAACGGATGATTTTCGAGCAGGGTAGCGAAACGCTGTCCTACCATTCCTGTAGCACCGATAATTCCAACTTTAAATTCTTTCATTTGTTTTACCTCTCTTATAATATAAAAAATGACCGACATATACGTCGGTTCAAGTTTAGCTTATTAGCCTTTATAAACCGATAGCACTCCATCTTTATGATGACAGTCTTACGCTTATTTAACGTAAAACCAGAAAAAATATTTCGGAGTATTTTTTCTTCGGCAAATGCACCTTTCGCTCGACACCATGCCCCGAAGCATTAGGGTATCGAGATACTATTTGAATTTGCACCTCTATCTCTGCGATTATTATATCAAAAAAGATGCTTGTTGTCAAGGAAAATAAGATTTGCTTTTTTGAAATAAATATGGTAAAATATATGTTTAGTAAATATTTTATATTGAGGATTATGATTTGATGAAAAAATCTGATTTTTTCTTTGATTTACCCGAAGATTTAATAGCACAAACACCGCTTGAGCCTCGTGACAGTTCACGTCTGCTTAAGGTAGACAGGGAAACGGGTGAAACCATTCATAGCAGCTTTAACAGTATATGTGACTTCCTTCAAAGCGGTGATTTACTTGTTTTAAACGATTCGAAGGTTTTTCCAGCCAGAATTTACGGCACAAAGCGTGGTTCGGGTATTCCTGTGGAATTTCTACTGCTTGAGCAGAAGGAGCAAAACGTATGGGAAACACTGGTAAAGCCTGGCAGAAGGCTTAAAGAAGGCACCATTGTTGACTTCCCTGAGGGTCTTATCGCTGAAATAATCGAGACAGTAGAGGACGGAAACAGGATAGCGAAATTTTCGTTTGATAAAAAATACAGCTCGTTTTTTGAAATACTCGAAAAGATAGGACAAATGCCGCTTCCGCCTTATATTACAGCAAAGCTTAAAGACAACGATCGTTATAATACTGTATATTCCCGTGAAATAGGCTCATCAGCCGCACCGACAGCAGGACTGCACTTCACCGAAAACACCTTTAAACTGCTTAAAGAAAAGAATATTAACGTCGCTTATGTCACTCTCCATGTGGGCTTGGGGACGTTCAGACCTGTTAAGACAGACGATATTTTAGAGCATAAAATGCACTCCGAGCATTATAGGCTGCCTAAAGAAACAGCGGATAAAATAAATGAGTGTAAAAAAAGAGGCGGCAGGGTAATAGCTGTCGGAACGACAAGCTGTCGTACACTTGAGAGTGCGGCGGGGAAATGTGCGGGTAATGAGCTTACCGAAACAGAGGACAACACCTCAATTTTCATATATCCGGGATATGAGTTTAAGGTTATCGACGGATTAATAACAAATTTTCATCTGGCAGAAAGCACGCTTATAATGCTGGTTTCAGCCTTTTTAGGATACGACAAAACAATGAATGCCTACGACGAAGCCATTAAGGAAAAATACAGATTTTTCAGCTTCGGCGATAGTATGATGGTGATATAACATTGACAAATGTATTTGTTTGTAATATAATAATAATACAATCAAATACATTTATTTGTTGAAAGGTGGTTTATTTATGGCTAACAATAATGCTTTAATACAGGTACGGATAGATGAAGAGGTTAAAAGAAAAGCAGATGAACTTTTTGCAGAACTCGGTTTTGATACACCCACTGCAATAAGAATTTTTCTTAATCAATCTATACGCCGTGAGGGAATGCCGTTTGAGGTAGCAAAGCCTCAACCTAATGCTGAAACACTAGCTGCTATGCTTGAGGGAATGGAACGTTATCCTAAGCGTTATAATAATTTTAGAGAGATAATAAATGAAATAGAAGCAGAAACAGCATTGGAGGATAATGATGCTTAACGTTGAAATGTCATCTAAATTTCGGCGTGACTTAAAAAACGCATTAAAGCGAGGATATGATATCGAAAAGCTACATGCAGTCGTAGATTTATTATCAAAGGGTGTAACATTACCACTGAAGAATAAAGATCATTCCTTGACAGGTGATTATACGGGGTTTCGTGAATGTCATATAACTCCTGATTGGCTATTGATTTATAGAGTTGAAAATGATTTGTTAGTTTTATATTTATTCAGAAACGGAACACATTCTGATTTATTTTAGTTACAGGAGTTTAATATGATATTATCAGGACTTGAAATTAAGAAGCATATCGGCAAGGAAATAGTAATCGAACCGTATGATGAAAAACGTTTAAATCCAAACAGCTATAATCTTTCGCTTCATAATGAGCTTCTGGTTTATGAAGAAAACACGCTTGATATGAAGATTTTGAACAAAACAAAAACCATCACAATACCCGAAGAAGGTTTATTGTTAGAGCCTAACAGGCTGTATCTTGGCAGAACCAACGAATATACAAAAACCGAAAAATTTGTGCCGATGTTAGAGGGACGTTCTTCAATAGGAAGACTGGGGTTATTTATACATGTTACGGCAGGCTTCGGCGATATAGGCTTTGCAGGATATTGGACGCTTGAAATATTTTGTGTGCAGCCGATTATTATTTATCCGAATGTTGAGCTTTGTCAGATATATTATCATAGCATACTCGGTGAACATGAAGTATACTGTAGCGGAAAATACCAACATAACACAGGTATACAACCAAGTTTATTATATAAGGATTTTAAGAAATAATGTTTAAACTTTTAAAAACAGAGGAAACCGCAAGACGGGGACGTTTATCCACAGTCCACGGCGAGATAGAAAGCCCTTTTTTCATGAATGTCGCAACTGCTGCAGCAATCAAGGGCGGCATTTCCGCGCTTGATTTAAAAGAGCTTAAGTGCCAGACAATGCTTTGTAACACCTATCATCTTCACATTCGCCCTTCCGATGAAGTTATATATAAAATGGGCGGGCTGCATCGTTTTACAAACTGGGACAAGCCTATTTTAACCGATTCAGGCGGTTTTCAAGTGTTTTCGCTTGCAAAGCTTCGCAAGATTAAAGAAGAAGGCGTTTATTTCGCTTCGCATGTAGACGGAAAGCGAATTTTCATGGGACCTGAGGAGAGTATGCAAATACAGTCAAATCTCGGTTCAACCATCGCAATGGCTTTTGACGAATGTGTCGAAAACCCCTCACCGTATGAATATGTCAAGCAGTCCACTGAACGCACCACAAGGTGGCTTATCCGCTGTAAAAGCGAGTTGGACAGACTTAATAATATGTCCGAGACAATAAATAAAAAGCAGATGCTTTTCGGAATAAACCAAGGCGGAACCTACGATGATTTGCGTATTGAGCACATGAAAATTATCAGAGAGCTTGATTTAGAGGGGTATTCTATCGGCGGACTTGCAGTTGGGGAGCCGACTGAGATTATGTACCATATTCTCGATACCGTGGTACCTTATATGCCTGTGGAAAAACCCAGATACCTAATGGGAGTAGGCACCCCGTCAAATATAATCGAGGCTGTTGCAAGAGGGATAGATATGTTCGACTGCGTAATGCCCTCGAGAAATGCCCGCCATGCGACGATTTTCACCTGGCAGGGTATGACGCATGTCACAAACGAGTGTTACAAATACGACGACAAGCCGCTCGACGAGGAATGTGACTGTCCAACCTGTAAAAGCTTTTCACGCTCTTATATCAGGCATCTTTTCAAATCGGGAGAGTCGCTTGCAGGGCGGCTTACTGTGCAGCATAATCTATATTTTTATAATACTCTCATGGAAAGAATAAGAGATGCGTTAGATAAGGGTGAATTTGAAAGCTTTAGACGGCAGTATTCGACTAAGCTGGCAGAAAAACGTAAATAAGGAGGCAAATAAATCCATGCCGATAATTGAGCTTATTTTAATCGCAGTAGGGCTGTCTATGGATGCCTTTGCGGTATCAATTTCGAACGGACTTTCGATGAAGAAGGTTTTCATCAAGAAGGTCCTTCTGATAGCGGGTGCGTTCGGCTTATTTCAGGCAATTATGCCCATTATCGGATATGCCCTAGGTTCACGCTTTGAGGATTTAATTTCACGCTTTGACCATTATATTGCGCTTATTTTCCTAGGCTTTATCGGTGGTAAAATGCTTTTTGACGGGATTGTTTCTTATAGAAACCCCGAAAAAAAGGAGGAGAAGGAGCTTTCGTTTCCGTCGCTCGTTTTACAAGCGGTGGCTACCAGTATTGATGCCTTAATCGTGGGTATAAGCTTCGTCGCAATGGGTTTAACGTGGAATGGAGTTATTTTCGGGGTTATTCTAATCGGTGCTGTGACCTTTTCCTTTAGCTTTGTCGGAGTATTTATGGGTAAAAAGTTCGGCGAGCTTCTCGGCAGTAAGGCTGAAATCCTCGGCGGTATAATTTTAATCGGAATAGGCGCAAAGGTGTTTATTGAGCACATTTTATTAGGTGGTTAACATCGTTTTAACTTGATTTATTCACATAAATATGGTAAAATTATTTGATATAGTGGACTGGAGAATTAAAATGAAGCTGATTGACATAGGCTACGGAAATGCAATAAATACAGACAGAGTAATTGCCGTTGTATCGGCTGATGCCGCACCGATAAAGCGAATGATAAACGCTTCAAGAGAAAAAAATCTCACAATTGATGCTACCTGCGGAAAGAAAACCAAAACTGTGTATATAATGGATTCAGGGCATATAATTTTATCCGCAAAGGACGTTAAAACGGGAGGAGAGAATACCGATGAATAGTAAAAAAGGTTTATTGATTATCGTGTCAGCGCCAGCAGGCTGCGGAAAGGATACCATACTCGAAAAAGCTTTGGCAGATGATGCAAATATGCATTATTCGGTATCTGCGACTACCCGTAAAATGCGTGGGGGTGAAATAGATGGCGTTAATTATCACTTTAAAACACGCGGCGAATTTGAAAAAATGATTAGAGAGCATCAGCTTCTCGAGTATACTGAATATGTCGGAAACTATTATGGAACACCCAAAAAGACGGTTATTGAAATGCTTGAAGCTGGTAAAGATGTGGTTCTAAAAATCGAGGTTGAGGGAGCCGCTAATATTAAAAAAATATTCCCTGACTGTGTTTCGATTTTCATACTTCCACCCTCTATGGAGGAGCTGGAAAACAGGCTTGTAAAGCGGGGAACCGAAGACGCTTTTACTATCAGAGATAGGATTAATAAGGCAAAAATAGAGCTTACCTTTGCGAAAAATTATGACTATGTGGTTATAAACGATGTGCTTGATGATGCGGTAAACGACTTTAAGGTTATAATAAAAGCTGAAAAGCTTGCCGTAAAACGCGGCTTGCCTAAAATATAATATGGAAGCTGAAAAAAACGATTACATAAACAGCGGCTTAATAGCCGGAGTTGCGGTTGAAAAGGCATTATATTCATTCGATATATTGTTTGAATATTCTGTTTCACGCGAAATATCCGAAGCGATTGCCGTTGGAAAGAGAGTTATAATCCCTTTCGGAAACGGTTCGAAACGCTGTGTGGGTATGGTAATGACACTTCGGGAGGGTGAATATGAGCCGAGGAAAACCAAGAAAATTCTGACACTCGTTGACGAGGATATTATACTCGATGAGGAACAGGTTGGACTTGTAAAATGGCTCAAGGAAAACACCTTCTGCACATATTTTGATGCGGTTAAGCTAATGATACCGACAGGGCTTGGTATCAGTATAAGAGAGCAGTATGGATTCAAGAAGCCTAGTAACTTAATGGATTTTTCAGACGAGGAATTAAAAACGATTGAGCTTATTTCGAGCTGCGGAAGTACTAGAGAAGCTGATGATGCAATTAAGGAGCTTCACTTGAAAAAGCGCAGTATTTACCTGTCACTTCTCGAAAAAGGCGTTATATCTGAGCTGCACGAGGCTAAGCAAAAAATTGGCGACGAAACCGTCAAGCTGTTAAAATTATCAATGCCCGAGGAGGAGCTTGCGCTTCTTAAGCTCACTCCGAAGCAAAAGCAGGTAATAAATCTATTAGACGAATGTGCGTCTGCGTCAGTTAAGGAAATTTGCTATTCTTGCAACATAACGGCGGCAGTTGTGCATAACCTTGTTAAGAAGGGCATTATCGAGGAATACGAGTATGAAATTTCACGCTCGATTACGAAGGACAACGAGGCTAAAGCTGAGCTTAGCGATTTAAATTTTTCGCCCTCGCAGCAGAAGGTTTTTGATGGGCTTTGCGATTTACTTAGAGCTGATGAAGCAAGATGTGCACTTCTCCACGGAGTGACAGGCAGCGGAAAAACCTCGGTATTCATTAAGCTTATTGAGCAGACATTAATAACGGGAAGAACAGCGCTTATGCTGGTGCCCGAAATTGCTTTAACTCCCCAAATGACCGAAAACTTTATACGAATGTTTGGGAATAAGGTGGCAATAATACATTCGAGCCTTTCAATCGGACAGCGAGCCGATGAATATAAAAGAATAAAAAATGGCGAAGCGAGAATTGTCATAGGTACACGAAGTGCAGTCTTCGCACCAGTTCAAAATATAGGCATAATCGTAATCGATGAGGAGGGTGAGCATACCTACAAATCCGAACGCTCCCCCAGATACCACGCCAGAAACGTCGCAAAGCAAAGAGCTTTTTATAATAAAAGCCTTTTACTGCTTGCTTCTGCTACACCTTCACTTGACAGCTATTATTCGGCGACTGTCGGGAAATACTCGCTTTTTGAATTAAACGAAAGATATAGTAAAGCAGTGCTTCCCGATGTTTATATAGTTGACATGAAAATCGAGGCGGAGGGCGGAAATCGCACCAATTTTAGCGAGGTGTTGATTAACGAAATAGCTGATAATCTTAAAAAAGGCGAGCAATCGCTGATTTTACTCAATAGGCGGGGTTATCACACCTACGCCAATTGTATAGCCTGCGGAGCGGTGGTTGACTGCCCAAACTGCGGAATAGCTTTAACCTATCACAAGGCTAACGAAACCGTACAGTGTCATTACTGCGGCTTTTCGAGAGAAATGCCTAACAAATGCGACAAATGCGGCAGTAAATTCATTCATCAGAGCGGTACAGGCACTCAAAGGATTGAAGATGAGCTTCAAGGCTATTTTCCGAATGCCCGAATACTCAGAATGGATGCCGATACTACCATGACGAAAAATGCGTATGAAAAGAAGTTTACGGCTTTCGGCAGAGGTGAATATGATATTATGGTTGGTACTCAGATGATAGCCAAGGGACTGGATTTTGAGAATGTGACCTTAGTGGGAGTATTGCTGATTGATAAGTCGCTTTATGCCGGTGATTACATCGGATATGAGAGGACATTTTCGCTTATTACTCAGGTTGTCGGACGTTCAGGGAGAGGAACGAAAAAAGGCCGTGCCTATCTTCAAACCTTTACACCTGACCATTATGTGATGCAGCTTGCGGCGACACAGAATTACAGGGAGTTTTACAGTCAGGAAATCGATGTCAGGAAGGCGCTAATTTTCCCACCGTTCTGCGATTTATTCCTTATTTCGTTTTCGTCTGTAATAGAAAAAAAGGCAGAAAATGCCGCACGAAGATTTAACGAAATTTTTAAAGAAAATATAGAAAAACAGGATAGTAAGCTTCCGTTTATTCTACTGGGTCCGACGAAAAGCACAGTAGGAAGAATTAACGGCAGGTTTAGATATAAGGTTATCATAAAAGCTAAAAATAATAGTAAGTTCAGAGCCGTAATAGCAGCAGTACAGCTCGTTGCATGTACAGATGCGTTATTTAAAGATGTAAGCTTTTATGTAGATATAAACGGGGATATACCCTAATGTTAAGGAAGGAAAAAATATATGGCACTAAGAAATGTACTTAAATTTGGAGACGAGGCGCTTAGAAAAAAAGCTAAGGAGGTCACAGCTTTTGACGACAGGCTGTGGGTTCTGCTTGATGATATGAATGAAACCATGAAGCATTATAACGGAGTGGGGCTTGCCGCAACGCAGATAGGCATTTTGAAGCGTGCAGTGGTAATAGACACAGGTGAGGGCTTGATTGAACTCATCAATCCCGAAATAACCCACATGAAGGGTAAACAGCGTGAGGTTGAAGGCTGTCTTTCTTCGCCTGGCGAATGGGGCTATGTTGTACGTCCCGCAAAGGTTAAGGTTAAAGCCCAAAACAGGTACGGCAAGGAAATTGAGGTTGAGGGAACCGAGCTTCTTGCAATTGCAATTTGTCATGAGATTGACCATTTGAGCGGCGTGCTGTTTACTGATAAGGCTGACGAAATGGTTGACAGAGACAGCGAAGAAAAGGAGTAATATATGAACATTATTTTTATGGGTACACCGGTTTTTGCGGTGCCGTGTCTCAAAGCGTTAATAGAAGCGGGGCACAATATATCGTATGTTTTTTCGCAGCCTGATAAGGCTAGAGACAGAGGGCAGAGGCTTCAGCCTACACCTGTCAAGGAATATGCACTGGAAAAGGGAATTGAGGTGTTTCAGCCTTGTTCGCTTCGTGCAGGCGAGGACGGCGAAAAAAGCCTTAAGATAATCAAAGACATTAATCCCGACTGTATTGTGGTAGTAGCGTACGGGCAGATACTTCCGAAGGAAATTCTCGATATTCCGAAGTACGGCTGTATCAATGTTCATGCATCTTTACTTCCGAGATACAGAGGTGCGGCACCGATAAATTATTCGATAATTAATGGTGAAAAGGAGACGGGTGTTTCCATTATGTATATGTCGGAGGGGCTTGATGCAGGTGATGTTATAAATCAGGAAAGCTGTATTATAACTGACGATATGACTTACAGCACACTTCACGATAAACTGATGGAAATGGGTTCTGCTTTGCTTCCTAAGGTGCTTGTTGATTTAGAAAAAGGTACCTCATCGAGAACCGTCCAAGATGGCACAAACAGTTGTTATGCTCCTATGATTACAAAGCAGATGTGCAGAATTGACTGGAATAAATCGGCAGAGGAAATTTATAACCTCATCAGAGGGCTTTCACAGGCACCAGCGGCTTTCACATATTTGGATGAAAAAAGGCTTAAAATATACTTCTCGAAGCTGTCTGATACAGTATCACAAGACGCAAAGCCCGGACAGATAATAGATAAAGATAATTTCACCGTAATGTGCGGAGACAAAAGGGCTTTAACCCTCACCGATATTCAGCTTGAGGGCAATAAAAGAATGGAAACCGAGCTGTTTTTAAGAGGTCATAAGCTTGATGACACTGTAATTCTTAAATAAAGGAGACTAATATTATGCTGGATTTACTGCTTAGCAATTATGCGGCGGCTTGCATCTTAGTGCTGATTACCGCTGTATTTGCAATGATTATGAGTGCAAATGTGAATGGAACATTTAAAAAATATAATAAGATTAAGAGCCAGAGCGGAGTACCTGCTCATATAATCGCCCGTCAAATTCTCGATGCCAACGGACTAAGCAGTGTCGATGTGGTAAGGGTTTCGGGAAATCTCACCGACCATTACGACCCCACAACGGGTGTTGTGGCACTCTCTGACAGCGTCTATAACAACGACTCTGTTAGTGCAATTGGCGTTACCGCCCATGAATGTGGCCATGCTATTCAGCACGCCGAGGGTTATATCCCGATAAAAATTAGAACCGCCATTTTTCCTGCTGTAAATATTGCACAGCATTCGTGGATTTGGATCTTGATAGTAGGCTTTGTGGCAAGCTTTGAGCCGCTGATTATGATAGGAATTGTTTTCTTTGCGTTTATGGTGCTGTTTCAAGCTATTACGCTTCCAGTTGAGTTTGATGCCTCAAGACGGGCGCTTAATACCATTTCGAGTGAGGGACTTCTGACTCCCGATGAGCAGACAGGTGCAAGAAAGACCTTAAGTGCTGCCGCAATGACTTATGTAGCAAGCCTTGCATTATCAATCGCACAGCTTATTAGAATTCTTGCCAGTGCGAACAGACGTAGATAAGTGTGAAAAGGTGATAAACAAAATAATAAACCCCAGAAAAATTGTCACTCGGCTTCTCCTTCAAATGGACGAGGCAGATGCGTACTCAAACTTAATACTCGATAATACGCTGTCTGCTGAAAAGCTTGAGCCTCGTGACAGGGCTTTTATAACTGCAATGTTTTACGGTGTGCTCGAACGAAAAATGACTATTGATTACCTAATTCGACAGTATTCGCAAATCGAATATGATAAAATCGATAAAGAGGAAGTCCAGATACTCAGAATGGGTATTTATCAGCTTCTATACATGGATGGAGTGCCAGACAGTGCCGCTGTCAATGAATGTGTAAGCTTATGCCGTGAGCGTTCTAAGGGCTTTGTGAATGCAGTTCTGAGGGCTTTTTTACGAAATAACAAGAAGCTTGATTTCGGAAGTCTTGAGAACGAAGCCAAGCTTTCAGTGGAATATTCGTGTGCCAGGTGGATGATAAAAATGTGGCAGGCGAATTACGACCTTGATACCGTCAAAGCCTTGCTTATAAGCTCCTTTAACCGACCTCCGCTATACATAAAAATCAATGCTGTAAAATATACCGCCGAGGAAGTTATAACGGCTCTTAAAAACGAGGGAATAAACGCCGAAAAGCATGATTATATAGAGAACTGCCTTCTGCTCCAGCAGGTGGGCGGCATCGAAAACACTAGCTGTTATAAAAAGGGAATGCTTCATGTTCAGGATATTTCCTCACAGATTTGCTGTAAGCTTACAGGCGCAGAGCCTGGCGAAAAAATACTAGATTTATGTGCGGCACCTGGTGGGAAAACCTTTACCATCGCTGAAATGATGAACAATGAGGGTGCACTTGTATCTTGCGACCTTTACGAAAACCGCCTGTCTTTAATCGCAAAGGGTGCGAAAAGACTAGGTCTGTCGATAATCAAAACTGTTCAGAACGACGGGACAATTTTTAATGAAAGCTTAAAGGATTTCGACAGGGTGCTTTGTGATGTGCCTTGCTCGGGACTGGGAGTAATCAGAAGAAAACCAGAGATTAAATATAAAGCGAAAAAGAGCATTGAGACACTGCCGGAAATTCAAAAGACGATACTCGAAAATGCTTCAAAATATGTAAAAATCGGCGGCAGACTTATATATTCCACCTGTACCATAAATCGTGATGAAAACGAGGCGGTAGTCGAAGAATTCTTGGCGGCTAACCCGAATTATGTTTCGGAAGTGGTTCCTGTTGGAATGTTTGGTTATTCGGACAACAGTCGTTATACCTTTTTACCGCATATTACGGGTGGAGACGGCTTTTTTGTAGCTATACTAAAAAGGGTGAATTAATGAATAATCAAATGGATATATTGTCGCTCACCTTTGATGAGCTGGAAAACGAGCTTGTTAATCTTGGTGAACAGAAATTTAGAGCAAAGCAGATTTTTGAATGGCTCCATGTGAAAAAAGTTACCGAATTTCATCAAATGAACAATGTTTCTGCACAACTTAAAAGCAAGTTACAAGATAAATTTTGTATAAACCTACTGAATATCAAAAAAAAGCTTGTATCTACCATAGATGATACTGTAAAATATCTATATCTGCTTTCAGACAGTGAGCAGCTTGAAACAGTAATGATGCATTATAAGCACGGAAACAGCCTATGCATTTCTACACAGGTGGGTTGTAAAATGAAGTGCGCTTTTTGTGCGTCGGGTATTGCGGGTTTTGTGCGAAATCTGACGGCCGGCGAAATGCTAGAGCAGGTGTATTTTACTGAGCGTGAAAGTGGTTACAGGGTGGATAGCATAGTGCTTATGGGTATCGGTGAGCCGCTTGATAATTATGATAACGTCTTGAAGTTTCTAAATATTATTTCAGACGACAGAGGCAGGAATATGAGCCTAAGGCATATTTCGGTTTCGACCTGCGGGCTTGTGGATAAGATAAGGGAGCTTGCGGAATTAAGACTGGGCATAACGCTTTCGGTGTCTCTCCACGCCTCGAATGACCAGACACGCAGTAAAATCATGCCTATCAACAGCAAATATCCAATTAACGAGCTTATTAATGCCTGCGGTGATTATTTTAAGAAAACGGGTAGGCGTATAAGCTTTGAGTTTGCGCTCATTGAGGGTGTAAACGACAGCACGGAGACGGCAGACGAGCTTATAAGCTTAATAAGGCCGCTAGGTGCTCATATAAACTTAATTCCTGTAAATAATGTCAGGGAAGCTGGGTTTAAAAAAAGCAATTTCATAAAGGACTTTAAACGGCATTTACTCGACGGCGGCATTAATGCGACCGTCAGAAGAACGCTGGGCAGTGACATTGAAGCCGCCTGCGGACAGCTAAGGCGAGATAATTTGTAATAAAATTGTAAGAAAATAACACTTGTTTTGTAACATGATAAAAGCTATAATATGCATGGTGGGTGTTATCCGAGGGGTATACGTTGAAGGTTTTTTCAAAATCTGATATAGGTAAAAAAAGAACAGAAAATCAAGACAGGGTATGGTCTGGTGCGTTATCAGAGGACGCAGTTGCGGTAATTCTCTGTGACGGAATGGGCGGCGAAAATGCAGGGGGACTTGCAAGCCAGATGACTATTGACTTTATTTCGGACAGGATAAACAAGGGTTTCCGAACCGATATAAACCGCAATTCTTTAAGAAATTTGCTGATAACCTCAGTAAATGCGGCGAACAGTCTGGTATATGATAAGGCACGTTCTGGCGAGGAATACAAGGGCATGGGTACAACCTGTGTTTGTGCGGTTATAAATCAAGACCGTGCGTATATAATAAACATAGGTGACAGCAGAGCCTATCACATTTTTGACGACAACATACAGCAAATAACAAAGGACCACACTTACGTCAGAAAGCTAATTGAGGATGGGCAGATAACCGAGGAGGAAAGCAAAAAGCACCCCGATAGAAACTGCATTACCCGTGCGGTGGGAGCCGAAGCGAATATAACCCCCGATTATTTTGAGCTGGATTTGTACGAGGACTCGATTTTACTACTTTGCTCTGATGGGCTCCATGCTTATGGCGACGATATAAAAATTGCGGAAATAATAGTGAACAACCCGATAAATAAGTCCTGCGATTTATTAATCGATTATGCACTCGAAACAGGCGGGCGGGATAATATCACAGTTGCGGTGGTTGCACTTTAAATAGATGATATAAGGTAATTGTAAGGGAGATATGAGCTTTGGTAATGAACGATAATAACATCGGAAAAAAGCTTGACGGCAGATATGAGCTGCTGGAGCTAATCGGTGTTGGTGGAATGGCCGATATTTATAAGGCAAGGGACATAGTTGAGGATAAAATTGTTGCCGCAAAAATTCTAAAGAATGAGTTTGCAGGCAGTGAGGATTTTCTGCGTCGGTTCAGAAATGAGTCGAAGGCAATCGCACTTTTGTCACATCCAAATATAGTCAAAATAGTCGATGTCGGCTTCACCGATAAGGTACAGTTCATTGTAATGGAATACATAGACGGTATAACTCTCACCGAGTTTATCGAGCAGCAGGGCATACTTAAGTGGAGAGATGCAATTCATTTTACCACGCAGATTTTGAGAGCACTTCAGCACGCACATGATAGAGGGATTGTACACCGTGATATTAAGTCGCAGAACGTAATGCTTCTCCCCGACGGAACTATCAAGGTCATGGATTTTGGTATCGCAAGATTTAACCGTGAAACTGATAAAACCATATCGGAAAAGGCAATAGGCTCTGTTCATTATATAAGTCCTGAGCAGGCAAGAGGCGACATCACAGACGAAAAAAGCGATATTTATTCCGTGGGTGTCATGCTCTACGAAATGCTTACGGGTAAGAAGCCCTTCGACGGCGACAATCCTGTGTCTATTGCGCTTATGCACATGCAGGTTGAGCCGAAGAAAATGGCGGAGCTTAACAATTCGGTTCCTGAGGGACTTGAAGAAATCACTATGAAGGCAATGCAAAAGGAGCCTGTTAAGCGTTATCAGACCGCAGGCGAAATGATTAAGGATATAGAGGAATTTAAGAAGAACCCAAGTATAGTATTTGAATATAAATATTTTTCATCTGATGGTGCGACACAATACTTTGAAAAGGTGGGAAGTAATACGAACGATAAATCAAAACCAAATAAAAAGCTAAATAATGAGCTGTCGGCTGGTAAGAACAGCAATGACGATTATGACGATTATGAGGATGACGACGAAGAATATTATGATTATGATGATGAGGTAGCCGAGAGACGTTCACCGCTATTGCCCATACTTTTTGCGGTTGCGACGGTTTTTGTCATAATGACAGCATGGCTTATATACACAATTGTTACGCAGAATATCGGCGAGATTGATAAAGCGGCAGGTGACGAAATGTCTATGCCATATCTTATCGGAATGAATTACGACACGGCAAGGTCAATGTATCCTGAAATTAAATTTGACCCTGTACAGGATTTTTCGGCTGAATATGATAAAGATGTAATCATGGAGCAGAGCGTTCCCAAAAATCGCAAAATAAAGTCAAATCAGAAGATTGAGGTCAAGGTAAGTAAGGGGCCTAAGCTTATTACTCTCGACGATTATGGAAATGGTCTGAGGCATTACGAAGATGTTGTGATGCTTATTAAAAAGCAGGGTTTCCCTGACCCTAACCTAAAGTATGTTGAAAGTGATACTGTTGCGGCGGATTATGTAATTAAAACCGAACCAGCAGCCCGAAGCATGCTAGAGGAGGATACAAAAATCATTGTTTATGTCAGCCTCGGTAACTACGGCTCGCCGACGAATGTACCTGATTTCATTACGCTTTCCCGTGTAACAGCACAGGAACATGCTGATATGTATGATATTATTCCAGTTTTCGTTGAGATGCCAAGCTCGGAGGCAGAAAAGGGCAAGGTGTTCTGGCAAAGCATAGACC
This sequence comes from Ruminiclostridium sp., assembly GCA_031549645.1. GTDB lineage: Bacteria > Bacillota > Clostridia > Oscillospirales > Ruminococcaceae > Ruminiclostridium_E. Next base: position 3,307 of record JAVBPL010000107.1, on the reverse strand, counting down.
CCATGACACAGGTTGAAAAGAAAACGACGGTCGAGCTCCATATAGGTACTGGTATTCCTCCCGTAAAATCAGGTAAGATAAGCGCAAATATAAGCACCAGCCGTACTGGCGATTATATATTCCGTTATTATATTGACGGCGTTTTACAAGAGGATATGACCGAAACACGAAATATCGAGCTTAGCAGAAAGATTTTATGGGAATTTGAGAATTCTGGTGTGCATTTATATGCGATTTATTTTGAGTCGTGCGCTACTGGAAAGAGCGGCAAGTACTGTGAGTATGAATTTGACTTTACAGGCGACACCACCGCTTATGACAAGCTTTACGAAAATACTAAAATTTTCCAGGAGCTAAGTAAAACAGAGGAAACCACGACAACAACGAAGCCCGAGGAAACAGAGGAGCCAGTGGATTTACCAGTTGACAATGATGATGATGAGCTTCCCGATGATAATGTAGATACCGAAATTTTTGATTAAAAAAGAAGGTAACGCTTGGTTAATATAAAAGGTAAAATTATAAAATCAATTGGGGGTTTCTACCATGTAGAAACCCCTGACGGTGTTTTAATATGCCGTGCCAGAGGCTTATTCCGTTTACAGAATGTTTTCCCATGTGCGGGGGACGAATGCGAGGTTTGTCTCGAAGAAAATAACGAGCCTGTCATCGTAGATATAGACAACAGAAAAAATGAGCTTATACGTCCGCCGCTCGCGAATTTAGATGCTGTGTTCTTGGTTGTATCAACGACCGAGCCTAATCCTAACGCATTTGTGCTGGATAAGCTTATTTTTATTCTCGAAAGCAAGGGCATTGAGCCTGTTCTAGTTTTTACAAAAACTGATAAGAAAATTAAAAAGGAATTTATTGATATTTACGAAAGAGCCAGATTTACAACCTTTTTAACCGATAATGTATCGGGGAAAGGCACCGAAGCTGTGCTTAAATATGCAGAGAATAAGCTGACAGCTTTTATAGGGAATTCGGGTGTGGGTAAATCGAGCCTTCTCAATAATCTGCTACCGACCGAAAATCTAGGTACCGCCGAAATCAGCAAAAAGCTTGGCAGAGGCCGTCATACGACAAGACAGGTGGAACTGTATAAGCTGCCGACAGGTGGGTATATCGCTGATACACCTGGATTTTCCACCGTTGAAGCGGCACGCTACGGGGAAATTCCTTCCGAAGAAATCGGGCTGTATTTTAGGGAAATTAAGGGGCTTTTCGGCAAATGTGAATATGCCGACTGCCATCACACAAAGGAAACAGGCTGTGCTGTTATAACCGCGGTAGAAAGCGGAGGCATAGCAAAAAGCAGATACGACAGTTATGTTAGGCTCTTTGAGGAGACAAAGGTACAAGAAAATACTTATTAGTAGCAAAAATGCCATCAACGGAATACAATAAATTATCATAATTGTTTCAGGGGTGGTGTTGGTTATGGGTTGGCGTCACGGCTTTAAAAGACGTAGGAATATGCATCCGTTTGCGTGGCTGGTTTTCATCGGTGCGGGTATTTGTCTTTGCTTGATGTCAGCGAAGCTTCTGCTCTTTATAGTAGCTGTGATTTTAATTATAATCGGAATTTGGTTACTATGCTCTTGCTGACCATAGCCTATAATTCAAAGAGAGGTGTACATAATGAAAATTGTAGTTGTAAAAAGTCCGAAAATATTAGCTGGAGTTTTAAGATTTATTTTCAAGATTAAGAAAGAGACGGCAGTTTAAAATAAAATTGGCTCTATTATGAATTTTAAGATGACGAATAGAGCTTATATAAAAAAGTAGAGCGTATTTGTCGAAAATCCGTTATGATGGGATCGTCAGGAACCCATTCACGGAGGACAAATATGCTCTACTTTAATAATATATTATTCAAAATATACATGAATTTCTTAACCTTTGTGCAGCAGAGTGTAGCCTTTGTAGAGTATTGTCGAATTTTGTCGATATAAATATAAAAACTCCGTTTCTTTTTAATATATTGACAAATCTCAATATAAGGTATATAATAATATCACATCGAATAAATTCAATATGAGGTGATTTTTTGTTAAACGAATATAAGGAGAATGCAAAAGTATTTAAAGCCTTTTGTGATGAAACAAGGCTTATGGTTTTGTCGCTGCTAAAAGACGGCGAAAAATGTGCTTGTGTGCTTTTAGAAAAGGTCAGTGTCGGACAGCCAACACTATCACATCATATGAAAATTCTTGTAGACAGCGGTATTGTTTTGGCGCGGAAAGAAGGTAAATGGACATATTATTCAATCAGCGAAAACGGATGCAACAAAGCAAAAGAACTGCTTGATAATATAACTGCTGTAAACAAATCCGAAAGCGAAGCGAGGTGCTGTAATGACTGATAAAAGCTGTTGCTCATCTGAGTCAAATAAACCCCGTGTTATAATAAAAGTGAAAAATAACACTGAAACGAAACAGACTGGGTGTTGTTGTTCGGCAGTAGAACCTATAACAAAATACGATCTTAAAGATCATTGGGTAATCGGTGAGCTTGATACTGAAGCGGGCAAAGTGCCTGTAATTTCGACGAAATTAAGCTTTAAGGATAAATTCGGTGCATTTAAAGTACGGTTTAGTATCGGTCGGATGAATTATAAAATAAATCCAGGACTTTATGCTGTTGGCAGTCCGGACAAGAATTCTCCAGTTCTTGTCAGTGCAAATTATAAGCTGACCTTTGACAGTGTCAGAAAAGAGATTGATGGTCTTGATTGCTGGTTAATGATACTTGACACTAAAGGCATCAATGTCTGGTGCGCCGCAGGCAAAGGCACATTTGGTACAGCTGAGATTATAAAACGAATAGGAAAAACTAAGCTTTCGGATATTGTCTCACATAAGAAGCTTATTTTACCACAGCTAGGAGCCCCTGGTGTAAGTGCGCATGAAATCACAAGGGAAACAGGTCTTAGTGTTACATACGGACCTGTCCGTGCCTGTGATATAAAGGCTTTTATAAAAGCCAACTATAAAGCCACCGCTGAAATGCGGGAGGTAAAATTCACCATGCGTGATAGGCTTGTTTTAACACCAGTTGAATTTATCAGTGCTGCAAAAACCTCATTATTTATCTTGGGTATTCTATTTATTATCAACCTATTTGCGGTAAAACCGTTTGGTGCAGCAGATTTACTAACCTTTGCTGTCGCTATTATTACGGGAACAATAATCACTCCGATTTTATTGCCGTTTATTCCTGGAAAGGCATTTGCTTTCAAAGGTTGGCTGCTGGGCTTCATTGTGACTGGCGGTATGGGTTGGCTAAATGGTTGGTTTTCGGC
>JAVBPL010000052.1:0-3848 GCA_031549645.1 Ruminiclostridium sp. | reverse complement strand
AATATACAGACCCGTTTACAGGTGGTAAGTAACAATCTTTCGCAAGTGTCAGACCGTATATGCGTCTTGAGACGCCGCTAGCAACAGAGGGCTATGCCCGCATAAGAAAAACCACCGGCTATGCCGGTGGATTCTTATTTAACGTGTTTTAATTTTAGGAGTGGTTAAGATGAACATTGCTGTTTTTCATGGCAGCCCCAGAAAGGGTAATACATATTTTGCGACGCAGCTTTTTATGAATGAATTATTAGGCTTAGGTGATGTTAATTTTACGGAATTTTTTATGCCGAAGTCATTGCCAGAGTTTTGCACAGGGTGTCAGCTTTGCTTAAGCAGTCCCCATGAAAATTGCCCACATTCAAGGTATGTAAATCCTATTTTAGATGCGATTATAAGTGCCGATGCGCTTATTTTTACCACTCCGCATTTTGGAGCGTGTAGCATGTCGGGGGGAATGAAAAATTTGCTCGACCATTTAGATTTTTTAACTTTGAATATTACGCCACGGAGAAAAATATTTGACAAGAAAGCGTTTATTATAACCACAGGCTCAGGTTCAACTGCCGCAGTAAAGCAAATAAGAAATTATTTGAAGAATTGGGGGATAAACCGCGTATATTCTATTGGTATTAGAATGTTCACTAATAAATGGGCTTTGATGTCAAATTCAAGGAAAAATAGATATGAAAATAAGCTTCGCCGCCTTGCGAAAAAGTTTTATTTTACCTCGAAAAAGTTGCCTTATTTAAAGACGATATTCATGTATTATATGTCTAAATTCGTACTCAAAAAATACGTTCGTGAAGGCGCATATCCTTTTGAATACTGGAAAAAAATGGGTTATCTTAAAAAGAGACCGTTTTAATTATGAATTGGAGTAAATTATGCCAAACGAGTTAATAAACTTAATACTAAACAGGACTAGCTACCGCGGAAGATTTAAAAGCACTGCTGTACCTGGCGAGCATTTAAAAATAATTATGGAGGCAGGGCTTTCGGCACCGTCTGGCTGTAATAAGCAAACCGTTTCTCTAATCGCTGTTGATGATGATAAACTGCTAAATGAGCTCAAGGCATTAATTAATCCTCCGATTTGTGAAACTGCACCCGCAATTATTTGTGTTCTTTCACAGAAGATATTTGCATATAGAGATAGATGCTTTAGTGTACAGGATTATTCTGCCGCTATCGAAAATATGCTGCTTGCAATTAATGTTCTCGGTTATGAAAGCTGTTGGTATGAGGGGCATATTACTGATAATGATAATATTGGACAAAAAATTGCGAAGCTACTTGATGTGCCTGATGATTACAGTTTGATATGTATTCTGCCTGTCGGAAGTCCAGAGGATAATATTCTTAAAGTGAAAAAGAAACCCTTCGATGAACGTGCATGGTTCAATGGCTTTAATCGAGAATAAATAGTTTGAAATTTTATAATGGAGTGATAATGTATATGAATATTATTGTGCGTCTGGCGAAAGCATCTGATAGTGAGGGTATATTGAAAATATATGCGCCATACATAAGGGATACTGTGGTTTCGTTTGAAACAGAGGTACCCACTATTGATGAATTCGCTTCCAGAATTGAAAAAATTACATCAGTATATCCATTTCTTGTTTACGAAATAGACGACGAAATTGTTGGATATGCGTATGCTTCAAAACACAGGGAAAGAGCAGCATATTTGTATGATGTTGATGTTTCAGTGTATGTATTATCTGGATTTCATGGTTCAGGTGTTGCACACATATTATATAATTGCTTGTTTGCACTGCTTAACAAGCTTGGTTACAAAAATGCTTATGCTGCTTATACAGAACCGAATATTAAAAGCATGAAATTTCATAATAAATTTGGATTTACAAGTATCGGAACGCATTTTAAAACAGGGTATAAGTTTGGACAATGGTATGATGTAACCTGGCTTCAAAAAAATATTTCAGAGTATGAAATCAATCCTCAAAAACCTTTAACTATAAACGAATTGTCCACAGAATACCTGGAACAAATATGCGAACGCTGGAAAGAAACAGAGACGATATATTTTAAAGCATAATGCGAATAATAACAAACGATACTTCAATCGACGAAGATCACCTTGACATTAATCATTAAAAGTGTTATTATGAAAAAAAGATTGATTTTAAGGATTTATATTTTAAGGATTTATATTATGAGAAATTTATTCACAACCACTACCACAACTAAAGAGAGTTAATATTTGACGCACCAGCGACAAGTATTAGCTCTAAGCTTGTATGTGTCGTTGGTTGTGAGTGTTTAAATATTTAACATTACACCTTACCGACGATTTTGTTGGTAAGGTGTTTTTGCATTTAAAACTGAAAGGGGGCGATTTCCCTGATAGCATATAAAAATAGGGCTTGTTTTGACGGGAGTATGACAGAATGTAAATAAAGCGGTTACGAAATAAGCGTAGTGGCGAATTGTATTCGCCCGAAAATTTACAATTTATATGGCTGCACATTGTGTGGTTCTACATGGAAAGGAAAGTATTATGAATATAAAAGTAGGTGTCCTAGGGGTAGGTCCCGTAGGTGAACACATTGTAAAGGTTCTCGGAGAAAGGAATTTTCCCGTGAACGGCGAAATAACGATAATGGCAACGAGAGAACGTGAGGAGATAATCGCAGGTATACCTGTTCACGTTAAAAAAGTCAGTGAGGAGCTTTTAAATGGGCTCGACTTAGTCTTTTTTGCAGGGAAGGAGGGAAGCAAGGGCGCCAGTCTCGAATGGGCTGATGCGGCAGTAAAATGCGGTTGCAAGGTAATTGATAACGGCGGGGATTTGCGAATGTATCCGAATATTCCGCTTGTTATACCCGAAATAAATATGGATGCTGTAACGGCAGACACACCCATTATTTGCAATCCAAACTGCTCGACAATACAAATGGCTTTAGCTCTGTATCCGCTTCATAAAAAGGCTAGACTTCGCCGTGTGGTTGTTTCCACATATCAATCGGTAAGCGGACACAGCGGAGCGGGAATAGACCAGCTTAATAATGAGCTTAAAGAAGCATTTGCAAGTGCCGAAGCGGAAATAAGCCCCTCAGTTTTCACGAAGCCTATCGCATTCAACTGCATACCGCATATAGACCGTTTTGAAGCAAACGGCTACACAAGAGAAGAAATAAAAATGATGAATGAAACAAGGAAGATTTTTGGTGAACCAAATTTACTTATCAGTGCAACGACAGTTCGTGTTCCCGTCTCGGTTGGTCACTCGGAATCCATAAATGCGGAGTTTCATGAGCCTATGAGAGCGGAAACGGCAACTGAAATTCTCTCAGCCTCATCGGGGATAGTAGTAATAGACGGCGTAATAGGTGAAAATCATGAAAGGCAGTATCCCACGCCGAACGACCTTAAAAAGGACGAATATAAAGATATGGTGCTAGTCGGCAGAATAAGAAACGATATGACTATGCCTAATTCCATTAATTTATGGTGTGTTTCGGATAATCTTCGAAAGGGTGCGGCGACAAACGCAGTACAGATAGCGGAGGGTATGCTAGAGAGGGGATTGATATAGCGATTATTGAGATAATGTAAATATTTTCAAAAAAAGGATTGAAATTCTCTGCCTAATATTGTATAATAGACGTATATTGTTTATTTATTGAAAGGATTGGTGTATATATAATGCCAAATGCACTTAACCTGTTAGTTGCTATAAATCCGCAAGATGACTGGGGGCTCGTTTTCGCAACTGTTGTTACGGGCTTGGTGGTTGTATTCCTTATATTAGCTTTATTAATATTTCTCTTGTGGCTTTTAGGGGTTATATTCGCGGATAAGAAAAAGAAGAATACTGAACC
>JAVBPL010000105.1:0-32996 GCA_031549645.1 Ruminiclostridium sp. | reverse complement strand
ATTATGAAAATGATGCCATGGCATCATTATAATATTTATTATGTTGTAAAACGTAATTATATTTATATATGATAGACATATAATATCTTATAATAGATTTTAAAATTATAAGTATTGCCTAAATTATACAAAACATTAATTACAAAATAAAAATTAATAAATATTCAAAAAACGCTAAAGTTTTACAGCTTATTGGTCGATATTATTAGCGAGGGCAACAAAAACACTTTAAACTCGTAAGCATCATAGAAGAATAAATAATTCTTCTGTGCTTAAATAAAAAAATAAGAAAACATATCTCTGAAAAGGACTTCAGAGAGGTAATTCAAGGAGGAAAAAATCATGGCTGGTATGGTAGTACAACACAACTTAAACTCAATCAACGCACTCAACAAAATGAACGTTAACGTTCTCGGCACAAAGAAAGCGACTGAAAAATTATCTTCTGGTAACTCTATCAATCGTGCAGCCGATAACGCAGCAGGACTCGCAATTTCCGAAAAAATGAGAGCACAGACTCGTGGCTTATCACAGGCTATCAACAACGCAAACGACGGCATAAGCCTTATCCAGACCGCAGAAGGCGGACTTAATGAAACACATTCTATTTTACAGAGAATGAGAGAATTAGCAGTACAATCCGCAAACGGAACCTATCAACAGGAAGACCGTGACGCTATGCAGCTCGAAGTTGATGCATTAAAATCAGAAGTAGACAGAATTTCTCAGGCTACTGAATATAACGGAATTAAACTATTAGACGGAAGTCTCGGCGGTAGTGCAGGCGTAAGCTCCTATGGTGCACGTTATGGTATGCTAGTTTCAGACCCGTTAGATGCTCTTAACGGAACAACCTTAACCTCGAATATCGGTGGTGTATCGGTTGACTTTACAACCTCTGCTTCTGGCAAGGGTGGAGAGAATGCATTTTGGTCTGATGATGGGCTTAAGCTTACAATTAACTTAAACGAGGGAACCACATATACCCAGGCTCAGATTGACGAGCTGGTTAAAAATGCAAATATGCAAAAGACATTACAAGTTTCTGCAATTCCTGACATAAAGATACAGCTTAAAACAGGTGTATTTGTAGGAGCCGCAAACGCAATAGATGCTACATCGGCTGGTGTAAGGGCGTATACAGATCCAACATCGCTTTCGCCATTCTTAGTTGACACAGCAAATACAGAGGGTTATGCAGATACGATTAAGATTACTTCAAACAGCTATGGCCCAGATGAACGTGTATTTACAATCGTAACCGATATGGCTAAGGGCAAGGAATACACAGAGATTACAAAATCAGAGCCCAATGCAAGTGTAAAGGATGGAACATATACCATACACTTAGCAACAGGTGTTGAATATACCGCGTCTGACATCGAGCATATACTCGCCAAGGCAGGTCTTGATTATTCGGTAGAACTGAATGATACTGATGTACCCGATGGCGACGTGAAGTTTTATGCAAATAACAAGGTTACAACTGGTGTCGCTTTAACGATGGATAATGGTCTCGGTGTAGGTAATGACTACATGGTAGGCAACGGCGACGGCTTAACCTTCCAGATAGGTGCAAACGGCGTTAAGGACCAGAGAGTTACACTTAGTGTTAACGATATGTCATCTGCTTCTCTTGGAATTGCAAGTGCAAACGTAGCGAGCCAGGATGATGCAAACAAGGCTATCTCTACAATAGATGATGCAATCAATACTGTTTCTTTACAAAGAGCCGGTCTCGGTGCTTTACAGAACAGACTTGAATACACAGTTAATAACCTCACAACAACTAACGAAAACCTGACAGCGGCTGAGTCACAAATCCGTGATACTGACATGGCTAATGAAATGATTACTTATACGAAGTTCAATATCCTACAGCAGGCAGCTCAGGCAATGCTCGCACAGGCGAACCAAGCGCCTCAGGGAATACTCCAGCTCCTCGGTTAAATCTCAGAAGGATTACTATAAAGCTTGTAACGCGGCTTAATAGACTGACAATCCCTGCCCTAAACAGTATATCCAAACTTTACTGTTATTGATATATAAGAAATCCTAGCCTTAACTATTAAGAACTGAATAATATTTCTTTTGTGGAAACCACCGTAAGCGGTATGGTTCATAAAACATCAAAATATTAACTACTCTGCTTAAAGAGAATGAACATGATTAGTTTAAACAATCGTATCGGAAAGCAAGTATTATTCAGCTTAAAAAATAGGCTTAGAGACTGAAAGGAAGTGATATAATAAGCCAAAGCATCAAAACCAATATGAAATTCCCTCAATGATATTAATAATATCATGAGTAAGAATATAATTAATTAAAACAAAAAAATAAACATTACTTTCAAGGAGGAAGAACAAAATGGCAGGAATGGTAGTACAGCATAATCTTAATTCGATTAATGCAAATAACAAGATGAACGCAAACGTTATCGGCACAAAGAAATCGACCGAGAAATTAAGTTCAGGTCTCGCAATAAATCGTGCAGGTGATAACGCAGCAGGTCTCGCAATTTCCGAAAAAATGAGAGCACAGACAAGAGGACTTTCACAAGCATTTAACAACTCAAACGACGGTATTAGCTTAATCCAAACCGCAGAAGGCGGACTTAATGAGACACACTCAATTCTTCAGAGAATGAGAGAGTTAGCAGTTCAGTCAGCAAATGGAACCTATCAGCAGGAGGACCGCGACGCTATGCAGCTCGAGGTTGATGCTCTAAAGTCTGAGGTTGATAGAATTTCTAAGTCAACAGAGTATAACGGAATTAAGCTTCTTGACGGCTCGCTCGGTGGAGCAGGTGACAACAATGGCGTATATGGTGCACGTTATGGTACTCATGTAACAAATGGAGTGCTTGCAGGCTCGACCTTGACATCAAATATCACAGGTGTAAAGGTTGAGTTAACAACTGGTGCATCTGGCGTTGGCGGTGAGAACGCATCTTGGGATGCTACTGGTAAGACATTATCCATTAACCTTAATTCTGGAACAACCTATACACAGGCTCAAATTAATGATTTAATCAAGAATGCAAATATTCAAAAAACATTACAGTCTGCTTCTGTACCCGAGATTGAATTAAAATTGGGTTCAGGTGTATATGTAGGCGCAGAGGACAAAACGAGTTTTGCAGGAACAACTGCAGGTATAAGAGCAATTTCCGATGCTAATGATTTATCTAGTTTCCTGGTTGGTGGTACTGCAACCTCGACAACCGAGGGTTATGCCGATACAATTAAGCTGACATCGAACAACTATGGTGTTGATACTCGTACCTTTTCAATTAAAACAGACGTTGCAAAGGGCAAGGAAAATGTTGAGATTACAGGTACTAAAGAAACTGATCCTAATATCAAAGGCGGAACCTTCACAATCCACTTAGCAACAGGTAATGAATATACCGAAAAAGATATTGAGAACATAATGGCCAAGGCTGGTCTTGATTATCAGGTTACACTTACCGACGGTAAGACACCTGATGGCGACGTTAAATTCTATGCAAACACTAATGCTGAGAAGGCATTGGCTGCAAATTCTGGCGGCGCAGGTGTAGGCAAAGACAAGCTTACAAGCACCGGAGAAGGACTAACCTTCCAGATTGGCGCTAACGGTGTTGAGGACCAGAGAGTTACACTTTCGGTTAACGACATGTCCTCTACCGCCCTCGGAATAAACGGCATAAGCGTTGCTTCTCAGGACAGTGCTAATGCTGCAATCGATTTGGTTGACAAGGCTATTAACGCAGTATCAATGCAAAGAGCAGGTCTCGGTGCTTTACAGAACAGACTTGAATACAGCGTAAATAACCTTACAACCACAAATGAGAACCTGACAGCCGCTGAATCACAAATCCGTGATACAGACATGGCAAAGGAAATGATAAACTATACTAAGTTTAACATTCTTACACAGGCGGCACAGTCGATGCTCGCTCAGGCAAATCAGGCTCCACAGCAAGTTTTACAACTACTCGGTTAATAATAATTACTCAAAACACAAAAGAGGGGGGCACCCCCTCTTTTGTGTTGCATTTACATAGATTTTATGGTAAAATAGCTTTATCAAAACATTTGAAGGGGAATATAATATGAACAGCTCGCCAAAATATACGCTTTCAATCGGAATGATAGTGAAAAACGAAGAAAAATATATGAGGAGATGCCTTGACTCCATGAAGCCTCTTCTTGACAACATAAGCTGCGAGCTTGTCATAGTCGATACGGGTTCTACTGATAAAACAGTGGAGATTGCCCGCGAATATACAGATAAAATATACTTCTTCGACTGGATAAACAATTTTGCGGCAGCGAGGAATTTCAGCCTCCAAAAATGCACGGGCGAATGGTTCCTTTATAATGATGCTGATACTATTTTTGACGAAGATATGTCGGAGATGATTGAATTCTTTAATAATAAAGAATTAAACAGCAAATATCAGTCGGGTACTTATATAACAAGGAATTATCACGACCCCTCACATACCACCTATGCCGAGCATAAGGAGCATAGATTTGCCCGAATTACGCCTGAATTGAAATTCGTCGGTATAATTCACGAGGTTTTTAACTGCACGAACGCTAATATGTATCATCTGAATACATTCGCACACCACTACGGTTACAGCTTTGCAAATCTTGCTGAGGCGCAGGCAAAAAGCAAGAGAAACACCGATTTATTAAAAATAGAGCTTAAAAACAACCCCAATGATTTAAGAATATTATCCCTACTCTTTGATTCGGCGATTGACAATGAGGAAAAAGCTGGTTATTTAACTAAAGCACTTGGACTTGCGAAAACATCAAGTCATGTATTTGCGCCTGTGGCTTACGTAAATGCGGTTGAATATTATTAAAAAAACGACAAGGAAAAAGCGATAGCATATGGGAATGAATACATTTCTCGCATGAAAAATGATGTAACGCTTATTGACGTATATTATCATCTCGGCGAGGTGTATGAGGAGCAGCATAAATTCGATGCTGCGGCTGATGCCTTCAAAAGGTGTCGGGAGCATCAGGAGCTGTATAAGCAAGGTAAAATTAACGCAGACATGATGGCTTATGTAACAATTGAGAACATTGGCGAGGAGAAGGAGCTCAATTCATTTAGGCATCTGATGTTCTGCCTTGCTAATATTGAGGGTTCAGATGTTTTTGGAGAGTGGAAGAAGGAGTATCGGAGGTATTCGTTTAAAAATTCACTCGGTATTCTTAAGAATATAGTGCTTGTTAGCATGAAATATTCACCACTCGCTGATATTTACGATGTAATAAGAGACGAAAATAATACTGATAAGGCCGAAGCCTTTGAATGCTTTTTAGAGGATTTATATTATTCGCTGAAATACCCAGGTGAATTTGTGAAGGCACTTTCTGAAAGCCAGAGCGACGGAGATTATATTCGTATGATAAAGCTTTTAGCCATGTCGGACAGCTCCCAGATAAAGGCGGGAATAAATAGCTTTATAACAGACTTTAAATGGAGGAGCGGCTTCTCTGAAATTCAGTATCTGTGCATTAAACATAGTATAGATAACAGAAGCATACTTGAGCTGCTTAACTATGAATTAATGCGTGAGCAGATTAGCTATATATATAAGGCTCATAATGATTTACCGGAGCTAATAGTAAATAATCTTAAAGTTGGAGATTATTACGAAAACATAGCATATGTGTTCTGGCTCTCAAGTCTCCTTGAGGCGGCTGTTTTCAGCGGAAACGGGCTTGGAATATACTCGGTTTACTTTTATAAAGTGTTTGTATCGGCGTTGATTATCTATGTAACGAATGTTTATAATTCCGCACTTTTAAATGACGATGATGTTAAGATTTTGCCTGAGCTACATAGGTTTGGATACTACATGGCACTCGCTCAAAACACCCTTGATGGGGGTGACAAGGTTGGGTATATCAGAGGGCTTAAAACTGCGTTGGTTGCCTGCGAGTTTGCAAAGGATATAATAAGCTCATTGCTTGATGATTTTATGAGAGGGATATAGAATGATTATCAGAGAGGCAGCTTATGAGGATTTGAAAGGCTTAATGGAGCTTTATACTGAGCTTCACGGGAATGAAATGCCTGTTTTTGATAAAAAGCTCGATGATTTATGGCAGAATATTTTAGCAGACAAAAATCATCATATTATTGTCGGGGTAATAAATGAGCGGATTATTTCATCGTGTGTTATGGTTATAATTCCAAATCTTACTCATCATCAGCAGCCATATGCATTGGTTGAAAATGTGATTACCAGCGGAGCTTATCGCGGAAAGGGTTATGCGACGGCTATCCTAAATTATGCTAAAGATATGGCATTAAACGAAAATTGTTATAAAATTATGCTCATGACAGGCTCGAAAAAAGCCGAAACACTTTCCTTCTACGAAAGAGCTGGTTATAATAAAGACGATAAAACGGCATTCATACAGTGGATATAATGATATATGAAATTATGGAAGAACTCGTTAGGCTTTATCCTGAGGTGAAATGCGAGTTAATGTACAATGAACCCCACGAGCTTTTGATTGCGACAAGGCTTTCGGCGCAGTGCACGGACAAAAGAGTAAATCAGGTAACTCCGCCGCTCTTCGCTAAGTACAAGACTATACAGGATTTCGCATCGGCAGATATAGACGAAGTTCAAAAAATGGTAAATTCCTGCGGTCTTGGCAAAACCAAGGCGACAGACATAGTTCTGATGTGTAGAATTTTACATGATAAATATAGCGATACTGTTCCCGACAGTATCGATGAGCTTGTTAAGCTGCCTGGCGTGGGGCGTAAAACAGCGAACCTAATTATCGGAGACTTGTATGGAAAACCCGCTGTGGTGACTGATACTCATGTAATTCGGCTCTCAAACAGATTAGGTCTTGTAAGTGTTAACACAAAGGAGCCAAAAAAGGTTGAGGAAGCATTAAGGGCGATTTTACCCGAGGATAAATCACTCGGCTTCTGTCATAGACTGGTTTGGCACGGACGGCTTGTCTGCACCGCAAGGTCACCGAAATGCACGGAATGTACGCTAAAAGAGCATTGTGTCCTAAGGGGGGGTGCTTAATTGATGGTTGATATGGAAATAATAATAGATGAAATAAAATCAATATCACTTAAGTTTGACCTTGAGAGGGTTGTTTTGTTCGGCTCGCGCGCAAGAGGTGATAATTCGCCACGCTCTGATATTGACCTTGCCATATGGGGACTCAGGCATGATGAGCGGCTATCTTTTGAACAAGAGATACTAGAAAATGTTTCAACACTTCTTGCGTTTGATTTCGTTTATATTGAGGGTGTGGAGAACAAGGCGCTTTTAAAAGAAATTGAAAAGGATGGTATTGTCATTTATGGGTAACTTGAATTATAAATATCAGAATTTTAATAATGCTCTTGCGCGTTTGAGTGAGGTATGCGAATTATATGATGGTGAAGATTCCATTGTAAGAGATAGCGTTATTCAGCGTTTTGAGTTTACCTACACGGTAACTGTTTCTTTTTTAAAAGAATACTTCGAACAGCAGGGTATTGTACTTGAAAATAGCTTTCCTAAATATATAATGCGTATTGCATATTCCAACAAAATCATTGATGATGATAAAGGTTGGCTGACACTTATTTCTGACAGAAATTTAACCTCACATATTTATAATGAGGGTATAGCAACAGAAATCGCAAGGCGTATTGTTTCCTTGCATTTGCCGCTATTTATGTCGCTCAATAAAAAGCTGGAGTATAATATATAAAAAACTTGTATTTTACCCCAAAATGGTATATAATAAAAGAACTTAATGAAAGGAACTTAAATAAAATGGAAATTACAAAAGATACAATAATTGGAGATATACTGGACTTTAACGGACAAGCTACTGCACCCTATTTCCTCGAAATGGGTATGCATTGTCTCGGCTGTCCTTCCGCACGCGGCGAAACAGTAGGAGAAGCCTGTGAGGTTCATGGTGTTGATGCTAACGAGCTCGTCCAGAATTTGAATAAAGCGGTTGGAAATTAATCAAATGCCGGATACTGGGCTGATCGTAAGACTGGATGCCAGACTGCAAGCTATTGCGGATTTTGTGCGTCCAGACAAAATTGTTGCTGATATTGGAACTGATCATGCTCTTGTCCCCTGCTATTTAAAACAGCAGGGGCAAAAGCTTGTTATAGCCTCTGATATTGGGGAAAATCCGCTTAAGTCTGCGGCTAAAACAATGGAGTATTACGGTGTTACGGATATTGAATTAATATTATCCGATGGCTTAAAAGGGATAAAATATGCTGACGACATCATAATCGCTGGTATGGGTGGCGAAACAATAGTGGAAATCTTAAAAGGTTGTCATTTTGCAAATGCAGATACAAGGCTTGTTTTGCAGCCGATGACAAGACACTCTGAGCTTAGGAGAGGTCTATACCAAAACGGTTTTGAAATCCTAGAGGAAAAATCAGCAAGCTGCGATAAAAAAATATATACAATAATTTATGCATATTATACAGGGGTTAAGCAAGATGTTGATGACAATTTCGCTTACATAGGTATGCAAAGGGATAAAGAATATATTGCCGAACAGCTTATAAAAATACGGAAGAAAGCTAAAGCAATTCCAGATTTAGAGAGAGTTGCAAAGGAGATAGAGGGTTTATTATTATGACAGTTCAAGATATTTATGATTATCTAGATATTATAGCACCTTTTAAGCGACAGGCAAGCTCCGACAACTGTGGATTGAATGTGGGCAGCTTTAAAAAAGAAGTCTGTAAAATAGGCTTATGTGCCGATGTAACAGTTGATGTAATTGAAGAATGTAAAAGCAAAAGCATTGATTTAGTAATTTCGCATCACCCCATAATATTTAATCCCTTGAAAACCCTTGAAGCCGAGGATGTTGTCTATAAGCTGGTACAAAGCGGAGTTTCGCACATTGCGTCGCACACTAGCTACGACGTTACAGAGGGTGGGCTAAGCGATATAATGCTGGAGCTATTGGGATTACCTGCCAGTAAGGAAATCATAAGTGCCCAGAATTCTGATGGCTCGGGATACGGAAGAATTTCTGTAACCCAAAATGAGTTTACAGCCTCCGAACTGGTTGAAAAGTGTAAGCAAGCCTTTAGCTGCACCTCGGTAAGATATTATGACGCAGGGATTAAAATACGCCGTATCGGAGTTTGCTCGGGTGGCGGCAGCAGTGAGCTGGAGAATGCAATTGAACAAAAATGCGATGCTTATATAACAGGAGACGTTAAATGGTCGGCTTTTGTCCATGCAAAAAACATGGGTATTACACTTATTGATGCAGGACATTTCCACACGGAAAATACTATTTGTGTTGCTTTAAAAAAGCAGCTTGATAATAAATTTAAAGAAATAGAAACAATAATTCTGGATAGCAGCAAGGATTTGTGTAGCTATCTTTAATGATGAGGATTAATTCATGTCACTTGACGGAGCGTTTTTACATATTGTAAAAAACGAACTAATTGAAAAAGGCTTAATAGGCGGGCGTGTGGATAAAATTTATCAGCCCTCAAGAGAGGAAATCGTTTTATCTATACGGACGGGGAGCGGTAACGAGAAGCTGATGTTTTCAGCAAATCCGATATCGGCCCGTGTTTCCGTTACTGCGCTTTCTTTCGAGAACCCAATGTCACCTCCGATGTTCTGCATGCTGCTCCGTAAGCATTTGGGCGGGGGAAAATTAATTGATATTAAGCAGGACGGGCTTGAACGTATACTAGACTTTTATTTCGAGTGCATGAACGAGATTGGCGATATGGTTACCAACAGACTCACGATAGAAATAATGGGGCGTTCCAGTAATATTATGCTGTTAACCTCAAAGGGTGAACAGGACGAAAACGGTTTGGTTTGGCGAGTTGTGGACAGTATTAAGCGTGTTACTGACGAAATAAGCTCGGTTCGAAGAGTGCTCCCGAACATTATTTATGAACTTCCCCCTAGAGCCGAAAGGCTCAGTCTCTTAGATTTTGGCGAAACGGAACTAAGAAAAGCACTTGAAGAACGAAAAAATGAGCGATTATCTAAGGCGATAACTGCAATTTTTGAGGGAATTGCACCGATATTTGCACGAGAATGTGCATATTATACCGCTCATGATATAGATGTTACGGTTGATGCCGTAGATAAAGAAAAATTTGAACGGCTGATGTTCTTTTTAACCCGTGCTGGAAATTATGTCAAGGGCAAAGGGAAACCCGTAATAATCACAGAGAAAGCTAATGGAAAACCGATAGATTTCAGCTTCATAAATATCGAGCAATATGGAAATGAGGCAGTAGTTACCGAAGCCGAGAGTGCAAATGCACTGCTCGATAAATATTTCAACAGCAAGGCGGCAGTAGAACGCATAAAACAGCGTTCGGGCGATTTACTCAAAATGCTGTTAAACACCTACGAGCGTATTTCAAGAAAGCTTGAAACACAGAAAATGGAGCTTCAGGAGTGTAATAACCGTGATCGGTTTCGAGTCTGGGGTGACATAATCAACTCAAATTTACACCTAATGCAAAAAGGAATGACCGAGCTTGAGGCCCTTAACTTTTATAGCGGCGAAATGGAGAAAATTCGGCTTGACATAAGGCTTACACCTGTCCAAAATGCACAAAAATATTATCAGGAGTATAAAAAACTAGATACAGCCGAAAAAATGTTGACTAAGTTCATAGCGGAGGGCGAGGAGGAGCTTAAATATATCGACAGCGTATTTGATGCCGCAAGCCGCATGGCAACTGAAACCGAGCTTGCAGAAATCAAAGCGGAGCTAGTTGAAACGGGCTATATCAAAAATCGGGGTAAAGCAAAGAACGAAAAGAAGCCTAAAGCACAGCCCCCAATGCATTTTAAAGCAAGCGACGGCACCGATATTTATGTTGGTAAAAATAATAAACAAAATGACTTATTGACACTAAAAACCTCGTCGCCAAACGATATGTGGCTCCACACGCAAGGCATTGCAGGCTCCCATGTTATAATTAAAAACAACGGACAGGAGCCGAAGGAGGAAACACTATACGAAGCAGCGGTGCTGGCGGCATTCTGCTCAAAGGGCAGAAACAGCAGCCGAGTCCCAGTCGATTACACTCTCGTAAAGTATGTTAAGAAGCCGCAGGGTGCTAAGCCTGGAATGGTCATTTTTACAAATAACAAAACACTTTTCGTCACTCCCGACGAAGAAATTTACAATAAACTTTTAAACAAGAAAGGTTGACTTAAGTTTGAAACAAATTTTTATTATCTTTTGTTTTTACAGGTTAAAATTTGTTTCAAACCGCCTTATGACAAACTCAAACAACGATATTCGCTTGTCATTGGCGTAAGAGGAAAGATGGTAATAAAAATGAAGGAACTGGCAAAAACTTATTCACCGAATGAATTTGAAGATAGAATTTATAAAAGCTGGGAGGAGAATGGCTGCTTTAAAGCAGAAATCGACAAGGACAAAACACCTTACACAATTGTTCTCCCGCCTCCAAACATTACGGGGCAGCTACACATGGGGCATGCTCTTAACGGAACATATCAAGATATTTTAATTCGCTGGCGTAGAATGCAGGGCTATGCGGCTTTATGGCTGCCTGGTACTGACCATGCATCAATTGCGACAGAGGCAAGAGTGGTTGACGCAATAAAGAAAGAGGGCAAATCCAAGGAAGAACTCGGCAGAGAGAAGTTTCTTGAACGCACCTGGGAATGGCGCCGTGAATATGGCGGTAAGATTGTAAATCAACTTAAAAAGCTAGGCTCAAGCTGCGACTGGAGCCGTGAACGCTTTACTCTAGATGAGGGCTGCTCCGAAGCGGTTCAGAAAGTGTTTATCAAGCTTTACAACGAGGGTAAGATTTATCATGGTGTGCGTATTATCAACTGGTGTCCTGTTTGTAAGACCTCGATTTCGGATATTGAGTGCGAATACGAGGAAAAGGACGGCAGCTTTTGGCACATCAAGTACCCCTTAACTGACGGTTCGGGCTTTGTTATCGTTGCGACTACCCGTCCCGAAACAATGCTCGGTGACACTGCTGTTGCTGTTCACCCCGACGACGAGCGTTATAAGAATATTATCGGAAAAACCGTAAGGCTTCCTCTCACGGATAGAAAAATCCCTGTTATCGCTGATGAATATGTTGACAGAGAATTTGGCACAGGTGTGGTTAAGATAACCCCTGCACATGACCCGAACGACTTCGAAGTAGGTCAAAGACATAATCTGCCGATTATCTCTATGATGAACGATGACGCAACTGTGAATGAAGTGGGCGGTAAGTATCAGGGCATGGACCGATATGATGCCAGAAAGCAGATGATAGCTGATTTAGAAAACGAGGGACTTCTCTTAAAGGTTGAGGCGCACGTTCATAACGTAGGCACCTGTCAGCGGTGCAAAACGGTAGTTGAGCCAAAAGCAAGTCTCCAGTGGTTTGTCAAAATGGACGAGCTTGCACAACCCGCAATTGATGTGGTAAAAAGCGGCGAAATTAAATTTATACCGAAACGCTTCGAAAATTCGTACCTCGGCTGGATGGAAAACATCAGAGACTGGTGTATTTCAAGACAGTTATGGTGGGGACACAGAATACCTGCATATTACTGCCAAAATCCGCTTTGTAAGCATGAGCTTATCAGCGAGACTAGTGCTGAAACCTGCCCAAAATGCGGCGGTGCGATGAAGCAGGATGAGGATACCCTAGACACATGGTTCAGCTCGGCACTTTGGCCTTTCTCGACACTAGGCTGGCCAGAGGAAACAGAGGATTTTAAGTTTTTCTATCCGACACAGACACTGGTGACCGCGGCTGATATTATTTTCTTCTGGGTTGCGAGAATGATATTCTCAGGGCTTGAATACACCGACAAAATACCCTTTAACACCGTACTTTTCAACGGAATAGTGCGTGACGAGAAGGGACGTAAAATGAGCAAATCCTCAGGTAACGGCGTTGACCCGCTTGAGGTAATTGAAAAATATGGTGCTGATGCCTTAAGGCTGATGCTAGTTATGGGGAACGCACCTGGCAGCGATATGCGTTTTGCCGAGAGCAAAATCACAGCTTCGAGAAACTTTGCAAATAAGCTTTGGAACGCTTCACGCTATATACTAATGAATTTGCCAGATGATATGAAGGCACCTATGCTTCCCGAAAAGCTAAACATTGAGGATAAATGGCTCCTTAAGCAGTACAACGACCTTGTGCGTGATGTAACCTCGAATCTTGAGGCGTTTGAGCTGGGTATTGCGGTTGGTAACATTCACGACTTTATTTGGAATGTTTACTGCGATTGGTATATCGAGCTTACTAAACCGAGAATTGCGGAGGGCGGTGAGAAAGCCAATGCCGCACAGAATATACTCGTTTATGTAATGCAGGGTATGTTGAAGCTTCTTCATCCGTTTATGCCTTTTATAACCGAAGAAATATGGTCGGCAATGCCAAAGGAAACAGACATTACGATTATGCTTTCCGACTGGGATAAGTATAACGAGGCGTTAAATTACAAAGATGATTTTGATGCCTTTCAGAGGATAGTTGATGCAATTACTGCCATTCGTGCTGAACGTTCGGAGCTGAATGTACCTCCGTCAAAGAAGGTAAAAATGATAATTGAGTCTGCTTCCGAAAACCATGAGCTATTTAAAGGCTGCTTCCCGTTTTTTGAAAAGCTGGCAGGTGCGGGTGAAATAAGCATTACGGAAAAGAGCGACAGTCTTGAAAATATGGTGACTGTTGTCACAAATACTGCTCGAATTTTTATGCCGACTGGCGAGCTTGTTGATACAGCAAAGGAACTCGAAAAGCTTGAAAAGGAAAAAGCCGCTATTCAAAAGGATATAGACTTCTTATCGGGAAAGCTTAATAATCAAGGCTTTATCAGTAAGGCACCGCCTGCCCAGGTCGAACAGGAGCGCAGTAAGCTTAAAAACGCAGAGGATAAAATGGAAAAAATCCTTAAATCTATCGCCGCGTTTAAATAAAATTTATAGGTGACTTGATGAATATAAAAAATGCTTTGAAGGTGTTATGCTCTGCTCCGGGAGTATCTGGCGAGGAGTGCAATGCATCAAAAATTGCAAAGGATCTACTGGCAGAATATGTTAACGATGCAAATATCGATAAATTCGGAACAGTGACGGGGAGCATTATGACCTCTCCGTCTCTGCCTACAATTCTGCTTGACGCCCATATCGATGAAATTGGCATGATCGTTACCTTTATAGATGAAAACGGCTTTATAAAGGTAAGCATGGTGGGCGGAATGGATAGGAGAATTTTACCTGCACAGACAGTAACCATTTGGGGTTTACAGCCCATAAAAGGCGTTGTTTGCGTGCTTCCGCCGCATTTGAGCGAGGAAAGCGATAAGGCTGTTAAAGCAGAGGATATTGCGATAGATACAGGCTTTAGTAAGGAAGCACTATCTAAGATTGTTTCTCTCGGTGATAAGATTACAGTAGACAGCAGCTTTGATGAGCATCTGAACGGCAGAGTAAGCGGACGGGTTTTAGACGACCGTTCGGGGGTTGCGAGCATTTTATATGCGCTCGATATTCTGAAATGTGGAAAAAGCAGATTTAATATAAAAATCAATTTTTCCTCGCAGGAGGAGCTTGGCAGCCGCGGTTCGGTTATTGGAAGCTACAACGCAGAAGCAGATTATGCCATTGCGGTTGATGTCAGTTATGGGTATAACAAGGGTTCAAAGGAAATCGAGACTGGAAAGCTTTCTGAGGGGGTAATGATAGGAATTGCTCCGTCGCTGAACCGTCAAATGTACGATGAGCTGGTGGAAATAGCAAAAAGATGTGAAATCCCCTATCAAATTGAAGTCATGGCAGGCAAAACGAGTTCAAATGCAGATGAAATCAGCGTTTCAAAAAGCGGTGTAAAATGCGCCTTGCTCTCAATTCCAGAGCGAAATATGCATACACCAGTTGAAATGGTTCAGATAAGCGATATTGAAGCGGTTGGCAGGTTAGTTTACGAATATATTCGAGAGGGATAAGTTTGAAACAAATCTTTGATTTGTTTCAAACCCGTCGTTTTATACCTCAAAAACATACTCGGCATAAAACTCCTTAAGAGGAAGGAATGATTATAATGATGTATAGAATTTTAGAAGAGCTTTGCAGCCTTGATGCTGTCTCTGGTAACGAAAACGAAGTTCGTGAATATATAATCGAAAAGCTTAAAAAAACAGATGTGAAAATTGAAACCGATAATGTCGGTAATCTCCATGTATTTAAAAAGGGCAGGAGCGAGCCGAAAAACAAGGTGATGGTTGCCGCACATATGGACGAGGTTGGTTTTATTGTAAACCATATTGATAAGGACGGATATATTTCCATAATGGCAGTCGGCGGCATACTCGATAAGGTCTTAATGGGCAGAAAGATACGCTTTGAAAGTGGTGTAATCGGTATTATTGGCGGTACACCTATTCATCTTCTCACCACCGAGCAGAGGAATGAGCAGCCAAAGCTTGAAAAGCTTTCAGTAGATATAGGCGCCACTTCCTATGAGGAGGCGTTAAAGAACGTTTCGCTTGGTGATTATGCCTATTTTATAAGCGAATACCTTGAATTTGGGGAAGAGAAAATAAAAGGCAAGGCCTTGGACGATAGAATAGGCTGTGCGATTATGCTTGATATGCTTTTAAACGGCGATTTGGAGTATGACAACCATTTTGTGTTTACAGCTATGGAGGAGATTGGACTGCGTGGTGCAGGTGTGGCTTCTTATATAGAAAAACCTGATTTTGCCTTGGTTCTTGAAGCCACAACAGCCGCAGATATCCCTGATGTCAGCGGTGAAAAGCGTGTATGTGAATTAGGTAAGGGTACCGTAGTTTCTTATATGGATAGAAGTACGGTTTACGATAAAGAGCTGTACAGGCTTATGTTTGATATAGCGGAAAAGAATAATCTCAAATGTCAGACCAAAACCATGGTTGCGGGCGGCAACGACAGCGGAATTATACACAAAACCGCAGGCGGCATACGAACTATTGCCTTGTCGGTGCCGTGCAGATACCTTCACTCGCCGTCGTGCGTAATAGACAAAAGAGATTTAAACGAAATGCGTGTTCTCGCTGAGAAAGCATTGGAGGAAATAGCAATCTTATGATTTCATTAATCTCAGATAATAAGCTCCTCGAGGAGCTTAAATTCAGCGATATTTACGAGGGGAAAATAAAGGTTTTATATCAGGCTTATGGCTCTGATTATGATTTTTGCAGCTTCTATAAACAGGACAATTCGCTCATCATGTCAAAGCTTGACCGTGATTTTGTTATAAAAAGCTATACAGAGGATTATGATGCGGGGGAGCTTGCTGCTTACTTAAAAGCTAACAGAGCGACCTCGGTTTTCCTTTCAGAAAGCGTGTTGAGGCAGCTTGAACCGTGTATCACAGGTGAATATTTATACAACAATTTAATGGAATATATCGGCGAATATGAGGAGCATGAGCTTGATGAAAAGCCTAAACTCGATGAGGTTTACAGTATACTTAAGCATGGCTTTAACATAAATTATGAAAACTGGATAACCGATGTTTCCCACAGAATAAGGCATGGAATATCGAAAACCGTTCTTTATAAGAATGCTTCCACGGTGACTGTTTTGTATGACCGTGACGACATAGTGTTTTTAACTCAGGTTGCAACGCTGCCCGAGTGCAGAGGTAAAGGCCTTGCCACCGAAATGCTGCGTGAGGTTTCGGGCAGATACAGTAAAATGGGGAAGCGTGTACTCCTTGTTTGTAGAGACAAAATGCAGAGCTTCTACGAAAATGTGGGGTACAAAAGAATTGACAGTGCCGCACAGATATATAGATTGGACGTTTAGATGGGATTTTACGAATTTGATAAGAATTTAATTACGCTTGCGGAAAAGGCTGAAAAGCTTTCCGAGGAGCAGTTTAGAGAAATAGATAGAATAGAGCGGTATAATACTGAGAAGGTACTTAGTGCATTACAGAAGAATAAAGTCGGTGCCATGCATTTGCTGGGTTCAAATGGATATGGCTATGATGACTGCGGCAGGGATAAACTAGATGAGGTTTACAGCGACGTATTCCGCACGGAAAGCGCACTTGTGCGGCATAACTTCATAAACGGCACTCATGCAATTTCGACTGCACTATTTGGAATACTTCGTCCGAACGATATGCTTTTATCACTCACGGGAAAGCCGTACGATACTTTGTCTGAAGTTATTTTTGGTGAAACGGGCGGCTCGCTTAAGGAATTTGGAATTAATTATGACGAAATTTCACTGTTTGATAACGGGAAGCCTGATTATACCAAAATTGAAAACAAAGCGAAAAACTGTAAGGTTGCTTATATACAGAGGTCAAGGGGCTATTCGCTTCGTCCCTCGCTCACCATAGACGTAATCGAAATGATGATAGAAGCGGTTAAAAAAGCCAACCCTAATGCCATTATAATAGTCGATAACTGCTATGGAGAGCTGTGCGAGGAGAGGGAACCGACAGAGGTCGGTGCCGATATAGCGATAGGCAGCCTTATTAAAAACCTTGGCGGCGGAATTGCCGAAACGGGTGGTTATATAGTTGGTAGAGCCGACTTAATCGAGCTGTGTGCAAATAGGCTAACCACCGTCGGGATAGGCAGAGAGGCGGGCTGCACTTTAACGCAAAACAGGGGTATGTATCTGGGATTATTCCATGCTCCGTCAGCGGTAGCAGGTGCACTCAAAACATCCGTTTTCTGTGCCGCAATGCTGGGGTTACTGGGATATAAGGCATATCCGCAGTATTTTGAAAAGCGTACTGATATAATTGCGGCTTTCGAGCTTGGCGGCAAAGAGGAGCTTGTGGCTTTTTGCAAGGGTATACAGGCAGGAAGCCCCATCGACAGCTTTGTAACACCTGAGCCTTGGGCGATGCCTGGGTACGACAGCGAGGTAATTATGGCGGCGGGTGCTTTTACGCAAGGGGCATCAATCGAGCTCAGTGCCGATGCTCCAATCCGACAACCATTTGCGGTTTACATTCAAGGAGGGTTGAATTTTTCCGCAGGACGTATAGGGATTTTAACAGCAGTAGATTATTTATTAAAATATAAGGGGACTATAAACCATGATTAGAAGCATGACAGGCTTTGGCAGAGAACACCAGATAATAGACGGACGTGAAATTTTAGTAGAAATACGTTCTGTTAATCACAGATACTTTGAATTTTCATCTAAGCTCCCCCGTTCGTATATGTACCTTGAGGATAAGCTCAAGAGCCTGCTCCAAGGCAAAATCAGCCGAGGTAAGGTTGAGATAAGCGTTTCAATCTACAATGTTTCGGGGAAGGAAACGCAGATTACCGTAAACCCGATGGTGGTTGAGGGTTATGTTAATTCGCTCAGAGAGGTTAAAGATAAGTTCGATTTAAAGGACAATTTAGCATTATCCGATGTATTTAAAATGACCGATGCCTTTAATGTGCTCAAAGCTGATGTCGATGAGGACGAGATTTGGAAAGCAGTTGAGGGTGTTACGCAAATAGCGATGGATAGATTTATTACAATGCGTGAAACTGAGGGTGAACGCATGAAGTCTGATATCCTGTCAAGGCTCTCTGATATTGAAGCTATGGTGGGTGAGGTGGAAAAAATTTCGCCTGACACTGTGTCGGCTTACAGAGCAAGATTATTCGAAAAAATGCAGGAAATCCTACAGAATAATCAGGTTGATGAACAGAGAATTCTTCTCGAAGCGGCACTTTTCTCCGAAAAAACAGCGGTTGACGAGGAAACCGTGCGTTTACGGAGTCATATTTCGCAGTTCCGTGCAATGCTTGAAAATGAGGATAATATCGGAAGAAAGCTCGATTTCTTAGTGCAAGAGGTGAACCGTGAGGTAAATACTATAGGCTCAAAGGCACAGGATTTGCGGGTTACAAAGATTATCGTTGATGCCAAGAGCGAGATTGAAAAAATACGCGAGCAAATTCAGAATGTTGAATAAAATGATAAAAGGCTACCAAATTAGATAGCCTTTTTTTTATTTTATGGCAAAAAGGTAGACCCAACGTAGGGTCTTAGGTAAAATAATTTATAATGTGTAGAACAAAAGAAAGGAGACAACGAAAATGAAAAGAAAATCAAAAAATTGAAATTGGAGGTTTACTTGTTGTCATCATTATAATATATTAATTCGAATTTGTCAATATAATATATTATATTTTTACATAATTTAAAATATTTGTGAATAGTGCACAACAATCGGTGCGTGTTATTTGTCGTTATTTTCATCTGCCAAGAGATTAATTATAGTTTCGTAGTCTTTTTTTGCTATAATCTTTTTCTTAAAGCTGTTTATAATCTGTATTAACTCATGCTCGTTACCACAGACACACGCCTCATTCAAATCAAGCTTCAGCTTTACCTTTGGATTTGCGAAATAAATAATTTCGTTTATCCAAGCATCAAGTCCCGCAGAGCGTAAAATAGATTTTAATATATCGCGTTGTCTTTTAGTTTGACGAAGAGGATTTTCAATTTCTTTTTCACTTATTTTACCGTTTTTGCGGTATTTTTTTTGAAGCCAGGTATAGTCAGCTTCAGAGCCGTAAATAGTTCCTGAATGATTTTTGGCTTCGATTAGGAAAATCCCCGTCTCGCTTACCACCAGCATATCGAGCTCGGAACGGCGGCGATTGTAGCAAATCGGCAAATTCGTGAAAATTGCCGTATGGTCCCGCCATCTGAGATGCTTAATAATATTTTTAAGCGTTCTTTCGCCGTGATAGCCAGATAAAATTATCCTGTAACGTCTCGCAACAAGCCAGTAAAGCACCATGATAAGTATTACAATTCCAATAAAAATCAAGGTAAGCGGCAGATTTTCGTCACCGATGAAGCCTAATATCATTACAAGGAGAAAAACAGGAATTACAGCAAAAAGCACCTGTGTCATAAAAAGCAGGGAAAGCTTCTTAATATGCGGATTTCGCCTTTTATAAATCTTAGCCATTTAAGTCACCGCTTTTACACATTAAAGCGGAACAGCACCACATCGCCGTCACGCATTACATATTCCTTGCCCTCAAGGCGTACAAGCCCTTTTTCCTTTGCGGCGGTCATTGTACCGCTCTGCATCAGGTCGTCAAATGAAACTATTTCAGCGCGGATAAAGCCCTTTTCGAAATCGGTATGAATTTTTCCCGCTGCCTGAGGAGCCTTTGTGCCTGCCTTTATTGTCCAGGCTCTACACTCGTCCTTGCCCGAGGTTAGGAACGAAATTAAGCCGAGAAGCTTGTAGCTATGCTTAATAATTCGGTTAAGACCAGAATCCGTTAACCCCAGCTCGGCGAGGAACATATTCCTATCAGCTTTATCCATTCCCGAAATTTCAGCTTCGATTTGAGCGCAGATTGGGAACACCTCGCTGCCCTCTTTTTCAGCAAGCTCTTTAACGGTCATATAATTTTTATTGGCTGAAAAATCGGCGGCATAATCCTTTTCAGATAAATTTGCGGCGTAAATTACAGGCTTTAGGGAAAGCAGCGGTGATGTTTTGATAAGCTCCAGCTCATTTTCACTAAAATCATACGAGCGGGCGGAATTGCCCTCCTCCATATAAGGAATAAGTGTTTCTAGTAGGTCGATTTCCGCTTGATAGGCACGGTCACCCTTGAGCATTTTTTTCGCACGGTCAAGCCTGCGTGAAAGTATCTCAAGGTCGGCAAGAACCAGCTCAATATTAATAGTTTCAATATCACGGAGCGAATTAATCGAACCGTCAACATGTACAACATTGTCGTCCTCAAAACAGCGGACAACATGAATAATTGCATCGACCTCTCTGATATTCGAGAGGAATTTATTTCCGAGACCCTCACCCTTTGATGCCCCCTTAACAAGCCCTGCAATATCCACGAATTCCAGTGCGGCGGGAGTAAACTTGTCTGGCTTATACATTTCAGCCAGCTTGTCCAGTCTTTCGTCGGGCACGGAGACTATTCCTACGTTCGGTTCAATTGTGCAGAAGGGGTAGTTTGCCGATTCGGCACCTGCGTTTGTGAGGGCGTTAAATAATGTGCTTTTACCTACATTAGGCAGCCCAACCATTCCTAATTTCATTTATATTTATAATTCCTTTCGAAAACATTGTTACTATTATAACATTGATTGGAAGTATTTTCAATACCTCATAACGAAGTCGGGTAAAGCACAAAATCCAGCAACTGCATAGAAAAACCTGCTGCCTTCAATACCTCGACCGCATCAGAGGGATATTCCTTGACCGTGATATTACCACGATTTTGATAAATTCTTTTATTCTTATAATCAGCTTTAAACTGCATTAGTGCCTCAGAGAGCAAGCTCTTATCGTAAACCTTGAGTACCTGTCCATTTCTTTCAAAGGCCGCAATTATAACCCCGCCTTTAAGGCAAAGAGCGGTTGCGGAGATATTCGAAAAGCCTTTCCCTGTTTCATGCGGGAGAATTTTACCCCACGGCTGTAACGGGTCGGATGCCGATATCCAGATAATATCCATATTCGGATTTTGAAGGCGATTTATTACATTTTCGTAAGCATTGCCGTCAATAAACTGTGCTCCCGAAAGCCCCTCGATGTAATATCCACGCCGAATTTGCCCTGTATATTCCCAAACACGAAGTGTTTCAAGTGCCTGGCTCCACGGAATGTCTCCCACCGTTTCCTTTGAAAGAATGTAGTAGTCGGATAAAATACGTTTAAGCTTACTTTCGGTACTAGGTTCAGTTACATTTCGCACGGCTTCAAAGCGTCCAGAGGTTAAAGCGTTAACCCTTGCATTAATACGTGCCTTTATGGGTGCGTTGTTTCTTTGGCTGTTAAGAAGCTGTCTTATGGGGATAAAGTTATCAGCGGTAACCAGCCCCTTGCTCACAAGTGAAAGCAGGGTTTCATGCGGTGAAATTCCGCCTATAAGCCTTGACAGACCTTGCATAAAGCTTGCGCCGCGCTTAAGTAAAGCATCATACACGATTTTTTCGTTTTCGGTTAAATCAGCTTTAATCTCGACCTCGCTGTCCCAATCTATATCGTCGTAAGAATGGAAAATTATCTGACCATTTTGCATCTGCCAAAAATATTTACCCTCGGCTAAGAATGCGTCGAGCATTTGATTGCTGTAGCCTGCGACACGAGAAGGAAAAAGTGAGCATTCAAGAGTATCGGCAGGCGTGAATTTATCAGCCAAAAAGCTGATTATATCATTAAGGCTTTTATTTTTAATCCCTGATGACAGAAGAGCGGCATAATTTTCAGCAGGAAGTGTTGAGACCTCACGGCGATGCTTAATGGTTTCGGTTACTGCGCGCTTATACAGCTCTGCGTGGTAGTATAAGCCGTCATTTTTGTTATAAACTACGCTTTCACTTGCGGCGAGTTGAATTAATAATTCTTCGCATTTTTCGTTATCGATTTGATACCGTGATGAAATTTCCTCTATACTTTTGGCGCCTCTGTATCTTAAAAGCCTGCGTATAATTCGCGTTTGGAGATTTTGATTATTCTCCTCGAAAGCTTGAGTATATTCCTCTAGCTGCTCTGCCGCTATCCATAAGCCAAGCTCCAAATAAGCTGCTCTGCCTGAGCGAATAAGCTCCTCAAGCCACATGGCTGGTATTTCAAGCTCGCCTGCCGCTAAGTCGCCTTCTATCATCAAAAGTGTGTGTAAATCTCCGGAGGTTGTCGGAAGCTTCGTTCTTTCGGAGACCTTACCGAGGTTTTCGGGTGTGGGTGAGAGCATGGAAGTGGCTTTAAGCATCTCCTTTGCGACCTCACCCCTGACTTTCTTTGTAACAGGAGTATAATCGTACATATTCTGACCGATTATATTCCACTGAAAGGGCATAGACATAGGAGACGCTGACTCGGTTTCGACCTCATGGACAGTTATCTGCTCACTTTTTATTCTGTCTAGTATCATTCGAGCCGCACCTATATCCCATAAGTCCTCAAGACATTCTCTCTTAGTTTCACGTATTATAGGGTGAGTGGGGTGATTAATAATCATACTGAGGGTTTCGGCACTCCGTATTCTTTGAAGCCACAGCGGCAGACGGCCCATTTTACGAACACCCATCATAAGTGCATGACTGATGTTGTATCTGAAAACAAAGCTGAAAACAGGCATAGCTGGAAGGAGCGTTTCTAAAAGCTGTTCGATATTGTCATACATGGCTTTATCGAATATACCCTTAGGTAAGTCGCTGCCATCGTTTGCATAAAGGAGAAAGCCCTCGTCGGCTTCAACACAGCTAACAGAAACACCTATGCTCCTTTCCACCGTTTCCTGCACTAGTGCCGCAATGGGTGCATTGACCTGTCTGCCGAAAATAGAGTGGAACATTATCTGATAATTACCGTCGCTGTCTTTAAAATGCTCGATAATTATATTCTTATCATCGGGAAGAAGCCCTGTATATACAAATTGACGTTTGATGAAATTGCCTACGCTTTTGGCTGAAATTTCATCTAGGTGTAAATTATAAAGCTCTGTCATAACAGCATTTTTATCTATTTTATGTGCATCATTAAGCTTTCTAAGCATCTGTCCGAAACGCAGTCCTGTTTCAATTCCTCTGCCCCGCCATTCATTCTTCCAAAAGGGGAGTCTGGCTCCTGATTTCGAGGCTGGAGCAACGGTTACGGCATCTTTTTTTATGTCCATGATTTGCCACGCAAAGGTACCAAGCATAAATTTATCGCCGACCTTAGACTCGTAAACGAACTCCTCGTCCAGCTCGCCGACCTTAATGCCCTTTTCGGTTTTACAGGCATACATACCTTTATCAGGAATAGTGCCTCCCGATGAAATTGCAAGCATACGGCTATAGCTGTCGCCGCTGACTGTTTCATGAATTCGGTCATACAGTATGCGGGGGCGGACGGGTATATCATTGTTATGCTCAAAGTCACCCGCAAGCATAGCCAGCACATCGGTTACATCTTCACGGGTTATGCTTTTATATTGATAAGTGCCTCTGAGCAGTTCCATTACATCATCGACGGTATAACCATCATCAACCGCCATTGACACCAAGTGCTGTGCCAGTATATCCAGACACTGCATGGGCGGGTGGCACGATTCAATGCCGCCTGTTAGCACCGTTTCGGCGGTAAGTCCGCAGTATAACCCCTCAAAAGCAGTTCTCGGGAATATATACATAACACTAGTTCGCCCAGGATTATGCCCAGCACGTCCAAGCCTCTGCATTGTGCCTGAAATCGTCGCAGGACAGCCGACCTGAAGTACCTGGTCAATGTCTCCGACATCTATTCCAAGCTCCATAGACGAGGTGGCGCATAGAAGCCGTAGCTGCCCCTGACGGAGAGCCAGCTCGACCTCATGCCGCTGCTCCTTTGAGAGACTTCCGTGATGGGTTCGGGCGAAGCCCTCACCTCCGAGCTGATTAACGTAATAAGCCAGCTTTTCCGCCATAGCTCTGCCCTCAAGAAAGGCGATAACGCTGTTTTTACCATTGCAGTATTTATAAACAGTCTGCCCCATATCCTCCCAAATAGTTGGCTTCATTCCCTCGCTGCCCTCGTAGGGGCTGACAACGGCTATTTCGATTTTCTTGCTCATTTTGGGAGCGGCAACCACCACTTCTCTCGGTGAAAGGTACTTTGTTGCTGTTTCTAGCGGCTTAATTGTAGCAGATAAGCCTATTCGCTGTAGGGGGGACGGACATAGCTTGTCCAGCCGTGCCAATGACAGCATTAAATGAGCTCCGCGTTTTGAGTCAATCATCGCATGAAGCTCGTCGATTATTATGGCTTTTGCGGTATTAAGGATTTTTTTACCCGAAGCACTTGTCAGCATGAGAAAAAGTGATTCGGGTGTGGTTATAAGAATATGCGGCGGTGCCTTAATCATAGCCCTGCGCTCACTTTGGGGAGTGTCGCCAGTCCTAATAGAAACCTTGAGATTACCGTAAAAGTCCTCCTCAAGTGCCGAAATTCCGTCAAGTGGTCTTTTTAAGTTTTCGCGTATATCCGAAGCCAACGCTTTGAGCGGCGATATGTAAATCAGATACAGCTCCTTTTGTAACTCGCCTTCACGCTCCAGCTTTTTTAATCTGTCGATAAAAATAAGGAAAGCAGAGAGTGTTTTACCCGTTCCGGTGGGAGCACTTACTAACACGTCCCTGCCGGCGGCAATTGCAGGCCATGCCGCCATTTGTATGTCCGTGGGTTGGTTAAATGTATCTGTAAACCATTTTAAGGTTACAGGTGAAAATATGTTTGATAATTCTTTAAAATCAGGCATTTGGACTAACTACCTCTATTATTTATTAATCTTGCAATTGTACTATACAGCATTGAAATATCAATCGGCTTCGGTAAATGCTCGTCCATGCCGTTAGCCTTAGCGGCGGCGATATCCTCAATAAAAGCGTTTGCGGTCATTGCAACAATCGGAATATTTTTTGAGTCATCACGGTGTAAGGCTCTTATGGTTTTTGAAGCGGCAAAGCCGTCCATCAGAGGCATCTGAATATCCATAAGTATAGCATCGTAGAAATATTCGGGCGAAATCATAAATTTGTCGACAGCCTCAATTCCAGTTTCAGCAATGGTTACGTTCATTTTTCCCGCTTCCAGAATGGTGTAGGCAATCTCTGCATTTATCATATCGTCCTCGGCAAGAAGAATATTTTTGCCACTCAGCTCCTCCCAGAATTCCTGATATGGAGATTTCTCAAATTTGGGCTGATTAACACGGTTCACAGTGGTGTCAACCTCAAGAGGTATTTCGACCAAAAATTCCGTACCCTTACCTGGCTCGCTCTTGACATTTATTATTCCGTTCATAAGAAGTGTAAGATTATGAACAATAGATAAACCAAGCCCCGCACCCTCATAGGTTCGCGCCATTTTATTAAGCCTAACAAAAGGCTCGTATATATCGACAAGTGCTTCCTCCGAGATGCCTATACCAGTATCGCTGACAACAAATACCACATTAAGCCAGTTTTCGTAAAGCTGTTTTTGTTCTACGAAAAAGTTAACAGTTCCGTTCTTGTTATTGAATTTTAATGAATTTGACAGCAGATTGATGAATATTTGTTTAAGCCTCAGCGTGTCTCCGATAAGATAACGGCTTGAAATGTTCTGGAGCGATACATTAAAGCGGATATCCTTAAGCTTGGCCTGAGATTCAATTAGGACACGGATTTCGTTGACAAATTCAACTAAATCAAACGGGGTCCGTTCTATAACCATTTTCCCGCTCTCAATTCGGGTAAGGTCAAGGATATTGTTTATTAGCGACATCAGGTACTGTGATGACAGCTCCACCTTTGAAAGTCCATCTAATGCCTTTTCCTTGTTGTCTATATTTTCTTTTACGATGTTTGTCATTCCGATGATTGCATTCATCGGGGTGCGTATGTCGTGGCTTACCCGAGCGAGAAAATCTGATTTTGACAGATTTGCCGCTTGCGCCGCTATTGTGGCATCACGGAAGCTGAACTCGATACGCTTCTCCTCGTCAATCATTGTTAATAACGATAATATGTAAAGGTCATTGTCGTCGGGGATACTATTGTTTATCCTGATAATATCCATCTTTATCCAGTTGTAATCACCGCCTGCGTTTTTAAGTCTGAGCTCGGTGGTAAAGCTAGTCTTGCCCGTTTCAAAATACTCGATGATTGTCTGATTGTCGAACATCTTCAGCACCATCTCATCATCGGGGTGGATTACCCTTGAAACAGCTTCGTTAAGCTCGGTGCAGGTGGAAATATCCCTTGCATTTTTAACAAGAGTCCATGAAGCCTTTAAAAATTTGCAATGATTTTTTGTAACGTTAGCTACACTTACCGAGCTGTACATCTCAAGAAACGCATTGTTTATTTGTTCATTTGTGAGGTTGTCAAGTATACTGCTGTTCATTTTTTGCACCTCTTTTTTAATAATTTATCTGCCTGATATTCTGTTCTCCAGTTTTTGAGGTTAAGTCTGATTTCTGGGTCTCTTATGAAGCAGTTAAATTCCGCTCCTAAGAATAAAATTGTCATACATATATATAGCCAAAGCATGAGCAGTACAATAGCTGTAAGGCTTCCGTACAGATATGAATAATTCGAAAAATGCTCCACATAGAGTGAATATAGTGCCGAAAATATAATCCAGCCAACCGCACTAATTACAGCACCTGGTAGCTCGGACATGAATTTGGTTTTTCGTTCGGGTATTATCGTATATATGAACATAAAGAAAAGGATAAGAATAGCTAAGCCTAACAGCCAACGCAGACTGGTAATCAAATTCAGAATATTCGCTGCTGCTGGGAAATTTGCTTTAATCCAGCTTATTATACTCCCACCGAAAACCAGTATACCGAGAGTTAAAATAAGCATAATTATAAACGCTAGGAGATAAAAAACCGTTACAATCCGAAGCTTTATATAGCTGCGTTTTTCCTCCACACCATAAACCATATTAAGTCCTCTTACAATAGCAAGAAGCCCCTTTGAGGAGGACCAAAGTGCGGTGATGGTTGTCACAGAGATAACGGCACCCGAAGCCTTTTGATAAATTTCACCCACAATCGAGTTGACAAAACCCGAAATGGACGGTGAAATAAAGTCAACTGTGAAAAGCTCCATCTCCTCAACTGTAAAAGGAATGTAGTTTAAAAGAGTCAGAAGCAGCATTGCGAAAGGAAAAAACGCTATTATGATAAAAAAAGCAGACTGTGCAGAATAAGCTGCTACTGAGTCCTGCTTAACTTTTTCTGTAAAAGCTCTGACTAAAACGAAAATTCTTAAAAAAGCTTTCATTTTTCCTCGTTTCTAATATATCTATATTTTATCAATATTTACGATGTTTGTCAATATTTTAGCGTTTTTTATATTTATAATTGACAAAATCTGCAATTTGTTATATTATAATACTATAGAATGGCGTATGTTTTGGAGGGAATTAATATGAACAAAATAATTACGATTAACAGGGAATATGGTTCAGGTGGGCGCATAATCGGTAAAATGGTTGCGGAAAAGCTGGATATACCCTATTTTGATAAAGAAATTATTACCTTGACCGCAAAGAAAAGCGGCTTCACTGAAGAATTCGTTAAGGAAGCCTCTGAAAAAAAGACTATGAGTCTATTATATAGCTTATATATGACTAGCCTACCCATTTCAGACCAGCTTTTTCTTGCGCAGTCACAGGTTATAAGAGACATCAGCGCCAATGGCCCCTGCGTAATCGTAGGTGGTTGTGCGGAATATGTACTGCGTGATATGAAGGACTGCTTTAAGGTGTTTGTTCACGCCTCGCTTGACGAGAGAATAAAGCGTGTAAGAGATGATTACAAGGAGGTCTCTGAGGACTTTAGAAATTATGTTCAGAAGCAGGATAAGAAAAGAATAACATATTATAATTATTTTACACAGAACAAATGGGGTTATGCAGCAGATTACCAGATTACGGTAGACAGCTCGGTCGGGCTCGAGGTTGCGGCTGAAATCATTCGCAAGGCTGTAAACGGATAGCGGTTAACACCATTAACATTAAATTCGGGTTAGCAAGGCTAACCCGAATTTTTACTAGGCTTGTTTTGCTTCTGACGCTTGTTTTTTTGTGCCTTTGGCTTTACCCTGAAGCTCGGGTACAGGCGGTAAAGTGTTCTTCGATGGTTTTTCCTTGGTTATTTCGGGTCTTTTCATTCCTTGCTTTGCCATTATTGTAATTCCTACCTTGTTTTTCTATTATTCTTGACAGAATAGAGGCTTCTTATACTATTCCATATTAGTATTAAACAACTTTTTATTTTTCATGGCACGAGCAAGATATACAAAAGGAGTATCTAACAGACTTGTAATAATAAAAATCACAAAAGAGGACAACGCAATTGAGACAAGCTCGGGAACTTTATATGTGCCAAAGAATGCGCCGAAGGTAAAGAGCAAGGTATTAAGCAGCTGACTTATAATAGTCGAGCCGTTATTGCGAAGCCACAGAAAACCTGTCTGGGTGCCGAAGCGTTTTTCTGTAAACTCCCACCACTTGTGATACAGCCAAACATCAAATCGTTGTACAATGGCATAAACGGCAAATCCCGTAAGCATAAGCCTTGGTGTGTTGCTGAAAATAGCGTTTATACTCGAAAAAGCCCAGTCCTCCGTGCTTGGAGTAAAAAGCAGCCACAGCTGCGAAATTATGATAAAGCAAATTGAGGTTAAAATCCCCGTATTAACGGCACGCTGAGCCTTCTTTTTACCTGCGACCTCACTTAATATATCGGTTGTTAAAAAAGTGGAGGCAAACATAACATTTCCGAGTGTTTGTGACATTCCGAAGGCATTTATTAAAATCATAACCTCAATATTTGCCGCAATAGTTGCAATTGCCGTCCAGCAAAAAAGCCCCCGTTCACCGAACATCATGTACCAAAGCAGTACCATTCCGTAGAAGATTACCACGGTTATTAGAAGTAATATTTCATTTGGCATTTATGTTCTCCTTCGCGCCAACCCCAAAATCGGTGTTCGATAGCAAAATGTCAACTCTAGGGTTGTTAATGTATTGTGGCATTATTTTTTCATTGAATAGCTTTATCACCCCAAAATCGGGCTTTATCGGCATTCCGTTTTCCTCCATAATGTTAATACATACCCTTTCGAAATGCAGAAGCCCTATCTCTATGTCTTTTAGCATAGATTGTTCTGTCTGTCCCGATAAGCCAAAGAGCAGACAACATTCATCGAAAAATATAGCTATTTCTTCAGCTTTCTCGGTACTAATCCCTTTGCATAAGAGCTTTTCACGATATTCATAATCGAAGGTCTCGACACCTGTTTTTATTTTAACAGTTATTAATTCCTTTTCGAAAAGAGCCTTATATTTTAACGCCTCATGGCGGTCAATCCAATGGCTTTCAAAGTGAATGGTGTTAACTCCTTTAGATTTACATATATTAAGTATTTTATCAATTGTCTTTTCATCAAGGTCGGAAAAGGAACCAGAATTTATGACTTCTAGTTTCCCAAATTTACCTGTAATTTGTGACAACGCTTTGAGGTTTACGGCGTGATTTTCAGCGTAATTGCTGCTTTTATCGAGATGATAATTACAAAAGCGGCAGCGCTTCCATTTACAGCCGCTGCCTCTTAAGAGGACTATCTCACGCTTGTTTTTATTATCGATTATCCCGTATCGAGTTAATTCCATATAATTTATACCCTTTTATAATATCTTCGTGGGTAATTATAGCATTAATGAGAGAGGCTGTCAATTGACATTTGATGCAAATAGTAATAATATAGTAGGGATTAATAGTGCTTAACCAATAAGAATGGAAGGAAACCATCAAATGGAAACGAAATATAAAAATAGCTACAACTTTTTTAAAAAGCTATGTGCTTCGAATAACATCGGTGTGCTTTTACGTGAGCCTGTATCGGTTACTGGAGGTGAAATGCATCGGATGTACTGCATCGAAACCGACAAGGGGTGCTTTGCGGTAAAGCTTTTAAACCCAGATATAATGGCGCGCGGCGGTTATGTAAAGGATAATTATATAAATTCCGAAAATATAGCAAGGTTGTGCTCGAAGAACATACCCGCCTTACCCGCGATTAATTTTGCGGAAATTGACGGGCAGTTTTACCTTCTATTTAACTGGGTAAACGGAAAAACGTTATTTGATGATGATTTGAATGAGGTAAACATAAAGCTCATTGCGGGTTATTTAAGAAGGATACATGAGACAGATTTATCCGAGCTAGGCTTAATCGATGATTACACAGATAAGCAAGCTTTACCCGATTGGGAGAATATGCTTAATAAAGCCGAACATGCCGTTTGGAGAGATAAGCTGGCTTCGAAGATTGATGAGCTGATGGATATAAATAAGCGGCTTGAGGCTTCATCAAAGGCTTTATTCAAAAACACCCTCCTTAGCCATCATGACCTTGAACCGAAAAACGTTCTGTGGACAGATGATATGAAGCCTATTATAATTGACTGGGAAGCGGCAGGGTTTATAAATCCTTATGTAGATGTGCTTGAAACGGGAATGTATTGGTCGAAAGACAAAGGCGGCAAATTTAATAAGCTTAAATTTACCGCCTTCGTTTCGGAATATATTAAAGGGCTTGAAGCAGATAAAAAGGTCGAATTTAAGGACAGCCTTGAAGATGTTCTAAACATGGGCTATGCGAGCTTTACGGGCTGGCTTGAATACAGCATGAAGCGGTCGTTGGGCATAGAATGTGCCGATAAGACCGAGCAGGATATGGGTACTAGACATATCTGGCACACCTTTGACAGCATCGATAATTATACTGAGCTTATAACAGTGCTGAGAGATATAATTCACTCTATCCTTTTCCACTAGAGCCAATACGCGTGAGTTCTGTTGTTGTTAACATCTAAGTGCCTCAATCGGAGGGAGCCTGGCGGCTTTAACCGCAGGATATGCACCGAAAAGTGCTCCCATTCCCACCGAAATGCATATAGGAAGTAAAACCGCACCAATATCAATAATAAAAGCAAAACCCATTAAGATACAGCCAAACCAGGATATAGCTATTGCAATAATCGCGCCAACGAGACTCCCTAAAAAGGTTAGGAACACGCTTTCGGATAAGAATTCCTTTAAAATATCAAAATCTCTTGCACCGATAGATTTTTTTATACCGATTTCACGAGTTCGTTCGCTTACGGAAACAAGCATGGTAGTCATTACGGTAAGCCCCGACACAAAAAGCGAAATCCCCGCAATCAGCGACAGTACGACGGTTACGGTACCCATTATGCCTTCAAGCTGTCCTTTTTGCTGTAAGAGATTTGATGCCATATAAGAACCTTTTCCTGAGGTGTTATTAAGTCCGCTTTCAATTAGCTCGCTTATTCTTTCGTCAGCGGCGTTTTCATCTACTAGAACTGCGATTTTATCGTATGTCGAGCGTCCAGTAAGCGACTGCATTGTCGTGAACGGGATATAAACAAAGTTTGGAATTATATTTGACAAAGCTGCTTGGAGCGTGCTTATTCCCGAGCTTGCCACTCCTATTATTTCAAAATCATAATAGCTGCCCGCTATCAGAATTTTTGCCGTTTTTCCGACTACATTTCCTCTGCCGTAGGTTTCGAGGGCTATATCCTCGTCAATTACGCAGACCATGCTCTCTGCCGAGGTGTCCCGTGAGCTGATTAATCTGCCGTACTTTGCTTCGAGTGATATTATTTCTTTGGCATTGCTGTTAATCCCCCAGGTCAGGCACTGTATGCTTTTATCGAGAAGAATGGCTTCATTTGTGGCTGCCATCAAAGGCATAGCCTTGTTGACACCTCCGATTTTTGTAACTACCTCGATATCCTCATGCGAGAGAGTAGTGACGGCAAGCGGGTCAGTCGGCTGGATTAGAATTGAATTTATACCCATGCTGACAAGCGTTTCGGAGACCTTGTGAGTGCCGATGTTACCTATCGCCGAGATTAACACTACTGAAAACACCCCCACTGTAATTCCCGAAATAGTGAGGAAGGCTCTCGTTTTACTCCTGAAAATATTTTTACTTATGCTTCTAAACATTGCTTCCCTCCTATTTCTACTCGTGCTGCATTTTTTTTACTAGCTCCATATTAGTGATAGTTTGGGGTGAAGTTATAACCTCGTCGGTTTCTTTAAGTCCGAACATAAGCTCAGCTCCATTTGGAAATTCTGCTCCAGTAATTATATCCTGCCTTACCGCTGTATTGCCTTTTAAGATATAGACATATTCGCTGTTTTCGTCCTGACAAATTACCTCGTATGGGACAAGAGCGATTTCTCTATTTTCGCCGATTTTGATTTCGGTTTGTGCCGTGTAGCCATGACGAAGATTTTTGTCGGGGTTATCTATTAATAGAATAACATCAACTACAGTTTCGAGATAGCCCTTAGTCGTGTTTTGCCTCGCGGCTTCAGAAATTTGCTCGACTACCGCTGTATACACGCCGTCATCAAA